>WGDO01000024.1 GCA_015493225.1 Patescibacteria group bacterium
GTCCTAACTGTCGTCATCACCAAAGATTAAAACATAGAAATCCTCTGAAGCTTTACAAACGAACTTGCATGAAGGAGGGTTGTAATACTGAGTTTGAAACTACCTATGCTCCAGATAGACCAGAAATAGTTTATTGCGAAAAATGTTATCAGAATGAAGTGGCCTAGACCTATTGCCTGTCTGCCGTTAGGCAGGCGAGGAATATTATTAACAAGAAAGTGTGTAATTTTGCAATTGGATTGCAAAATTACACGGGGTATGTTATAGTTGATTTAAGGAGTAAGGGAATCTGAGGGTTTATTTTAGATAAAATACTATGCAAAAATTTTATAAAAGAGATATTGATAAAAGAGTTAGTAAAGTCTTAAAAGGATTTCCGGTTATTTTTATTACTGGGCCTAGACAGTCTGGAAAAACTACTTATATTAAACATCGTTTTAAAAACTATGAATATTTTAACTTAGAATCTTTTTCTGATTTTGAGTATATTTCTAGTGATCCGGAACATTTTTTCAAAGAACATTCTGAAAATATTATTATTGACGAAGTGCAAAGAATGCCTGAGCTTTTGTCTTATATCCAAGTTCATGTCGATGAGCAACAAAAAATGGGTTCTATTATTTTATCTGGTTCGCAAAATTTATTAATATCAGAAAAAATTAGTCAATCCTTGGCTGGAAGGGTGGCACATTTGACTTTGCTTCCTTTTAGTTTAAATGAACTTAAAAATGGAAAAATAATTGAGAAAAAATCTTGGAATCAGATTTTAAAAGGTTTTTATCCAGCTTTATATAGTCGTCAAATTCCCATTGATGAATTTTATAATTCTTATCTGACGACTTTCGTTGAGAGAGACATACGATTAATTAAAAATATTGGTGACCTAACACAATTTAAAAAGTTTATGATTTTATTAGCAGGAAGAGTGGGGCAGATTGTTAATATTTCTTCTCTAGCTGATGACACTGGTATTTCTCCCAACACGGCTGAATCGTGGCTTAGTGTTTTGGAAGCCAGTTATGTGATTTTTCGTTTAACACCGTATTTTAAGAATACTAATAAAAGATTAATTCGTTCTCCAAAAATATTTTTTTATGACACTGGTTTACTTTGTTTTTTATTGGGGATTGACTCAGCTAAAGAGTTAGATGCTCATTTTGCTCGGGGAAATATTTTTGAAAATTTAATAATTGCGGATACCAGAAAAGACAAAGAGATATTTAGTATTTCTTCCCAGTTATATTTTTATAGAGATTCTCGACACAAAGAAATTGATTTAGTAATTGATTTAGGCGGAGAATTTTTATTAATAGAAATAAAATCAGCCAGTAAATTTAGTCAATCATTTTTGAAAAATATTGTTGAAATTCAAGAAAAAGAATTTAAAAATGCCAGTAGTATAATTGTTTATAATGGAAGTAGAAAATTAAAATTACAAAAGGCGAATGTTGTGCCGTGGGATAAGCTGGGCGATTTTGCGTGGAATAATTCTTAATTTCTATCTTTAAATATCTACCATCTACCATCTACGATCTAATATACTAATAATCTAATTTCTAAAAAATGAAAAAATTAAAACAACAAGACAAAGCTGTTTATCAAGCTATCCAAAATGAAAAGAAGAGACAGCAGGAGGGAATGGAATTGATTGCTTCGGAAAATTATGTTTCCGATGCTGTGTTGGAGGCGTTGGGTTCTGTCTTTACTAATAAATATTCAGAGGGTTATCCGGGAAAAAGATATTATGGAGGGCAGGACTTTACGGATGTGGTGGAGGATTTAGCGATTGAAAGAGCTAAAAAATTATTCAAAGCTCAGCATGTAAATGTTCAGCCTCATTCTGGGGCGCCGGCCAATATGATTGCTTATAGTGCCTTACTTAAGCCAGGAGATAAAGTAATGGGAATGGACTTATCTCACGGAGGACATTTGACTCATGGGCATCCGGTAACTCTTTCGGCTCAAATTTATAATTTTGTTGGTTATAAAACAAATGACCAGGGAAAAATTGATTATGATGCTTTGGAAAAAATGGCTCGGAAAGAAAAACCAAAATTAATGTTGGCGGGATTTTCCGCCTATAGTCGGAGGATAAATTATCGTCGTTTTACACAGATTGCTAAAAAAGTGGGAGCAATTTCTATGATTGACATTGCTCACATTGCTGGGTTGATTGCCGGAAAGGCTTTGGTTAATCCGGTACCATATTTTGATATTGTGACAACTACTACTCATAAAACTTTACGAGGGCCAAGAGGTGGAATGATAATGTGTAAGAAAAAATACGCTCGGGCGATTGATAAGTCTGCTTTTCCTGGTTTTCAAGGTGGGCCTCATATGAATAATATTGCGGCGAAGGCAGTGGCTTTTGGCGAGGCTTTAGAACCTTCATTTAAAAAATACGCTGAGCAGATTTTAAAGAATTCTAAGGTTTTGGAGATGGAGTTGAAAAAGTATAATTTTAAAATTGTTTTTGGTAAGACAGAAAATCATATGGTTTTGGTAGATGTTTTTGGTAGCAAGGGAGTTACTGGTAAGGAATTGGAAGTAGCCTTGGATAAAGTTGGCATCACCTTAAATAAAAATGTTATTCCCGATGATCCTCGTTCACCATTTGATCCTAGTGGGGTGCGAATTGGAGTGCCGGCAGTAACAACTCGGGGAATGAAAGAGAAGGATATTGTAAAAATCGTTGGGTGGATAAATGAGGTGACGGAAAATATTAATGATGATAAAGTGCTGAAAGGAATTAGGAAAGAGGTGATTGGGTTTTGTAAAGGATTTCCGTTGCATAAATAGACCCTGTGAAAATTATGGTCCCTACGAAAGTACAAATTAGTTACGAATTTACCGCCCCTACAAATCTACAAATCAACTACAAATTTACAAATGTATTTATCTCCCGTTTAGGGATGACAAATTAAGCTTGAAGAGATTGAATCTCGGCGGAGTTGGAGGGAAGCGGAAATAAGGAGGAAATTAAATCTTGGCAAGCGGTGAACCATAAATAGTGAGTAGTTAAATTATTACAATATAAAATTATGAAAAAGATATTTGAGGAAATTTGGAAGTTGGCTTTGCCTTATCAGGACAAAAGAGATGATAAGGGGCACGCAGAGATTACAACAAATTATGCAGTTCAATTATTGAAGTTGGAGAAAGCCAATGAAGACGTTGTCGTTCCGGCAATTATTTTACATGATACTGGCTGGAGTCAATTGTCATCAAAAGACAGAATGCTCATATTTAATCATCAAGCGACCAAGAAGCAAAAGCTGACAGTGCGATATAAACATCAAGATGCTGGTGTTAAAATAGGAAGAGAAATTTTAGAAAAGGTTAATTATCCATCAGAATTAATACCGGAAATTTTAGAAATAATTTCTCAGCATGATACTCGGAAGGATTTTATTTCTTCTGAGGATGGTTTAGTTAGAGACGCTGATAAATTGTGGCGATTTTCGAAAACAGGTTTTGATGCTGATATAATTCGTAATAGATTTGATTTTTGGGGATTGTATGATAAATTGAAAGAGCATAGAATTGAAAAGGATGGATTTTTTTATTTTAAACAAGCAAAAAAACTTGCTTATAAAGAACTAGAAAAACGAAAAAAGGAATATTTAAGAGAAACTAATTGATTAATCAAAAAGAATTCCCCATTAGCTTGCTGCGGGGTAGTTCATTCTTGGCAAGCGTTAGTTGGTGGCGGGAGAGAAATATCAACATTTTAATTTCTAGATAAAATAATATGTTAATTAAAAAGCAAGAAGCAAAAAAGGTATCTAATTCTGACGATCCGGAGCAACATATTATTGTTGATTGATGAATTTGTGTAGCGGTCAATTTTAATTTACAAGCAATTTTCAATGTTCAAATTTTTGAAAAATTCAAAATTAAATATTCAATCAAAATTCAAAATTCAAAATTTAAATTGAGAGATTAAATAGAAAAACTCTCAAAAAAAATCTCATCACTTTTATTTACCAACTGCGTTGTTAAATAAAAGTGATGAGGAAATTTGACCCCCTTTACCCTGGATCCGCTGGGCCTAGCACAGGGGGGTAGTAACGGTATTAAATCTAATAATATAATTAACAAACATATGCAAATAATTGATGGACAGCAGATTGCTTTGGAGATAACGCAAAAGATCGCGCGGGATATTTTTGATAATGCTTTGGATAATCGTCCCGGTTTGGCGATTATTTTGGCCGGGGAGCGGGATGATTCTGCTTTGTATGTGGACATCAAACAACAGCGAGCCAAAGAAGTGGGAATTGATACTCATCTTTATAAAATGGAAGAAGGAGAGGGAACGGATGAAGTAGTAGAATTAATTAAACATTTAAACCAAGATTCGGAAATTGATGGAATTTTGGTGCAGTTACCTTTGCCGGAAAAATTTGATACGGATAAAATCATTGCCACCATTGATCCCAAGAAAGATGTGGATTGTTTTCATCCGGAAAATATTAAAAAAATAGCTGAATATAAAAATAATCATTCTGTTTTATTGTCGCCTGTTTATGCAACAGTCTTATTGATGTTAGAAAAAGTTCATTTTGAGTTGATAGACAAAAAAGTAGTTTTGGTAGTAAATTCGGAAATTTTTGGTAATGGTCTAACAACACTTTTGACTAATGAGGGAGCTGATGTTAAAATAATATTTGGAGATGATGAAAATTTAGCGGAGAAAGTAAAACAAGCAGACTTATTAATCACAGCAGTAGGCAAAAGGAATTTGATTATGGCGGAAATGATTAAGCCTAATGCGGTGGTAATTGATATTGGTATTACAAAAGAAGATGGACAAGTGTATGGAGATGTTGACTTTGAGGAAGTAAAAGAGATGACTCGAGCTATTACACCTGTTCCCGGAGGAGTTGGTCCAGTAACGGTGGCAAAAGTATTGGAAAATACCTGGCAATTAGCAAAAGAAAAGAATAATTAAAAATATAAATAGAAGTAATGAATGGAGCTGGAAAAGATTATTTTAAAGTACACTATACCAAGCGACTTCCAGTCGAAGGTGATTTGGGTGGCGCTAAAGGTGGTAATAAAAAAGACAATAAAATATTAAATAATGAAAGGGATGATAAAGTAAATAATAAAAAAGCTAAATTACCCCAGGATGATGATTTTAAATTTGATAAAAAAATAAATGAAGAGAAGTTTCCGAAATTTATTGAGGCAATGTCTCAAATTCGAGATGAAATAGTAGAAGCTTATCCTTTATTAGTTTTAGGTAATTTAGATGGAAAACAGCGTACACCGGCATTGTTTTAATTATTAAATAATTTATCAATAGTTGATAAGAATGGAAAAATAATAAAGGATAAATTGCAGATGATTAAGGGTGACAATGTGGGTGTTGTAGTTGGGGAGTTAAAAAAGATGATGTTAAGTGATTATAGGTATTTAGTAAAAATTTTAAAACAATGGGAAAAAGAATTGGATAGTGGTAGGGAAGATTGGTTTATTGAAAATAATATTGATATTAATAAGGTCAGGAGCGATGTAAAAAGGTGGTTGGAAGAATTGCAAAAAGTTAATGTTATCAGAAAGGAGTTGATATTAAACAATATGTCGTTGGTAACTAAAATTGCTCAATGGCCGAAATATGAGAAAGTTCATTCATTTAATGTTCAGGATATAGTAAATTTTGGTGTAATAGGATTAAATTATGCTGTTAATAATTTTTCTCTAGGAAGAGGAATGGCTTTTTCTTCTTATGCTCAGCAATTAATAATAAGTACTATTGATGGGTATGTTTTCCCTGATATTTGGAGAACTGATGTTGGTAAATTGGCGAAAAGATATATTGAAAAACAAAAAGAATTTGAGTTAAAAAATGGCAGAATGGCTAATGAAATAGAAATGGCAAATATATTAGAGGTTGAAGTGGAAGAAATTGTAGAGGCGACGTATTTTTTGGAAAGAAATAAACAAGATTATTATTTAGATAATTCTATTGATGGTGAAAAAGATGGGATAACATTTAAAGATTTTTTAACTATTGGAAATAACGATGTTCCAGAATATTTAGTTGATAAAAAATTATCAAAAGAATTATTTTGGAAATTGGCTGGAGAAATTTTAGGTGAAAATTCACGTGAGCTTAGATTGCTCAAGAGAAGAAACTTAAATGACAAGACGTTGGAAGAATTAAGAGAAGAAATGACGATTGATAAAAATAAAAAGCCCATTAGTAGAGAAAGGGTTCGTCAAATAGAAAAAAAGGCGAAAAATGAATTAAGGCAAGGATTAAAGAATCGAGGATATAAACTTAGTGATTTTCAGTTCTAAATTTAGTAAAATTTTAAAATTAATTAATAAATAATAATAAAAATATGTTAGGATTTTTTAAGAAAAAAAAGAAGGAGGATGAGGTAGTAAAAGAGGAGGATAAAAATCAAGAAGAAAATGATGAAAAACAGGCTGTGGTAAATTCCCAGAGTGATAATCAGCAGTCTGATGACAGTCAGTCTGATGATGACACAAAGGCGAGTAAAAATGATATGATGTCGGCGGCGATGGCCGGAATGATGGGTGGCGGTGGAGATATTACCGAGATGTTGAAAAATATAGACACCAAGGGGATGTCTTTAAAAGAAAAAATGGGTTTAAAGATGCTACAAAAAATGCCAAAGAAAAAACAAGAAGAGGTTATGAGACAAGCTCTAAATCCTCAGGAGCTTTATAAACATAAAGATAAGGTTTTAAAACAGATTGAGGAGATGGTGGCTTCTGGGCAGATTGACAAGGGACAGGCGGAGGCGGTGAAGGCACAGATGGGATTACGTTAGTTGAAAGTCGTAAAGTCGAAAGTTATAGAGTCGAAAGCTAAAAAGTAAAAATGAAATTTAAATAGCTGAGAATTTATGAATTTGGAGCTTGGAATTTAGAACTGTTGAAGCGCGGCGAAGCCGCGCTTTTTTACTTGTTGGGAATTGTTTTTAAAAATAATAGATTGTTTTTTGCCTGTGGATAACTTTTTGGTTAGTCTGGGATTGGTTTAAAAAACAGCTTAGTTGAGCTGTTTTTTGTTGTTTTAAAAGGATGGGGTAAAAGTGTTTTTAAGTGTTGACGGGTGTTGCGTGGTGGGGTATAATGTAAGGGAAGTGGTGAAATGTGGGGAACGTTTTAAATTTTAATTTGTCAGCCCAAGGCTGATCCGCCTAGGGCGGATAAATTTGAGTAGTCTGTGTGGTCAGCGTTAAGTCAGCGTTGGTCCGCGTCACAAAGTGAAATGTTTATCGGAGAATATCAACATATTTTAGACCAGAAAAAGAGGGTGGCAGTGCCGGCTAAATTTAGAACTAAATTTAAAAAAGGAATTATTATTACTAGGGGACTGGATGGCTGTTTATTTATTTACACTTCGGAAGAATGGAGTAAAATTGCTGAGAAGTTAGGTTCGATGCCAGTAGGAGAAAAAGGAACGAGAAGTTTTATTAGGATGGTTTTGGCGGGAGCAACGGATGGCAAATTGGATTCTCAGGGAAGAGTATTGATCCCAGACTATTTAAAAGAATATGCTGGATTAAAAAAAGACGTGACAATTGCTGGATTGTTTAATAGATTGGAAGTTTGGAATACTAAGGTTTGGGAAAAATATAAGAAAGGAGCAGAAAAGAATCAGGATGAGGTGGCGGAGCAGTTGGGACGATTAGGGATGTATTAATTAATTTTAAGTTTTAAATTTTAAGTTTTAAATGAATTTTAAATTTTGAATTTTAAAATTGTTAGTTGTTTGTTGTTTGTTTTAAAAATTTAGAATTTGAACAATTAAAATTGAATTAAAATTTAAAACTTAAAATTTAAAATTGGTTAGATAATATGAATCATATAACAGTATTATTAGACGAAGCGGTGGATGCGCTGAATATTAAAGAAGGGAATGTGGTGGTTGATGCGACACTGGGATCCGGAGGACATACATTGGAATTGCTTAAAAAGGTTGGTGAAAGTGGAAAAGTAGTAGCAATTGATTTGGACCAAGAGGCCATTGAAGAATTTGAGAAAAAGATAAGAGAGATTGATTTGGGTAATGAAACAAATTTAGCAAGTAGATTGATTTTGATTAATGACAATTTTAAAAATATACAGGATATTATAAATAAACTTTATGCTAGGGATGGGATAAAGTTTAATAGCGTTGATGGTATTCTAGCTGATTTGGGTTGGCGAATTGAACAGGTTCAGGATAAACGTTATGGAATGAGCTTTCAACAAGATGCTCCTTTAAATATGAGAATGGATGGTCAAATAAATGGTTTGACTGCTTGGCAAGTTGTTAATGAATGGAGTGAGGACGAGTTGGCGGAGATTTTTAAAGAGCTTGGAGAAGAAAGAATGGCTCGGCAAATTGCACAGGAGATTATCAGAAGACGACAGGAAAAAGAATTAAATACGACTAGTGAACTGGCAAATTTAATTGTAGATATAAAGGTGGTTAACCCAAAGAGCGGAATTCATCCAGCTACCAAAGTTTTTCAAGCTTTGCGAATAGTTGTAAATGAGGAGTTGGGTAATTTAAATATATTTTTAGAACAATCCATTAAACTTCTAAAGAGTAAAGGGCGATTAGCAGTAATTTCCTTTCACTCTTTGGAGGACCGGTTAGTTAAAAATTTCTTGCGGACAAAGGCTAGGGGATGCGTTTGTCCGAAAGAAATCCCGGTTTGTGTTTGTGACGAGAAGTCGGAAATTAAATTAATCAAACGAAAGGGTATTAAGCCTGGCAAGTTAGAATTAAATAATAATCGTCGGGCAAGGAGTGCGAGATTGAGAGTGGGAGAGAGGATTTAAGCTTCTACGAATCTACAAATCTATTACAAATTTACAAATGTACGAATGCTGGTGATTGGTGAATAATAAATTGTTGACTAAAATAGCGAACGCAGTGAGTTATTCGTATATTCGTAATGGATTCGTAGTTTCGTAGGGATAAAAAAACAAAAATAAAAATTAAAAATGTCAGAGGGGGAGACTTTGACAAAAAGTGACTGTTTATTTAGGTAGCACTGCTCAAAGAAGTTATTTTGGCAGAAAGACTAAAATAAAAAAGACTACTGTAAAATCGGCTCGAAAGCAGGTTTCTTTTGCTAATATTATTTTTTGGCTGGGATTGGTTTTAATAGGGTTGGTTTTGTGGTATGCTTTTAATATAAATAGGATTGCTACTCTTGGTTATGGTATAAGGGTTACAGAAAAAAACATTCAGGAATTAAAGGATAAAAATGATAATCTAAAAATTAAAAGTTCAGAATTAAAATCCATTGGAACTTTGGAGACCAAGGCAGGTGATATTGGTATGGCTAATCCAGGAGAAGTAGATTATCTAAATGTTGTGGAAGGATTGGCATTAAAGGAATAGTAAGTAGGCAGTACGCAACAAGTAATAAATAATAAATTATAAGATGTAGAACGTAGGATATATTAGACCTCTCCGGAAACTATCTTCTACTGCAATTTTCCACTTTTGGTAAAATTTATTTCCAGCCAGAGGCTGACCAACTTTGGAGCAAAAGTTTTAAGTGATTAATAATATGACATTTATCACAAATTGCTGGTCAACCTTTGGTTGGCAAACTTTTTCAACTTAGCTAAGGCTAAATTTTCTAAAGTTGTTCAATAAACTTTACTCAAAACTAGCAAATTTCGTAACGAAGCTAGTTTCCGGAGAGGTCTAATAATTAAGAAACAAGGTACAAGGTACAAGATACAAACAAAATCTTGAGATTTGTATCTTGGAAATTGTGACTATTATTTATTGTTTATTATGAAATCTGCTAAGAAATATATATCTTTATCAAGATTTTATACCGTGTTGACGGTTTTTGTGTTATTAATGTCCGTAATTTTTTTACGGCTTTTTTGGCTTCAGGTTAAAAATCATAATCATTATGTTGCTTTGGCTAATAAACAATACAAAAGCAAAAAGGATTTATTGCCTCAGCGGGGAACGATTATGCTAAGGGGTAGTGAGGGATATTTTGCGGCGGCGGTTAATAAAGAAATGCCAACTGTTTTTGTAGTTCCAACGGAAGTGAAAAACGCAAATAATGTTATTCAAAAATTAAGTGAAATTCTTCAAATGGACAAGAATATTATCAGTAAAAGAGTTTTGAAAAAGAATGATCCCTATGAGGTAATTAAAAAGAAGGCTTCTTCAGAGGAGGTTGATAAAATCAAACAGGCTCAATTGGAGGGAATTCATTTTGAAAATGAAAGATGGCGATATTATCCGGGAAATGAATTAGCTTCTCAGGCAATTGGTTTTTTGGGTTATAATAATAAGGGTGAACCAGTTGGTCGTTATGGTGTTGAACAATATTTTAATGATGTTTTAAGTGGTCGGAGTGGGTCTTTGGAAGAGGATAGTGATGTGGCTGGGCGTTGGATTTCAGTTGGAAAAAGATTAGTACAGCAGGCTACCGATGGAAGTGATTTACTTTTATCTCTTGATCAGACTGTCCAATTTGAAACAGAGTTGGCGCTTAAAAATGCTATTAAAAAACATGGAGCTGATGGGGGAAAAATTGTTATTGAAGATATATCCACTGGAAAAATTTTGGCCATGGCTTCGACACCAACTTTCAATCCAAATGAATATTCTAAATCTAACTCCAAAGCATTTCGCAATCCAATCGTTAGTGATAATTATGAGCCTGGTTCGGTTTTTAAGATTATTACCATGTCAGCTGGCTTGGACAGTGGAAGGGTTTCGCCAAATACTACTTATAATGATACTGGGGCAGTAACTGCTAATGGGTTTACTATTAAAAATTCTAATAAAAAGGCCAATGGTGAACAGACTATGATAGAAGTAATTGATAAGTCATTAAACACAGGTGTTATTTTTGTGGAGAAATTATTGGGACATAAACTTTTTCAAAAGTATGTTCGTAAATTTGGCTTTGGAGAAATAACAGGCATTACTCTTCCGGGAGAAGCAAAAGGTAATTTACTAAATTTAAAACATAATAGAGATGTAGCTTATTTTACCGCTTCTTTCGGTCAAGGTATTTCTGTTACGCCTTTACAATTGCTTATGGCTTATGGGGCAATCGCCAATAAAGGGCGCTTGCTAAAACCAATAATTGTTGATACTATTATAAACTCTAATGGTAAAAAAATAACAACAAAGCCAAAGGTGGTTAGGCAAGTTATCTCGGAAAAAAGTGCTCAGCAAGCTTCCTTAATGTTGGAGAGCAATGTTTTACATGGTCATGGAAAATTGGCAGGAGTTCCTGGGTATAGAATTGCTGGTAAAACCGGTACGGCTCAAATTCCTGATAGAATACATGGTGGATATTTGGAAGGGGCAACCATTGGTACTTTTGCTGGATTTGCTCCGGTGGATAATCCTAAATTTGCTATGGTGGTAATAATTGACCACCCTCGAGATACGGAATGGGCGGCAGGAACAGCTGCTCCGGTCTTTGGGGATTTAAGTAAATTTTTATTGGAATATTATTCCATTAAACCAACCAAAGAGTACACCCAGAAGGAATTGGAGGTTTTTAATAAAAAGCATCAGTATTTGAATTTGAGTTTGGAGAAAAAAGATGAAAAGAGGGAGGGCGATGAAAATAAGTAAAAGGAGGTAAGTGGGTAAGGTTAGTCAATAATATAATAAATTATGTTAAAAAAAAAGGTTTTAATTCAAAAAATTTTACGATGGTTTGCGGAAAAAATTTTGCAAAAATACAAACCAATGGTTATTGGCATTACGGGGAGTGTCGGGAAGAGTACAGCCAAGGAGATGATTTTTGCTGTTTTGGAAAATGATTTTCAAATACGTAAAAGTGATAAGAATTATAATAATGAAATTGGTATACCATTGGCGATAATTGGGGTAAGTGGTGAAAAGAAAAATATTTGGCAGTGGTTAAAAGTTGTTATTAAGAGTATTTTCTTAATAATTTTACCAAATCAATATCCAGAAATTTTAGTTTTGGAATTGGCAGCAGATCAGATTGGGGACATTAAGTATTTTTGTGATTTTATTCCCATTGAAATTGGTATTTTGACAAATGTTGGCATTTCTCATTTAGAAAAATTTAAAACCAAAGAAAATATTTTTAGGGAAAAAACCTATTTGCTGAAACAGGCTAAGAAATTAGCTATCTATAATGGTGATAACATTAAGGCTGACAAAATCAAGAGGATTATTAAAAGCGGAGTTAGGTCTTATGGCTTTCAAGATGAAGCAGATTTACAAATCATAGATAATCAATATCGCTATACTTCCGAGGGATTGTTGCGAGGAGTGAAATTTAAATTAAACTATAAAGATAAAATAATATCTGGTCAATTTAATAATATTATTGGACGGCCGTATCTTTATGGGTTGATGCCGGCTTTGGTGATTGCTGATTATTTTAAATTGAGCCTGGGAGAGGTTTTACAAAATTTAGAGAATTTTTTAGCCATACCAGGACATCTTTCCTTGATTGAGGGAATAAAGAATACAGTTGTTATAGATGATACTTATAATAGTGCTCCGGTTAGTGTTAGGGAGGCGTTAAAAGTAATTGAAAATATTAGAGCTAAACGTAAAATTATTGTTTTGGGTGATATGTTGGAATTGGGAAAGGAAGAACAAAAAGCTCATCAAAAAATTGGTGAGCAGTTAGGGGAATTAGATGGCGTAGTTTTTGTGGCGGTGGGAGAACGAATGAAATTAGCTGTTGAAAGTTTTAACCTTAAATTGCAAGAGAAAGAAGTTGGAGAGGTGGAAATAAATAGTAGGGTGAAATGGTTTGCTGATTCTGGGCAGGCTGGTGATTTTTTAGAACAAAATATTACAGAAAAAGATGTTGTACTTGTTAAAGGTTCTCAGGGAATGAGGATGGAAAAAATTGTGGTGAAACTAATGAATGAGAAAGATAGGAGAGAGGAGTTAGTTGTTAGGCAGGGGAAGGAGTGGATAAATCCTAAATTCTAGATTTCCACTGGTAGTTTCCAAATAATTTTAGTTACTAGAACAAAGTTTAAGATAGTGGTGGCAATAATACTTAATAGACCAGATAATAAATAAGGAATTCCTAAGCTATTAATTAGTTCATGATAAATGGCTAAAGTTACAAACATAGTTAGTCCAGCAAAAGCATAATAATAACTTAGTCTTTGTAAACTTTCTCGTTTTGATTTGGAACGATTATCACAATAGGTAAAACGAGAATTTAAAAAATAATTTACTAAAATAGAAATTAAAATAGAAATAGTAAAAGCAATAATTTCTTGGATTTTAAACCATTCTACAAAGATATAGAGTAAGCCTAGGTTGACCATTACTCCGTTCAGACCAACGAGGCAAAATTTTAGAAAACGAGCGGCCTCGGGAAGTTCCCAAAAAAGGTGACCGAGATGTTTAAAATAATTAATGCCTTGAGTTACTTTTGCTTTGCTTTCTTCGTGTTCTCGGGGTTGAAACTTTAGAGGGACTTCGGTAACTTTATCGGGGTTGGTACGCATTAGAATCTCTACTAAAATTTTAAATCCAGTTCCTTCTAATTTTGTATTTTTAATTAAATCTTTTTGAAAAGCAAAAAATCCGGTCATGGGGTCAGTGGTTTTGCGAATGGGAATAAATAGAATTCTAGTGAGGTAAGTCATACTAAGAGATACCAGGCGACGATAAATGCCATAAAGGCTCCATAATTTTCCTAGTCCTTCATTGCTACCTCCTTTAACATAACGACTGGCTATGGACATTTTGGAGCCGTTTTTTAGTTGAGAAATTAGTTTAGGAATGAGAGCAGGAGGATGCTGTAGGTCAGCATCCATACAGACAATATAGTTTCCCTGAGCTTTGGGAAAGGCAGAAATAAAAGCAGCGGATAATCCTTTTCCTGGTCCACGAAAATATTTTACTTCTGGGTATAGTTTTTCTGCTTTTCTAATTTCTGCTTCAGTTTCATCGGTGCTGTCATCGGCGAAAATAATCTCATAGTCATAGTCGGCATTTTTGAGAGATTCTTGGATTCGTTTAATTAGAGAAATAATATTTTCTTTTTCGTTGAATGTTGCTGGAATAATGGAAACCAGAATATCTTTTTCTAATGTTGAATTGTTTTGCATATAAAGATGTATAAATTATAAGAATATATCTTAAGATAGTATAAAATATTATTTTTGTCAAGTATTTTTTGGTTAGATATATTTTCTTGACCATTATTTATTTGAGAGTTACAATTAAGAAGTTGCAAATGATAATTTGTTGTATAATAATAAATAATAAATATATGCCTGTTAAAAAACATCAAACAAAAACAAAAGATAAAAATAATTTATCAGCTATGCAACCTCGGCGGAAGACGAGGGCAGTGATGGTTGGTAACATTGGTATTGGTGGTGATAATCCAGTGCGAGTACAAACTATGACTAATACGAATACTTTAGATATTGAAGAAACCGTTGAGCAGATTATGAAATCTGTTAGAGTTGGAGCGGAGTTAATTCGATTGACTACTCAAACTGTTGAGCATGCTCAAGCTTTAAAGGAAATAAAGAAAATTTTGAAGGATAAATATGATTGTGACATTCCTTTAATTGCGGATATTCATTTTGTGATTGACCCAGCTTATGAAGCAATGAAATGGGCAGATAAAATCAGAATTAATCCTGGTTTGTTCAGTAATAAATTTGGTACTAAGAAAAATTTTACAGAGGAAGAGTATAACGAGTCCTTGTTGGACGTAGAAAAAACACTTATTCCTTTTATTGATAAATTAAAGAAATATAATATTCCAGTGCGCATAGGAACTAATCATGGTTCTTTGTCTCCACGAATTTTGGAAAAATATGGCAATACGCCGGTTGGCTTAGTGGAAAGTGTAATGGAGTATTTGCGAATTTTTAAAAAACATGGGTATGAAAATTTGGTGGTAGCCATTAAATCTTCTGATCCTATTATTATGGTGGAAGTCAATCGTTTATTGGCTAAAACTTTAGATGAAAATAAGATGGATTATCCAATTCATTTGGGAGTAACCGAGGCGGGAATGGCAGAAGATGGACGAGCTAAGTCAACCATTGGAATTGGCGTTCCTTTAATGGAGGGAATTGGTGATACCACTAGAGTGTCATTGACTGAGGCACCAGAAAAAGAAATTCCTGTTTGTTATTCTATTTTGCAGGCAGTACAAAGACGAATTACTAAGACAGAATTTATTTCTTGTCCATCCTGTGGGAGAACATTGTTCGATATCGAAGAGGTTACTAAAAAAGTGCAGGAAAAATTGGGGCATTTAAAGGGTTTAAAAATTGCGGTGATGGGTTGTATTGTTAATGGTCCGGGGGAAATGGCTGGAGCAGATTTTGGTTACGTTGGTGGTGCACTGGGAAAAATTACCCTATACAAAAAAGACAAGGTAGTTGAAAAAAATATTCCTCAGGAAGAAGCTTTGGATAAATTGATTGACTTAATTAAAAAAGAGGGGAAGTGGAAGGAAAAATAGATTGTGGATAACTGTTTGCATATTTTTGTTGATTATGTTAGATTGTTATTATAAAAACTAAATAATATAAACTATGCAAGAAGACCAACTTCAGGAGGGGAGGGGGAATAATTTGTTTACGCTAAAGAATTTTTTGATTTTAGCTATCGGTTTTGTTTTGGGTTACTTGATTAAAGTTCAGGTGGCGCCAAGAATTACCATGGGCTATGATGACTACAAATTATCTCAGTGGCAAAGTAATGTTGCTCAGAATAATGTGGATAGTGTTGACGTAGACAATGAGCAGGCAGTACAAAGTTCTGAAAAAAAATAATCAATAGGAAAGTGATTGAGATTTCAAAAAGAGGGAGCTAATATTTAAGATAAAAAATATGCAAGAAGACAATAATAAACAAAAAGAAGAAGAGGATAAGGAGGATAAAATTGTGGAAATTATAGAAGAAGAAAAAGTAGAGGAAATATTTGAGGAAGGAAAAAGTATTGATGATGTTATTCAAGAGGATATTCAAAAAAGTAAACAACAGAATTATTTAGCGATTATTATTTTGTTGCTAGGAGCTTTATTGGGTAGTTTGTTTGTGGATGTGGCTCAATTTGTTTCGAAAAAAGGGTATTCTCCTAAGGCATTAAAAGAAACTAATATATTTACCTTAGATGATAAAACTTGGGTAGCTTATAAAGAACCAATCGTCAAACTGGATGTTTTAACTGTTTCGGATGAAGATTTGAAAAATTGCCCAACTTGCAAACCGTCTAAGGAAGTTATGGATTTATTTAAAAAAGTTATGCCAACCTTAGTGGTGAATGAAATTGATAAAGATAGTGAAGCTGGTAAAAAAATGATTGCTGAATATAATATTAAATCAGTGCCCGCTTTGGTTTTTTCTAAAGATTTAGAGAAGACAGATTTCTATAATGGTGAGGCGAAAGCTCTTTTTGATAAGATTAATGACAAAGGTTATACCTTGAATTTATCAGCACTGGGACTACCTATCGGAGAATATATCGAAACTCCAACCATTGATGATAATAATGCTACCATTGGAAATAAAGATGCTAAGGTAAAAATATTTTTATTCTCTGATCATCAGTGCCCATTTTGTGCTAAGTTTTTTGATGAAATTGTTACTACCAGTAAAAGTTTTGGTGATAAGGTCGTGTTAGTTTATAAAGATTTACCTTTAGAATTTCACTCTCAATCTATGAATGCGGCCATTGCTGGAGAATGTGCTAAGGATCAAGGTAAATTTTGGGAAATGTCTCAACGACTTTACAATACTCAAAAACAATGGGGTAATTTGAAGGATGATAAAGCTAAGGGATTTTTTAAGCAACAGGCTAAGCGACTTGGTTTGGATATGGAAAAATTTGATGGTTGTTTAGAAAATGGTGAGCATAAGGACTCTATTGAAAAAAGCAAGAAAGAAGCAGAGGCTTTTGGTATTACTGGCACACCAAGTGTATTTATTAATGACCAGTTTGTTCCAGGGGTTATTCCAGCTGATAAATTAAAGGAAATGATTCAGGCGGAAATTGATAAAGCAGAGGGTGTTGATAAAAATACCGAGGAGACAAAAAAGACAGAAGAAACTAAGTAGAAAAATATTCTTTTTTCAAAAAACAACTCAGGGGAGTTGTTTTTTGTTTAATAATAAGGTATAATAGTGGTGTAATATTTAAAAATAAAAAAATGATAATTATAGCAATCATTAAAGGTTTATCATCAATAGCTTTTGTTGTAGGTACTTTAGGGTTTTTGATAGTTGTTCCGGCCACTATTATTACTTTACTTATTGGAATAATCAGTAAAGAATATAAATATTTTAAAATTTCTCTAAAAGTATTTGGTTGGGTGGGAGTTACTTTGTTAGGTGGGGTATTATTATATGCGATAATGATGTTTTTGCAAAATGTGCTTGTTGGGTAATAAATTTTTTCTAATAAATACTTACCAGTTTACTTATCAGATTGATGATTGTTGGTTTTGAGTTGCAAGTATTGGTGATTTTGTTTTGTTTAGGATTTAGAAATTAGAATTTAAAGATTTTTAATGAGTTTTTTAGTGTTAAGTCTTTTATATCAAAAGTTATGTTAAAAGAAAAATATGAAATTATAGTTCACGGTCGAGGGGGACAGGGGGCAAAGACGACAGCGGAATTGCTGGCTCAGGCCGGTTTGAAAGCAGGGAAGTTTGTACAGGCCTTTCCGGAATTTGGTCCGGAGCGTAGTGGGGCGCCCCTGAGAACTTTTGTGAGACTGGCTGATAAGTTTATCCGTTCCCATGAGCCGATTGTTTCTCCAGATGCAGTCTTAATTCTAGATGAAAGCCTATTGAATACAGACAAAGTAAATATAAATATTGATCAGGCTAAACTTCTTATTGTTAATACTACAAAGTCAGCGGAGAAAATAAAAGAAGTTTTAGATAAAAATGATAAGTTTAAGAACAATTTTAAGGGTGAAATTATACTGGTTGATGCTAGTGGAATAGCCAAAAAAATCATTGGGCAAAATAGACCAAATACGGTTATTCTGGGAAAATTTGCTGCTATAAATCCAGTTATTACAGTGGAAAATGTAGTTAGTGTTTTTGAAGATAAATATATTAAAAAAATTGGTGAAGAAATGACGGAGAAGAATGTGGAAGCAATTAAAAGCGCTGGCGCTTAATTTTAAATTTTAAATTTTAAATTTTAATTCAATTTTAAATGTTTTAATTTTAAATGATTTATTTAAAATTTTATTGTTGAGTTAAAATTAGAGTGAAACGATGAAACAAATAATTCAAAATAAAAAAGAGAGTTATCCTAAGACTGGGGACTGGAAAACAAAAATTCCGGTGGTTTCTGATAAATGTGTTGGTTGCGAGACTTGTGTAAAACATTGTCCAGAAGCGACGATGTTTATGGGAGAAATAAATGGTAAAAAACGAGCAGGAGTAAAATATGATTTTTGCAAGGGGTGTGGTGTTTGCGCGGAAGTTTGTCCTTATGGAGCTATTGAGATGAAAGATATTAAATAAATAACAAGAAATAAGTTACAAGATACAAGAAATAAACAAATTACAAGATACAAATTACAAGAAACAAACAATAGGTAAGTGTTGGGTTGAAATAGTTAAATATTGGAACAGTAAATTATGTTTGAAAATTTTGTTATTGATCATTGGGATTTATTTGTTTCTTAGTGTTTGTTTCTTGGAAATTGAAGCGGTAAAAGTAAATAGAATTAAATTTAAAATATAAAACTACAATGAATCAACTAAATAAAACAAAAAAACAAGATTTAGCGCTTACCGGTGGTTATGCGATTGGTGAAGCGTTGCGACAAATAAATCCGGATGTGATGGCGGTTTATCCCATCACTCCTCAGACACCAATTATTGCCTCTTTCAGTAAGCACGTGGCCGATGGAGAAGCTGATACGAAAATGATTGAGGTAGAATCAGAGCATAGTGCCATGAGTGCTTGCATTGGTGCTTCGGCTTCCGGAGCACGGGTGATGACCGCTTCCAGTTCCCAAGGAATTATGTATATGATGGAGGTTATTCCGGTGGCAGCAGCGATGCGTTTGCCGATTGTGATGACAGTGGCTAATCGGGCAATTTCCGGAACGATAAATATTCACAATGACCATTCCGACGCTATGGCGATGAGAGATTTTGGTTGGGTGCAAATTTTTTCAGAAACTGTCCAGGAGGCTTATGATGATACTTTTATTGCTTTAAGAGTCGCCGAAAAAGCTAAGCTACCAGTAGCACCGAATTTAGATGGATTCTTTATCACCCATAGTGTAGAGAATGTGAAATTACTGGATGATGAAGTTGTGAAAAAATTTGTGGGAGAATATATTCCGGAGAAATATTTATTTGATTTTGAAAATCCGGTGACCTATGGAGCATTGACTTTACAAAATAGTTATATGGAAATTAGAGAGGAGCTTGGAAATGCTATGGGATTAGTGCCGAATATTTTTAGAGAAGTGACAAAGGAGTTTGCGGAAATTTCTGGGCGACAGTATGATTTTGTGGAGGAATATAAAATTGAAGATGCAGAAAGAGTAATAGTAGCAATGGGTTCAACGGCTGGAACAATTAAGGAAGCGGTGGATAATTTAAGGGAGCAGGGTGAAAAGGTGGGCTTACTCAAGATAAAATTATTTAGACCATTTCCCTATGAACAAGTTAAAAAATCTTTGCAAAATGCTCAGGAAATTATTGTGATGGATAAAAATTTATCTATTGGTGCCAAACAAGTTTTGGAAAATGATGTGGTGGAATCTATTGGTTCCAGTGAAAAAGTGAGAAGCATGGTTTATGGGTTGGGTGGGAAGGAGGTTTTTGTAAAAGAAATTGAGGAATTAATTGGAAGTTAAGAGGTTAGGAATTTGGGAGGTTAGGAACTTAGGAATTTTGATTGAAAAATTTAAGATTTTGAAGGCATGTTTAATAATCGGGTTTTTAAAAATAAAGTTATTTATATAAATTAATACTATGTCAGAGCGTTTTCAAGAAGGTGACATGCATAGAGGGAAAGAAATGGTTAATATCCATTCAAGGTCTGAAAATCCAGATGCTAGGATACTTAGTAATTTAACTAGAACGCCATTTAATTACGGAGGATATAATTTTCAATGTGTTGAAGCGGCATTGCAGGGAATTAAATTTGAAGATAAAGAGCGGAGAGAAAGAGTGTTCAAAATGTCTGGTAGAGAAGCCTTGGCGGCAGGTCGTGAGATTACAAACAGTATTAAGGCTGGAGAAAAAAGATTTGTTTATTGGAATGATAGAGAGATTGTGTATAATAGTGATGAGCATAGGGATTTACTAAAAGAATTTATTAAAGCAAAGATTAGACAAAATCCCGATGTTCAAACCGCTTTGCTTAATTTGAGTGATAATTTTATCTATTATTATGTCGGAGAAGAATCAGAACATACTTTATTACCAGAAAGAATATACATGCAGACATTAATTTCAGAGAGAGAAAGATTGGAATATTTAAAAGGGTTGAAAGAAACTTTTCAAGAGGCATACGATGAAAATAAAGAACCAACTTATGCCATTACGCGTAAGAGTATAGTGAATAAATTGACAGAAGAGTTACGTGATCGAACGCAAGCTAAACAGGTAATAGTTTTGGATATTGGCGCAAATGATCAAAGATTGGAACAAGAGTTATTTGTAGAATTAGAAAAAAATGCGATATCAAGGCCGCATGTAATTGCTTCGGATATAATTGAAATGTCCGCAGATAATTCATTAAAAGAAGTTAGTACAATACAGACAAATGCATTAGATCTTGCTGTTCTTTCAGAAAAAGTTGATATAATTATTTCTAATTTTACTCTTAACTATTTACCAAAGAAGGCTTTAGAAGAAAGTTATCGAGTGTTAAAAAATGATGGAACAATTATATGTACTTTTCATGACTTGAAAGCTCTTAAAGAAATAGAGAGGGAAGAGTTAATGGAAGAAGCTCTTAATGAGGAGGAAAAAGAAGATAGAGAAAAATTTGAATTTGGGTATGATAGGTATTCTATAAATGATAATGATATTGATAAAATAAAGAAATATTTTGAAGATGTTGGGTTTCAAGATATTGTAGTAGAGAAGAAAAAAGGCGAGGAGGAAGGGGAAATAATATCTTGGTTTGAAATTCAAGCAATTAAGTAGTTAATTATAAGTGAATTATGAATTTAAAACAAAGTACAATTAAGGCGGGGGGAAATTTGCGGAAGATGATACCAATATTGGTTGGGGTATTGTTGCTGGCGACATTGTTAAATAATTTAGCCCAGCGATACTATGATAAATTATTTACTGGGAATTATTTAAAGGATACTTTTATCGGAGCTATTGCTGGAAGTTTATCGTTTGGTATGGCCTTAACAAGCTATGTGGTTGGAGGAGAATTTTTACACAACGGAGTAAGTCTATTAGCGGTAACTGCTTTTGTTATGACTTGGACAACCGTTGGTATTATGATGTTGCCATTGGAGGCGAAAATGCTAGGTACAAAATTTGCTGTTTGGCGGAATATTTTTAATTTTATATTTGCAATTGTTATTTCCATTTTAACAGTTTTAATTCTTAATATGATCCAATAATATGACTGAAAATAAAAATGCTAAAACTATTGCGAAGAAGGGGAGGGGAATTTATATTTTTTGGAGTGTTGTGCTTATTATTTATATTGTTGTTTTTCTGGTTGATGGTTCTTTGGCGATGAAAAGTTTACAAGAAACAGGGATAACTTTATTGAAGATTTTGCCAATTTTTGTTTTAATTTTTGTAATAATGGTGTTGAGTAATTTATTTTTAACGCCAGAATTGGTGAAAAAACATTTTGGTAAGGAGGCGGGTTTAAGAGGATGGATTTATGCTTTGCTTTTTGGAGTTTTGGTAGCCGGGCCTCCTTATGCTTTGTATCCAATGTTAAAAAATATGAGAGAGCATGGTTTAGAGATAAAATATATGGCCACTTTTTTATATAATCGTAATGTGAAATTAGCACTTATTCCAGCAATGATTTATTATTTTGGTTGGCAATACACAATGGTGATAACTGTTTTGGTGATAATTTTTTCTGTTTTCAATGGGTTGATTTTGAATGTGTTGGTAAAGGATAATTAGTAGGTAAAGAAAAATTTTATTAGTCGTTTATAATTTATAATTTAAAATTTATGTCAATACAAAATACACAAGAAAAAGTTTCGGCGATGACGACCTGCGCTGGGTGTCCTATTGGTTTGGTGGCTCGTACTGTTTTGGGATTGGTGGATGGCCCGGCGGTGGTTACCGGTGCTACTGGTTGTATGGAGGTTACTTCAACAATTTATCCTAACACTTCCTGGAAAGTGCCATACATTCATAGTGTCTTTGGAAATGCCGGAGCGACTATTTCCGGGGTTGAAACGGCCTGGAGAGCATTGGAGGAACGAGGTAAAGTTAAGGACCAAAAGAAACCTAAATTCATTGCTTTTGCTGGAGATGGAGGAAGCTATGATATTGGTTTGCAGGCCTTATCTGGAGCGTTGGAAAGAGGGCATGATTTTTTGTTTGTGACTTATGATAATGAAGGCTATATGAATACGGGACATCAACGGAGTGGAGCAACACCAATTGGATCTAGCACTGAAACTACTCCAGCCGGAAAAGAATCAATTGGAAAATCAATTCGGCGTAAAGATTTGATGCAAATTGTTACTGCTCATCGTCCGGCTTATGCGGCTACGGCCAATGTTGGGTTCTTGGCCGACTTTGAAAGAAAGGTTAAAAAGGCTTTGGAAGCAAAAGGCCCATCTTTTATTTTGGTTTTTTCCCCATGTGTTCCTTTGTGGAAATATCCAGAATCACAAACTATCAATATTGCTAAATTGGGGACAGAAACAAATTTTTGGCCGTTGTATGAGTATGAAAATGGAGAATATAAATTAAGTTATGAGCCGAAGGAAAAAATTTCAGTGGAAGAATTTTATAAAACTCAGGGACGATTTAAGCATCTTTTTAAGCGAAAAGACAAAGAAAAAATCTTTGCGGATATTCAAGATATAACCGACAAAGAATGGAAAAAGGTGAAAAAGTTGTGTAATAATTAATAATTTAAAAATATGTTAAAAATAATTCAAAACAATTTAATGCTTTTTATTGTTTTGGCGATGGTAGCGGGATTGGCTAATGTGCAAATTTTTGGTGGATTTGGGTTTACGTCTTTAATTTGTTTGTTGGCGGCTTTGGTGATGATTTATCCTTCTTTGGTACCGTTGGATTTTGGTAAAATCGGAGAAGTTAAAAAGCACTGGAAAATAATGTTAATTTCTGTGGTGCTTAATTTTATTTTAGCACCTTTGGTGGCCTATTGGATTAGTGGAATATTTTTAATTGATAATCCGGCAATGCGACTTGGTTTTATAATTTTGGCTTTGTTGCCGGGAGGAGGAATGGTTACCACCTGGGCTTTAAAATCTAAGGCAGATATGATGACTACGGTGGGAATTGTTCTGTTAAATTTATTATTGGCGGTTGTTTTAGTGCCTTTTGGCATTTCTTTGGCGACAAAGAAGTTAGACTTGGGTCAGGCTAAACAAACTGTTTCTATAAAAAATGCTGCTCAGATAAATCAATTGTCTAAAAATAAACAATTGAATAATAAAATTGGGTATTTGTCGGAAAAAAATAGTCAAGAAGAATGTGTAGTGGAAAAGATTACCAAAGGAAAAGCTTCCTGTGCCTTGGGTGGAGAAGGTATTACACCGATGAAGATTGCTATTCCTATCATTTTTATTATTTTCTTTCCATTAACTTTGGCTTTTGTTACGCAGAAGATATTGATTAAATATAAGGGACAAAAATTTTTTGATAAGAAAAAGAAGGTTTTTGGAGCTTTTAGTAATTTTGGGTTATTAGTGGTTTTGTTTGTTTTAATGAGTTTGAAGAATAACGCTACTATTTTTGAGCAGGCAGATTTACTTTTGAAAATATTTATCGCTCTATTGTTATTTTATGGAATTACTTTTACGGTTGCTTATTTCTTGTATAAGAAATTTTATAATAATTCTCAGGGTAAAGCTCTGTTGTGGGGAAGTTATCTTCGTTATATCACCTTAGCTCTAGGCTTGGCGATTTCGTTGGTGTTTCAAGATGAGTCATTATCGCCGATTATTTTAGTTATTGTTTTGTCATATTTTATTCAAATACCATCTTCTTTTCTAATTGTGAAATTATTGCAAAAATAAATTATTCGTGATATATTATAAGTGTAACGGGATTATTTCAAAAAAATGACAAAAGTTAATAAAGATAAGGAAGAGAGTGTTTTTAGGGGGAATGAGGTAATGATGATGCTGGAGCAAATGAGCGACGGTATTGCTGTGATTGCGGAAGAACAAAAGGGATTAAGGGAGGGGCAAGATAAATTACGCACAGAGCTTAAAGAAGAAATCCAAGGCGTCCGCACAGAACTTAAAGAAGAAATCCAAGAGTTTCGTGATGAAGTTAATGAAAAATTTGATTCCGTATTTGAATTTTTATCAAGCATAGAGGATGAATTAGTAGACCTTAGAAAAGAAATAAATATTTTAAAGGAAGCTAAGGCTGATGATGAAAAAGTGATTGATTTAGACAAAAGGGTTAGTATTCTAGAGGAACAATTTGAAATGGTGAAGGCAAATTAAGTAGGTTTAATAAAAAAATTGAAACAAATACATTTTTATGGTAAACTGCCTAAGTAGGGTGGTTTATTTTTTATATTTTCAAATTGGAGTTTAAAAATTTTCAAATTTCTAAATTTTTAAATTCCTATATTAGATCTCTTGCAAAACCCTTCACTATAAAAAACCAATTTTTTCTGCTAATTTTCCTTTAAAATTTTTGTCCTATGCTGAGGCATAAGAAAAAAATTTATGCAGAAAAATTAACAGAAAATCTAAGCTTTTTTATTAAGCGAATGGTTTTGTAAGAGGTCTATTCATAACTTCCTAAATTCTTAATTTTCTAACTTCTTAAAATATGGATTTCAGTATAATAATTTTTATAGTTTTATTAATTTTAGTAGCCGTAGCCATTGTGTTTTTTATCAGTAAAAAAATAGGTGACTTAAAACAGGAGCTAAATAAGCCGAAGGATGAACAGTCAATAATGATGCTTCAACAACAATTAGGGCAACTTTCAGCCACTTTGGATAGTAAATTATCTCAGGCAAATAAACTAACTCAGGAGCAGGCCCAGGAAAGTACAAAATTTATGACCAACGCGTCCAAGGAAAGTCGGCAAACTTTGGAAAATGTTACCAGAGAAAGTCGAGAAATTTTAGCTAAGGTTACTGATCAGTTTAATGAAATGAATAAGTATTCCCAGGAATCAACTAAACAGGTTGTGCATAAACTTACTCAACTAGACGAAACTAACAAACAAGTAGTTGGTTTTTCAGAACAGTTGAAAAATTTGCAGGATATTTTGAAAAATCCAAAGCAAAGAGGTGTTTTGGGAGAATATTATTTAGAGGAAACATTGAAAAATGTTTTACCGCCAAATTCCTATGAGATGCAGTATGGTTTTAAGAATGGTGAGATAGTTGATGCAGTTGTCTTTGTGGATAAAAAAATTATTCCCATTGACTCAAAATTTAGTTTGGAAAATTACGAAAGACTTTTAAATTGTAATGACCCGGAAGAGCGAGAAAAAATTGCTAAAAGTTTTAAAGAGGATCTAAAGAGGCGAATTGACGAAACGGCAAAGTATGTTCGGCCTGGTGAAAATACAGTTGATTTTGCTTTTATGTTTATTCCTTCGGAATCAATTTATTATGATTTATTAGTGAATAAAGTCGGGGCAACTTCGGTGTCTTCACGGGACTTGATCGAGTATGCTTTTAAAGATAAGCATGTGGTTATTGTTTCACCTACATCATTTTTAGCTTATTTGCAAACGGTGCTTCAGGGTTTAAGGGCTTTAGAAATCAATGGGAAGGCAAAATTAATTCAAAAGAATGTGGAAAAATTGAGTAAACACTTGCAGGTTTATGAGGATTTTCATAGTAAGTTGGGAAATCAATTAAATACTGTTGTTAACCATTATAAGAGAAGCACTCAGGAATTTAAAAAAATTAATAAAGATGTTACTAAAATTACTGAGGGCAAAGAGGAGTTTCAAATAGAAGAGGTGGAAGTGAAAAAAATAAGTGAATAATTGTTTGTACCTCCTGTGTAAAGGGAGTCAAAATCTGAGGGATGAAGATTTTGGGGGTTTTAAAATTTGACAATCTTAAAATTCGCGGTATAATAATAGAGTTATTTTAAAAATAACATCTTTTGGATATGAATAAATTGACAGTGAAAAAAAAGAAAAAGATTATTCAGTCAACCGGTGGGGCGGGAGATATATCTGTTATTTCTTTGGCCTGGGATTTGGGTTGGATGATTGCCTTGCCGATAGTTTTGTTGGCCATTGGTGGTGCAATATTGGATAAAAAGTTTCAATCTTCGCCTTGGTTTTTGTTGGGAGGTATTGGATTGGCTTTTGTAATAAGTTCGGTGATGGTTTATGGGAAAGTGCTGAGAGCGATGGCGGATTTATCGGTGAGTGAAGACTTGTTAAAAGATAGTAAGAGGCGTAGTAATAAGTAACAGGTGTATCAGTAATTTGAAATTTGAAATTTGAAATGAATTTGAAATGATTAATTTTTTAAAACTAAGACGTGATTTGGGTGTGTAACACGGAGAGGTCTATTAAATAATTTAATCATTCATTTTAAATTTAAAATTTTAAATTTAAAATTGCAGGGCGTTGAAATAGGTTCTGCAGTTGATGTTAATTTATAAAGTTATAGCAAAAACTTAATCTATCACCATGGAACAAGCCCTGATAAAGCCCTCATTTACTCCAGAAGTAGTTGCGCAGATTGGTAATTTTCCCATTACTAATTCCTTTTTGGTGACCTTGGTAATTAGTGCGGTAATTATCATTGGTGCTTTGTTATTAAAGCGTGGAATAAAAAATGGTAAACCAAGTGGATTTCAAAATATAATAGAAATGGTATTTGAGGGATTATTGGATTTAGTTGATGGGGTTACCGGAAATCGTGAGCAAACTAGGAGATTTTTTCCTTTAGTAGCCACGATTTTTATTTTTGTTATTTTAATTAATTGGGTAGAGGTGGTACCAGGATTGGGTACGGTTGGTGTTGAAGAAATACATCATGGAGAAAAAGTATTATTGCCCTTTATTAGGAGTGCGGCCGCTGATTTAAATGTGACTTTGGTGATTGCTTTGGTTGCGGTGGTGGCTTCTCAATTCATGGGAATTACTGCTTTAGGATTTAAAAAATATGCTGGAAAATTTTTAGTTAGTCCTTTTAAAAAACCATATTTCGTAGGAACGTTTGTAGGGATACTTGAAATTATCTCAGAATTTGCTAAAATAATATCATTCTCCTTTCGTTTGTTTGGGAATATATTTGCTGGAGAAGTTTTGCTGACAGTGATGTTGATGTTGGTACCCTTGTTTATTCCTTTGCCATTTTTATTTTTGGAAATTTTTGTTGGTTTTATTCAGGCTTTGGTGTTTGCAATGTTAACATTGGTTTTTATGAAGATGGCGACGGAAGCACACTAGAATGTCTACCCCCTGTGTAAAGGGGGTCAAAATCTGAGGGACGAAGATTTTGGGGGGTTTTTAAGAAACTGTTAAAAACTGGAAAACCCCCCAAAGTTTCTCACAAGTTCGAAACTCTGACCCCCTTTACACAGGGGGTGAATAACTAAAAATTAATTAATTAAAGAAAAATTATGTCAGTATCACCAGATGATGCAAAGATGGTTGCCGAAGGCGCTGGACAAAGCGTTGAAGCAGTAAAGGCGATGGCAGCTGCTATTGCTATGGGTGTAGGAGCTATTGGACCAGGTTTAGGAATTGGTATTTTAGCGTCTAAAGCTTTAGAAGCTATTGGACGAAATCCAGAAGCTGCTCCAAAAATTCAAACAGTTATGATTTTAGCCATTGCCTTTACTGAGGCTATCGCTATTTATGCGTTGGTAGTCGCATTGATTATCAAGTTTGTTTAGCCCTACGAAACTACAAATCAAATACAAATCTACAAATTTACAAATGTAGGTTTGTATAAATATTTGCGGTTTCAATCATGATTTTAATTGATAATTTTTAAAAATATGGAATTATTAGGAAATTTAGGTATTAATACAAAATTATTTATAGCTCAGTTAATAAATTTTGCCATTTTGTTTTTTGTGTTGAAAAAGTTTGCTTATCAACCAATTCTAAAAGTATTGGATGAACGAAAAAATAAAATTGACAAAGGGTTAAAAGATGCGGAAAAGGCTGGAAAGAAGTTGGAGAAAATTACTGAAAAAGAGGAGAAAGTTTTAGATAAGGCTAATAAGAAAGCTACGGAAATTTTATTGGAGGCAGAAAATAAAATTGAAGAAAATAGGGCTAAGGCGGTGACTGAGACGGAAGAAGAAATCTCTGAATTGATGAAAAAAGCAGAGCAAAAAATTGCTGAGAAGAAAGAACAAATGTTGGCTGAGTTGAAAAAAGATGTGGCTGGGTTGGTTGTGATGGCAACGGAGAAGGTATTGGACGAGAAGGTTGATGGGGAGAAGGATAGGGAGTTGATTCAGAAAGTAACTAGCAAATTATAATATATTGGATATGAAGGTAGACAGTAAACAATACGCTCAGGCGTTATATGAGTTGACTAAGAATAAACCTGAAAATGAGGTGTTTGTTGTGATTAAAAAATATGTAACAAACCTTAGACAGCAAGGTTTATTAAATAAGAGAGAAGATATTATTGAGAAGTTTAAAGAAATTTATAATAAGGAGAATAGTATTATTGAGGCTAAGATTTTTACAGGGAGAGAATTAAGTAAAGAGATTGTGGATAATATAAAAAATGTTTTGATGAAAAAATATAATGCCAAAAAAATTGAAACGAAAGTGAATGTTGATAAAAGTCTTAGAGGGGGAATAAAAATAATAGTTGGAGAAGATATTATAGATAACAGTGTTTTGGGACGATTGCAGAAATTGAAGCAGGCGATTAGGTAGGATTTAAGATTTATGATTTATGATGTATAAAACTAGATTGTAGATTGTAGATGGTAGATGGTAGATGGTAGATGGGTAGATTGTGGATTTTAAAGTTTAATCCAATTAAGTATTAGATATTAAACATTGAATTAAAATTTAAAATTTAAAATTTAAAATTTTCATAATTATGAATAAAGATTACATTATTGAAGAACTAAAAAAACAAATCAAGGGTATTTCTGAGGAAGCCGAAGTACAAAAAGTTGGAGAAGTTCTTGAGGTAGGAGACGGAGTTGTTAAATTAACAGGACTGCCCGACTTAATGGCATCAGAAATGGTAACATTTCCAGATGGAACGGTAGGAGTAGCTTTAAACTTGGAAGAAGACCAGGTCGGTGTTATGATTCTGGGAGATTATAAGGGGATTAAGGAAGGTGATCAAGTAACAGCTACTGGAAAAATTTTATCAATTCCAGTTGGAGAGAAGATGATTGGAAGGGTGTTGAATCCATTGGGGCAGGCTATTGATGGTAAAGGTGAAGTGGAAACTAAAACAAATTATCCGATTGAAAGAGAAGCGGCTGGTGTAATTGACCGAAAGTCAGTTGACCAACCATTACAAACTGGTATTAAAGCCATTGACGCTTTAATTCCTGTGGGACGAGGGCAGAGAGAACTTATCATTGGTGATCGACAAACTGGTAAAACGGCTATTGCTATTGATACAATTATTAATCAGGCTGACCAGGATATGATTTGTGTTTATGTAGCCATTGGACAAAAGGAATCAAAAATTGCTAGAATTGTAGCGGAGTTAGAAAAAAGAGGAGCAATGGAACATACTATTATTGTTACTGCTGGGGCTTCGGAGTCAGCTGCTTTTTCTTTTATTGCTCCTTATGCTGGAACTGCTATTGCGGAGTATTTTATGGATCAAGGAAAGGATGTTTTAATTGTGCATGATGATTTAAGTAAGCATGCTTGGGCCTATAGACAAATCTCTTTGATTCTGCGTCGTCCACCAGGTCGAGAAGCTTACCCTGGAGATATTTTTTATTTACATTCTAGACTTTTGGAGAGAAGTTGTCGTAGAAATAAAGAGGCCGGAGGAGGTTCCATAACTGCATTGCCAATTATTGAAACTCAGGCCAGTGATGTATCTGCTTATATTCCAACTAATGTTATTTCTATTACTGATGGGCAAATTTATTTGGAAACAGATTTGTTCTATAAAGGTATTCGTCCAGCGTTAAATGTTGGTTTGTCAGTTTCTCGAGTGGGTTCGGCGGCCCAAATTAAGGCCATGAAAAAAGTGGCTGGAACTCTAAGATTAGATTTGGCACAGTTTAGGGAGTTGGAGGCTTTTGCTCAATTTGGTTCTGATCTTGATGATGCTACTAAACAAAAAATTGAAAGAGGAAAAAGAACGGTAGAAATTTTAAAGCAAGGACAGTATGAACCAATTAGTGTTGAAAATCAGGTGGCTATTCTCTATGCTTTGACCAGGGGTTTTGTTGATGAGGTTTCCGTGGATGAAATTACTAAGTGGGAAGAAGAGTTCAGTAAATTTATGAATGTTTCCCATCGGGAAATTTTGGATGAAATCAAAGAAAAGGGAGAGATTAGCGAGAAATTAGAAGGGGAGTTGAAGAAGGCAATTTCAGAGTTTAAACTGTAGGAGGCATAAATTTTAATTTGTCCACCCCCTGTGTAAAGGGGATCAAAATCTGAGGGACGAAGATTTTGGGGGGTTTTTAAGAAAAAATCAATGTTAAAATATAACCCTGCCAATAAACAATTCTCCCAAAAATTACGAGCTAATCAAACAGATGCTGAAAAGATACTTTGGAATAAGATAAGGAAAAGACAAATTAAAGGATATCTATTTACTAGGCAAAAACCGATTGGAAAGTATCTTGTAGATTTCTATTGTCATAAGTTAAAATTAGTAATTGAGGTAGATGGAGATTTACATTATTTAACAGAAGATGACCTAGTTAAAGATATGCAAAGAGATCAATATTTGGAAAATTTAGGAATAATAGTTTACAGAGTCAATAATATAGACGTTTATAAAAATTTAGAAGAAGTAATTCAGGGGATTTGGGATTCAGTAGTGAAATTAAAATCCTAAACTTAAAAACCCCCCAAATTTTCTCATTATTTTTATTTATCAACTATGTTGACAAATAAAAATAATGAGAAAATTTGACCCCCTTTACACAGGGGGTGGCTAAACGGAATAAATTCAAATTATGGCAAATCTAAAGGATATTCGGCGACGAATAAAATCAATAAATAATACGGCAAAAATAACTCGAGCGATGGAGATGGTTTCGGCTGCAAAAATGAAAAAGGCCATTGATAGTGTTTTGGCTATTAGAGAATATGCGCATAGTGCTTGGAGTATTTTAGGAAATTTATCTCGAGCATTTGAGCGATATGACTATGGTTTATTGGAAATACGACCAGTGAAAAAAGTTTTAATGGTGGTGATAACTTCTAATCGTGGTTTATGTGGATCTTTTAATTCTCAGACAATTAAAAAAATTATGGCACAGGTTAATAATCCTGGTAGTTTAATTGTTAATAGAGTTGGCAAGAAAAAAATAAATCCAAAAATTGATTTGGAAAAAGTTGAGATTGATTTTATTACTATTGGTCGTAAAGGAGAAAAATTGGTTCAACGGTTGGGTAAAAAAATTATAGCTACCTTTCCAGAATTAACTTATTTACCTGGTATTGAAAGTGTGCGTCCTGTTTCTAAAATTATTATAGATGAATATTTAGAAAAGAAATATGATAAGGTTGTAATAGTATACACAGATTTTATTTCAGCAATGTCCCAGGAATCAAAAATTAGGCAATTATTACCGGTTTCTAAAATTGACTTGGAAAAACAGATTGCAGATATTGATAATTTAGCTGAAGAGTATGATTTAGAAAAACCAATTAAGGAATATAAAATTGAACCAAGTCCTAGAAAAGTATTAAAACATATTTTTCCGCGATTAATAGAAATGCAAATTTACCATGCTATCTTGGAATCAAATGCTTCCAAAGAATCGTCTCGAATGATGGCCATGAGGAATGCCACGGATTCAGCTAAAGAAATTGCCGATGATTTAACATTGATGCATAATCAAATTAGACAGATGAAAATTACTCAGGAGATTTCAGAAATTTCAGCTGGACGAGCAGCATTAGAGTGATTAAGAATTTAGGAATTTGGAATTTAACCCCCTGCGTAAAGGGGGTCAAAATCTGAGGGATGAAGATTTTGGGGGGTTTTTAAGAAACTGTTAAAAACTGGAAAACCCCCCAAAGTTTCTTACAAGTTCGAAACTTTGACCCCCTTTACACAGGGGGTGAACAATTTATTATTTTAAAATAGTTAATCAAAATATTATGAGCGAACAAAATACGGGGAAAGTTATCAGTATCATTGGTCCAGTTATTGATGTAAAATTTAATAATGAATTACCAACAATTTACAATTCTCTGGAAATTGAAATGACTGATGGAAAAGGAAAGTCTAAGAAATTGGTAGCAGAAGTACATCAACACCTAGGAAATGGAAAAGTCCGAGCGGTGGCTATGGCCTCCACTGATGGATTAAAAAGAGGGTCTAGGGTTGTTGATACTGGTGCCCCAATTTCTGTGCCAGTGGGAGAAGGTGTTCTGGGAAGAATGTTTAATCTTTTAGGGGAAGAAATTGACAATAGAGGAGAAGTAAAAACAACAAAGATTAGTCCAATCCACAGAAAAGCACCTGCTTTCTCTGAACAATCCACAGAGGCAGAAATTTTGGAAACAGGAATAAAAGTTGTTGATTTAATTTGTCCTTTTATTAAAGGTGGAAAAATTGGTTTATTTGGTGGAGCAGGAGTTGGTAAGACTGTTATCATTCAAGAGTTAATTAGAAATATTGCTTCCGAGCATGGTGGGTATTCGGTTTTTGCTGGTGTGGGGGAGCGAACTCGTGAAGGAAATGACCTTTATCACGAAATGAAAGAATCTGGAGTGCTAGATAAAACCGCTCTAGTATTTGGACAAATGAATGAACCACCGGGAGCGCGTCAACGAGTAGCACTATCTGCATTAACTATGGCTGAGCACTTTAGGGACAATGAAGGAAAAGATACTTTGTTATTTGTTGATAATATTTTTAGATTTACACAGGCTGGTTCAGAAGTGTCTGCTTTGTTGGGACGAATTCCATCAGCGGTGGGTTATCAACCAACCCTAGCAGAGGAAATGGGACAATTACAAGAACGAATTACTTCTACTAAAAAAGGTTCGGTTACTTCAGTGCAAGCCGTTTATGTGCCAGCTGATGATTTAACTGACCCAGCTCCAGCAACAACTTTTGGGCATTTAGATTCTACAGTTGTGTTGGCGCGTAGCTTAGCAGAGTTGGGGATTTATCCAGCGGTTGATCCATTGGATTCCAGTTCAACTATTTTGGACCCAAACATTGTTGGGCAGGAGCATTACGATGTAGCCATGGGAGTACAACAGGTATTGCAACGCTATAAAGATTTGCAAGATATTATTGCTATTCTTGGAATGGAAGAATTGTCAGAGGATGATAAATTAATTGTATCTCGGGCTAGAAAGATTCAGAAATTTTTATCACAACCATTCTTTGTGGCTGAACAGTTTACGGGAACTCCGGGTGCCTATGTTAAATTGTCTGATACAGTTAAGGGATTTAAAATGATTTTAGATGGAGAAATGGATGATGTTAATGAGAATGAGTTTTATATGAAAGGAAGCATCGCTGAAGTGGAAAAGTCTAGTAAGAAGGAATAAAGTTTTTGGTTTTGTGTTAAGTGTTTTTAATCTTAAGAATAGCACTTCAGCTCAAATTTTAAATTTTAAATTTTAAATTTTAATTCAATTTTAAATTTGTAATTTTAAATTTTGATTATTTTCTGTGTAAAGGGTGTTAAAATCTGAGGAACGAATTAAATAAAATAATCAATAAATAATTAAGATAATGACAAAAAAAGTAACTTGTCGGACGGGGTTAAAAAAGAAACTGATTAATAAAGAAGTTTTTGAGAGGGAAATTGCTCTCTGTCAGGAAATGTCTGTAAAAGATGGTGGTTGTTGCTGGGGGAAGTGTGAGCAGTGCGGAGTGGTGCCGTTGTTGGTGAAGTTGTATGAAGGGAAATTGGTTGATGATGAGAAAGGTCTTAAGAAGTTAAAAAAGAAGTTAGTTAGTTTTAATTTGTAATTTGTAAATTTTAATTCTCATCCCTAGACAGGAGATAAAAATTTTCAATAACAAATGTTTAAATGTTTTAAGTAGGATGTTTGAACATAAGTGGTTATTTAAAATTGATGCATTTAAAATTTATTTATTAAATTAAAATTTATAAATTACAATTTAAAATTAAAAAGCTATGTCTACAATAAAATTTAAAATAGTTACACCAGAAAAAGTAGTGATGGAGAAAAAAATTACTCAGGCAACGATACCAACGGTTGAGGGAGAAATTACTATCTTACCTAATCATCGGTCTTACATTGCTGGCTTAAAGGCTGGCGAAATTTTAGCTAAATGTAAAGATTCCAAAAAACAGGACTGTGCAATGGCTGTTTCAGGAGGCTTTATTGAATTTGCTGATAATAAGCTGGTTGTTTTGGCTGATACAGCTGAACGAGCAGAGGATTTAGATTTGGCTCGAGCAGAGGAGGCTAGAAAAAAAGCTGAAGAATTGAAGAATCAAAAGATTACAGATGAAAATCAATATGCAATGGTCGTTGCACAACTGGAAAAAGAAATGGCTCGAATTAAGGTGGCTAAAAAATGGCGTAAGTTATAAATAGAGTTTTATTACTGAAAATCTTAACAGAATGTTTTTGTTAAGATTTTTTTGTTAATTTAATAAAATTATAGTATAATAGGTATATAAAGAACTCATTTAAAGTAAACTCGTATATTAAGCATCTTGTCGAGCTTTTCGGGCATTATTTTTTACCTGATGTTCGGACTTCTCCTTATTCTTAAGGCGTCGAACATGCGTCCGAAAATAACGCCCGAAAAGCTCGATGAATAAAGGCGTTTAGCGATTTATTTTAGATGATTTAAAAGAGTTAATCTATTAAAGATAAAATAATGAAAATTGTTTTAACTGGTGGTGGTAGTGGCGGTCATCTTTTTCCTTTGGTGGCGGTGTCTAATTTTTTACGAGAAAAATATTCTGATGATAAAATAGACTTTGTATTTTATGGTCCCAGGGGAAAGATGGAGGAAAGTATAATGCAAAAAAATAATATTAAACAAAGGCATATTGCTAGTGGTAAGCTAAGACGTTATTTTTCTTGGCAGTATTTAATTGATGCAATTAAATTTCCATTTGGTCTTTTGCAGACAATGTTTTGGCTGTTAATTGATATGCCCGATGTTGTTTTTGCCAAGGGTGGTTATGCGTCGGTACCAGTAGTTTTGGTTGCCTGGGCTTATCGTGTTCCTGTTTTAATTCATGAATCAGATGCACAACCAGGTATGGCTAATCAATTTATAGCTAACTTTGCTAAAAAGGTGGCCATTTCTTTTGAAAGGGCTAAAATTCATTTGCCGGCTAGTAAAATTATTGTAACGGGAAACCCAGTGTCTGAACGAGTTTTAAATGGTGATGCAGAGGAGGCTCGGCGAATTTTGGGAATGAAAAAGGATGTCAAGCCGGTTGTTTTGATACTAGGAGGATCTCAAGGAGCAAGATTTATTAACCGTCAGATTTTAAAAATGTTAAAACCATTGTTGTCTGAGTTTCAGGTTATACATCAAACTGGTCAGAATAATTACAAGGAAGTAGTTGCTGAGGCACAACGAAAAGGATTTAAAATTGGAGCCAGTGATTATTACCCAGTTGCTTTTATGGATGAAGAAATAAAACATTTTTTCGCTTTGGCGGATGTGATAATTTCTCGAGCTGGGTCTACTTTCATTTCAGAGATTGCTGCCAATGCTAAGCCTGCTATTTTAGTGCCCATAACTCATAGCGCAAACAATCACCAACGTTTAAATGCTTTCGAAGTAGCTCGTTTGGGCGGGGCAATAGTTTTGGAGGAAAATAATTTTAAAACTAGTTTAATTATGCTTCGGTTGCGACAATTAACTCAAGACGGAGAAATTCGTGATCGCATTATTCAAGGTGTTAAACAATTTTATAACCCTCAGGCTACCGAACTTATTGCTAATGAATTAATTAAACTAGTGGAAAACTAAGTCGTTTGTTTTTAAATAAAAATGTGCGTGTTTTTTAATTAAAGTAACGCACATTTTTTTTAAAAACGTTGGATAAATAATATTTATATAGAAAGAGACATAATGAGAAGCTTTTAATTATTTAATTCTTTAAAGATTAATACTAACTATATTTTTACCATCAAAGAGATATATTTTTTTGGCTGTTTCGTTAACAAAAATATTATTTGTTTTAGTGAATTTTTTGTTTTGATATTCTTTTGTTATTTGATCAGTTTCTTTATTTATTTGCAGTATTTTTCCTGATTTTTTATCTAGAATATAGTAATTGGACAAGACTGTATTGGTATAGATATTATCTAGTTGTTTAACAGATAAATTAGTGCTTTTGGCTAATTTATTTTTAAAATAAGTTTCTATTTTTCCATTTTTATAGGCCAAGCGAATTGTGTCATCAACGGCCATATTAATTAAAGAGTTGGTGTTTGGTAGTGGTGTTTTAAGCCAAGTTTTTGATTTTCCAAAGCCGCCGGTATCACGAGGGTAACGGTATATTTGTTTAGATCTTTTGTCTAATAAATATAGATAATCTAGATAAGTACCTTGGGCTATTAAATCAAATTGATTTGGTAGGGTTATTTTATTTTTATAAAATTTATGAGTAATTGGACTGTAGGATAATACTTGAGAATTGGATGTAAAGAAAAATAAATTTAAATTAGACATGTAGGTTATTGATTTGGTTTCGTTGAGTTTGATGTTTTTGGGAATATTAATGTTAGCAATCTTATTATCCTTGGAAATTTCATAAATATGTCCTGATTGGTCATAGGCCATAACTAAATCATCATTGCCAGAAATAAATTTAATATTATCTGGTAGGGTGGCTATGGTTTTGGTTGGAGTTAAATCTTTAATAACTGGCTTAGGTGGTGTTTGGTTAACCATGGTTACTGGTTTTGGATTTGTATCTTCTTTTGTATTTTTATGTTTATTTATTTGAAGGGCAATTATTGGAACTAAAATTAAAAAAATGATTATTCCAATAATTAGGTGATTAGTTTTTGCAAAATTAATAAACTCTTTAAAGGTAAAATTTTTAAAATTAATAGTTATTATTTTCTTCTTGATTTTTTCTGCAGTGGTTTTGACGGAGGAGGTGTCTTTGAAAAAAGTGCTGATTTTTTTTATGAATGATTGAGTGATATTTTTTAATTTTATTAGCAGAGCTTGACTAATTGGTTTTAATTGTTTTGTAACAGACAGTATTTTATTTTGCGTTGACAGCCAAATATTATTTATTTGTAGTTGGCTGTTTAGTGTTTTGTTTTTTAAAGAATTTTTTTTTGAAGACAGTATGTCCCCTTTTTTGTCTATGGTAATTTCATTATTCTCTATTTCTTCTTTAATTGGTTTTGGGGCAGGGCTATTATTCTTTTTTGATGTATTAAAAAATTGTTTTAATTTTTTCTTAGATATTTTTTTCTTTGCTTTCTCTACATTTTCATCTTCATCGCTAATATATATTTCAGGTATTTGTTCAAAAGGAGATAAGTCTTTTTTTATTGAATCTTGTTTTTTTAGTTTAACCCCATCTATCTTTTTGGCTTTAGTTTTATTTACTGGAATTGATTTATCTAATAAGGCATTTTTAATGTTGGATGCTTTTTTCTTTGGAAAAGAGGGTGTTTTTGAAGTAGCAGTAATTTTATCGTTATATATTTTTTGGGATGTATCTTTTTTCTCAATTGAAAATGATGAATGATCATTGCTATCTATTGACTGAGTAGATTTCTTTTTTGGAAATTTGGCGCTGGCTGGTGCTTCTAAGGGCACGTTGGTTACTCGTGGCTTATTATTTTGATTAAGATTAGAACTATTTTTCTCAGTATTTTTTTGTGATTTATCGTTAGCTTTATTAACTGTCTTTTTTATTTTTTTATTCGTTGCTTTTTTATTTGGTGTTTTCTTTCTGTGTGTTTTTTTAATATCTTTTCCAAGAAAATTTTTATTTTTAGTTAATTTATCTATACTTAATTCCTCAGAATCAATATCATCTTTTTGAATTGTTTGTATTGCTGGATCAATTACTTTCTCTTTTATATTTGCGATTAAAACTGTTGCATTATCTGCTTCTTTTTCTATGGTTTTTATTATAAGATTATCAAATTCTTTAGCATTGAAAGTACCAAATAGTCTAGTTAAATCAGTAAATTTAAATATATTATAAATTGTTGGACCTGTAATTATTATTTTATCTTGAGGTTTTATTTCACCAACTACTACATCTTGAAATGTTTTTATTGGATGAGATGAAGTGGCGTTGTTGTTTTCTGATAAATTTAATAATTTCTTGTCTCTGCCCAGGAAGATGGAAGCATTGCCTACTTGAGTAAAGTATAGGGTATTTTTTTTAAAAACTCCAATGAGGGCATGTAATTTACCATTCCAATTAACAATATCATGCTCAGCTAAATCTGCTAAAGCTAAATTTGCTTTTTTGAGAGCCACTTCAAAACTTTCTTCAGTTGATCTTGTTGATTGAGAATAAAATTCTTTTTTAATAATGCTAGCCAATAGATTGGGGATGTATTCAGATTCTTCTGAATGATCTAAAACTTGAATTATTCCAAAAAAACTCCCCATGCTTTTGTGGAAGTAAGTGTCATTGTGATAGCTGAATGCATTACTAAAAGCTTCTAGTTCTGGATTGGCTAGGGCTATAATTTGAGAAAAATTAAATTGTATTCTTTTTTTGCTTTTGGGGGGCATAAATTTGAAAGAATATAAATAAAACTTATTATCTTTATTATACAATATTTTTAACTATTTTTGAAGACTAAAACTAAACTGATAATTTATCTAAAAGTTTATCTAATAGTTTGTATAATTGATAATTATTTGATCGATTATATTTTTTTAGGTTTTGATTATAAAGAGGGATATTAGTAATAAAGTTATTTAAATCTTGTAATGTTAATTTTTCTGAATAGTCACCATAACCTAGGTTTTTTAAATAGTAAGCATTGATTAATTGTTCCACTCGTTTTTTGACTGGAAGAGCAAGATAAGGTTTATTTAGATGGAGAGCTTCGGTTATTAAGGTAAAACCAGCAGTGGCAATAATTGCTTTGGCTGACACCAAGTCTTTCAAAAAGCCACCTTTGCTTTGTTTTTTGAAAACACAATTTTTAGTGGTTTTATTTTTGTTGGAACCGTAGATAATAAATTTTTCTTGACTTTGTTTGAATATGGATAATAAATTTTTAGTATTGGTTGTTGTATCGTATACTAAGATATGTTTCCCTTTTTTTGTTTTTGCTTTTAAAATTTTGTTTTGTAAGATGGGAGGTATAATGTAACTGTTGGGGTGAGTTATTTTAAAATTAAAAAAACTAGTGATAACATAAGCGTTGGCTCCAAAAGCAACTGTACCTACGCCTGTTTTATTTATTAAATAATCGATAATCCATTTTTTGTCATATTTTACTTTCCCTTGGGTAATACGATGTTGATTGTCGATGGATATTAAAGGGATGTGATAAAGATGAGCCATTAATGATGAAAATGGTTCTAGGTCGGTAAAGATAATATCAGGCTGAAAAGTTTTTATTAATTGTTTAATTTCCTGAAAGCTTTTAGTGGCTTCTGGTGTTTTTTTGATATTTTCTAAAATGGTACCAGGATAAGTAGTATCGCCATTTTTATGGGCGAAGCGTAAACCAAATATTTTTTGAACATCAAAATTATCTTTTAGGCCCCAAAAACCTTGATGATAGGTAATCACTTTTACAATATGACCTTGTTTTTCTAAATATTTAATTGTAATAGATGCTCTGGCGGCATGTCCTAATCCTTCGCCAGCCACCCCAAATAATATTTTTGACATATTTTATGAAAAGACTTTTTTTATTTCCCATTTTTTTACCAAATTAATAAATAATAATGTTCCAAGGGTAATCCCAACAACTATCAAACTAGCCCATTCAATATGTTGGCCAATGGTTCTATAGAGGTTCCCATAAAAATATCCAATGGTGATTAGAATACTACTCCAGATTATTCCACCTAGTATAGAAAAAAATAGAAATTTTTTTAAAGGCATTCTTATCATTCCAGCGGTGATAAAAGTGATGTAGCTTAAACCAACTGTAATCTTAACTAAAAAAATTACTTTTCCGCCATGTTTTTCAAAAAAGGTTTGTAATTTTTTGCGACGAGTTTCTATCTTGGGGTGTCGTCCGATGAAATTACGTAAACGTTGATTGCCAAAATAGCCAATGGCATATAAAATTAAATCCATAGTTAAATCACCAAATATGGAAATAAGAAATACTAGTTCAATTTTGAGTAGCCCTAGGGCAGCTAATCCACCACCGGCTAAGGTCGCCAAAGGCCCTTCAATAATTGTTAGGGGATATAAGATCCAATAACCATATTCTTGAATGAATTGTGTAATTTGTTGACTGTCCATTATGTTTTTTTAATTTTGATTTTTTTATATCATTGAGGGATAGTCTATTTAGAAAGGGTATTAGTAACTTCTTGTTGTAATGCTTTAATAATTTTATCAATATCACCATTAAGAATTCCATCTAAATTACTCCAGGACTGTTTAATGCGGTGATCGGTTACACGGTCTTGGGGGAAATTGTATGTTCTAATTTTTTCACTACGATCGCCGGTACCAATTTGTCCCTTTCGTTGTTCACTGGATTCTTTTTGTTTTTTTTCTTCTTCGGCTTGGATAATTCTAGAACGAAGAACTTTCATCGCTTGTTCTTTATTTTGAATTTGACTTTTTTGATCTTGACAGGAAGATACGACGCCTGTGGGTAGGTGGGTAATTCTAACGGCACTCATGGTTGTATTCACGCTTTGTCCTCCTGGTCCTGAGGCAGCAAAAGTATCAATTCGTAAATCCTCCTTTTTAATTTCCAGGTCTATTTCTTCGGCCTGGGGAAGAATGGCTACGGTGGCAGTGGAAGTGTGGATACGACCTTGTTTTTCTGTTTCGGGAATTCGTTGAACTCGATGTACTCCTGATTCGTATTTCATTTTTTCATAAACATGATTGCCAACTATTTCAAAAATAATTTCTTTGTAACCATTTAAAGCGTTGGGATGGGAATCAAGAATTTTAATTACCCAATTTTGTGTTTCGGCATAGCGAGAATACATTCTAAATAAATCTCCCGCAAATAATCCAGATTCATCCCCACCAGCGCCCGCTCTTATTTCTACAATTACATCTTTTTCATCATTGGGGTCTTTTGGCTTTAAAAGAATATCTAATTCTTCTTCCAGTTGAGCAATCTTTTCTTTGATGATAGCGTTTTCTTCTCTGGCCATTTCGGCTAATTCTGAATCTTCGCTACTGCTGGCTAGAGCTTCATTTTCAATAAATTGATTTTGTTGATTTTGTAATTCTTCTTGAACAGAAATTAATTTGTCTAATTCTGTTTTTTTGCCAGCTAATTTTTTTAGCTTAGCTCCATTGGAAAAATTATCCGGATTAGCAATCTCGGTTTCTATTTCTTGTAGTTCTTGTTTTAGTGAATCTAGATTTGGCATTGTGGCAGTAGAGTGATACTTAATTTTGTTTACAATAAATCCCGTCTAGTTATAGTATAACACAAACGGGATTTAAGGGTAGCTATTTTTTAGTTTGTTTCTTTGTTTCTTTGGAAGGTGTAGCTGTTTTCGAAGATGTTGTTTTTTTTGTACTTTTTTTACTAGATTTTTTTGCTTTGCTTTTTTTTGCTTTTTCTTTTGCTTCTTTTTCTGCTTGCATTTTTTTAGCCATCTCCATTTTTTTCTGAAATCTGTCTACTTGACCAGCACTATCTACTAATTTCTTCTTTCCAGTATAGAAGGGGTGACAGGCACTACAAATTTCAATTTCAATTTTTTCTACAGTTGAGCCAACTTTAAAAACATTACCGCAGGCACAGGTGATAGTAGCATTGTCATAATACTTAGGGTGAATTTTTGGTTTCATAAAATTAAATTAAATCTTTAATCAATTAAATACTGAGTAATGGTAGCATACTAATCGGAAAAAATCAAGTATTTACTCTTTTAATTTTGTGGGCGATCCAGGACTTTTACCCCGTCGAATGACTGGGGCACCCTAATCGGGCCGGTCTTTTGTGGGCTATGCCAGCACAAAAGTCTTCTCGTCCTAGTCCGAAAGTGAAGCAGTTCACTTTCTCTCTCATCTATTAAAAATTATTTTAATTGTGAGAGTTGCTTGTAAAAACAAGCTTTGTGGGCGATCCAGGACTCGAACCTGGGACCTCGTCGTTATCAGCGACGCGCTCTAACCACCTGAGCTAATCGCCCGTTGTTTTACTAAATCTAAAATTATATAGAGAACTTATTTATTAATTGTTGGCGCGACGCGCTCCCCGCCCGAATGTACCGTTCGGTACGGGCGGGTAACCACCTGAGCTAATCGCCCGTTGTTAATTAGTAATTAAAAATTAGTAATTAAAAATGGGAAACTTAAAATTTTAAATTATAATTTTATTGAACTTATAATATTTTATTATTAATTCTTAATTATTAATTCTTAATTAACTCAAATAAAGATGTATGTGGACCAGACAGGACTTTTATCCCGTCGAATGACTGGGGCGCCTTAGTCGGGCCTGTCCATCCCTTAGCAAAGGGCTGGACTTCGAGTCCTAGTCCGAAAGCCAAGCTATTTATCCCTCGTAGCTTTAGCGAAGTGGGAGTTGGCTTTCTCTCTCCGTTTGAAGAGTGCTATTCTATTTTAACACATCTTGAGATAAAGATGTATGTGGACCAGACAGGACTCGCCCTAGTCGGGCCTGTCTATCCCTTAGCAAAGGGCTGGACTTCGAGTCCTAGTCCGAAAGCCAAGCAGTTGGCTTTCTCTCTCCGTTTGAAGAGTACTATTCTATTTTAACACATCTTGAGATAAAGATGTATGTGGACCAGACAGGACTCGAACCCGCCACCTCCTCAGTGCAAATGAGGTGCTCTACCAGATGAGCTACTGGCCCTTTGGAATAATTAAAAATTAAAAATTAAAAATTAAATTTTTATACCAGGCCAAGCTATTTATCCCTCGTAGCTTTAGCGAAGTGGGAGTTGGCTTTCTCTATCGGCTAATTAATTTAAAGCTATCCATAGTATGTTTTCTTCGAATATGCTTTGCGGGGACGAAGGGACTCGAACCCTCGACCTTCTGCGTGACAGGCAGACGCTCTAACCAGCTGAGCTACGCCCCCATAGATTAATTTTCAATTTTCAATTTAAAATTTTCAATGAATGTTTTAATTAATAATTTATGAATTTTGAAATAAGTGTCAACTCTTAAATCTTAAATTCCCAAATTCCTAAATTTTTGATTAACAAGCGTACTTATATAATAATAGACTATTTTAGAGTTTAGTCAAGGGGTTAAATATCTCGAGTAATAGTCTTTTGTAATTAGTGAAGAGTAAAGCATTTTGAGCAACTAAATCAATGGCAAAAGTAAAATTAAAAGTTTACAGGACTGTGTATATTTAATTGTAAATTTAGTTAGTATGTTAGCATGAAATTGAAACTGGAAAGTAGCTATTGAAAATAATTTTATAAAAAAATAGGACGGATATACTGTATAAACAGTGGATCCGTCCGAGATAACCATTAGGAGGCATCGTCATCAATCATTGATTGATAGTCAAGCATTGCTTGACGTTTGTATGCCTCTTGCTCTTTGACAGCTTTAGTCTCAAGCCTTTTCCACTTGGCTTTTAAAGCTCTCTCTTCAGCTTCATCGTAGAGTGGCTCTTCTAGCCATATTTTATCTTTTTCTGCGATGATTTCAAGACATGAAATTCTTGCTTTGAAAATAAAATTATTAGCCCACAAGATTTCTTCTGCAAGACTGATAAGCGATGAGCACCAACTGAATTTATCTAACCAGTTGATAAGCGATGAGACTAGGCTGTCTAATTTTTCCTTAATTTTTTTCATACTACATCTCCAATTGAATTAATAACAATTTCTAAATGAAACTGTTTTCAAAAGAAGATTTTCTCCGTTCTTGACCATTTTCCAGGCGGGGTAGGAGAAAATACTAGTTTATTTCTGTACCCCATAAAAAATAAACTCAGTTATATTATAACATATTTAAATAAATTTGTCAAGTCTTGATATTTTTAAGGTTATTCATTGCTAATTATTCAGAATATGGTAAAATTATAGTATGGAATTAAGATATAAATATCAAAATAAAAAGATGTTATTTCAAGGAGAAAAAAATAATACATTAATAATAGGTTTAACTTTACTTGGTATTTTTTTAGGAGGTGTTTTTTTGACAGCAATTGTTCAAGCAGAGGAGAATAATGGTGATAAAATTTTACATGATAAATATGAAAAGTATCAAAAACATAGTAAACGAGAAAAATATTTAAAATATAAAAAATACAAGAAAAAGTATGGTTTTAGTTCTTCTGGTGAAAGAGCAGTTTATAGACAGTCCTATAAAAAATATAAGAAGTACAAGAAAAATCATCGTAAATATCGACAGTATTCTAGGCTGAAAAAGAAATATAAAAGATATAAAAAATATCGAAAGTATGTGCGTCCTTATCGGAAATACAAGAAATATAAAAAATATAATAAGGAGAAGTATGGTAAAAGTGAATATAAAGATTATGGTGGTGAAGAATATAAGGCGGGATGGTTGAGATTTAAATATGCTCCTGTTGTGGCTGTTTCTAATCCTGCTGAGAAAGCAGTTGTAAAAGCCGTAAAAACAGAAGCTGATTTAGGAGGTGGCAATCTTGGTCCGGAAATAACAGTGGGATTGTTTAGATTTAGTAAAGATGATTTAAAGGGTAGTGCTGTAAGGATTAAATCTAATAAGGATTATCTTATTAAGGACATGGAGGGCAAAATTTTAGGAACAATAAAAGCAGATACGGAAACTAGAATAAAATATGAAAAAAATGGAGAATTGGCGGTGAATGGATCTATTGATAAAGTTGTGATTGATAGAGAGGTGCGATTTGAAGCTGTTAATACAGATGAAAAAGAGCAAGTTTTTGAAGTAGTTAGTCCAGGAATAATTTGTTATTCAGATAATTGTAATACTTATCGAGGTAAGTTGAAATTACGTTACAGCCCGGAAAGTAAAAAGATTTGGTTAATAAATGTCTTGCCTTTGGAACAATATGTCTGGGGGATGGGAGAAATAACTGGAACAGGGGATGGTGAATATAATAAAGTGATGACTAGTTCCTATCGTACCTATGGATATTGGAAGATAAAATACAGCACTAAATATGCTGCAGAGGGATTTAAGGTGAATGCTACTCCTGGTAATCAGTTATATTTTGGTTATCATTGGGAAGATAAACATCCCGATATTAAGAAGGCAGCTTCTGCAACTCAAGGTAAAATTGTGATGTATGGAAAAGACATTGCAATTGTTCCCTATAGTTCCTGGACCGATGGTCATACTAGAAGTTGGGAGGAGCGTTGGGGGTCTAAAAATTATCCTTGGTGTCAATCGGTTAAAGATGATTATGGCAAACATCCTTCTAAAAAAACAAAACAATTAGAGGCAGAGGGGAATCATATGGTAGGATTGTCTGCTCACGGAGCTTTGTATTTAGCTGATAAAGAAGATTGGGATTATGAGAAAATTTTGAAATATTATTTGAAGGATATTAGATTATATCAGGCGTACTAAATTAATTAAGAATTAATAATTAATAATTTAAAAAATGCGGAGTGTTATTGTAAAATTAATTTTGTTTTTAATTGTGTTGGCCGGGTTGGCCTATGGTGGTTATTATTTATGGCAAAACAGAGATACTTATTTTTTTAAGGGAGGAGAAATAGAAACAAGTAAGCAGGAGTTACAAGATAAACAAAAGGTGCTTGATAATGATGTTGTAGATGATGAGGGTGATGACGGTGATGATGAGGAGGATAAAGATAAAATAAATGATAATGGGGAATATTTTGTTCCCGTAATTCATAAGTCAGATTGTGAAGATGAATGTGCCAGTCGAAAGTCGGTGGATATTGAATATAAGTATTGTCGAGAAATATGTGGTTTTAATGAAATTAAGGATAAGGAAGACCCAGAAATAAATAATAGTGAAGAAGACTGTGATGATATCGACGATTCTTTTGAAGAGGATGTTTGCTGGAAGGAAAAAGCTATCAAAGAAAAGAATGATAAGTATTGCGATGAAATTTATAGTGAAGCATTAAGCAAGGTTTGTCATAATCGGGTTTTGGAGGAAATTATGAATTAGTTTTTAGTAGCTTTTGTTGTGTGCAATGCACAGTTTGTGGTCCCTACGAAAATATTTATCTCCCGTTTAGGGATGACAAATCGGCTACAAATATTACAAATCCTGCAAATCAAATGTTACGATAATTTGTGTTCCCCATAAACGAGAAATAACAAGTAGTCACCAACTATTTTATTGCTTTTTGTTTGTATAAATGTTATCTTGTTAATATGTTAACGTGTTAGTATATTTATATGACAATAGCTTTAGTGGTTTTTTCTGGAGGGTTGGATTCTATTTTATCGGTAAAAGTTTTACAAGAACAAGGAATTCAAGTGACTGGGCTATCCTTTGATAGTTATTTTTTTGATACTGCAGAAGCTAAAAAAACTGCTAAGCAGTTAGGAGTAGAATTAATAACTAAAGATATCTCTGAACAACAGCTAAGGACAGTTGAAAATCCACAATATGGGCATGGCAGTGCTTTGAATCCTTGTATTGATTGCCATGGGTTGATGTTTAGGGTGGCGGGGGAGTTGGCTGAGTTTAAAGACAAGGATGGAAAGAAATTTGATATAATTGCCACAGGGGAAGTTTTGGGGCAAAGACCGTTTTCTCAAAATAGTGAAGCCTTGAAAAAAGTAGAAAAGTTAGCGGGAATAGATATTTTAAGACCGTTGAGTGCTAAATTATTGCCGATGACAACTTATGAGGAGCAAGGATTAGTGGATAGGGGAAAATTGTTGGATATTTCTGGGAAGAGTAGAAAGGGACAATTGGAATTGGTGAAAAAATATGGGGTGGAATATTTTCCGTCGCCGGCTGGTGGTTGTCGTTTAACGGAAAATGAATTTGGAGTAAAGGTGAAAAAGCTTTTGGGCAACGATGGGCAAAATAGAAAGTTAGAAAAAGTTGATTTTGAGTTATTGAGAATTGGTCGGCATTCTTGGATTAGTGGTGAACAACAAATGACAAATAAGGCGCATATTATTTTGGGTAAAAATTATGAGGAGAATGAACAGTTGAAAAAATCAGTTCAGAGGGGCGATGTTTTAATGGAGTTAGATAATTTAATGGGACCAACAGCTTTAATTGTTAGGGGAACTGAATTAACCGATGATGAAATTGAGAAGATTAAATCAGAAACCAAAAAACTAATTCTCAATCGAGTTAAAAATCCGGAGGGATTGAGTGTTGATGAGGTGGAGTGGGTGGTTAATTTTAAACAATAAATTGTTATTGCGAAGGTTGGACCTTTGCAGGGCTTACAAGTATGAGAAAATTTCAACGAACAATAGAAGATTTTGTCTGTGAAAATTGTGGGGAAGAGGTTAAGGGAAGTGGTTACACTAATCATTGCCCAAATTGTTTGTGGTCCAAGCATGTGGATATTAACCCTGGAGACCGAGCCAATCCTTGTGGTGGTTTGATGAAGCCTGTTGATGCCTATTTTCAATCCCAGCAGTGGTATTTAATTCATCAATGTCAAAAGTGTGGAAAAAGATTTAAAATAAAGATTTCTGAAAATGACAACCTTGAGGTAATTAAGGGGATTATTAACGATAAAAGTAAAAAATAATAAAATTTTGGCGAGTACTATTTTTCATAAGTAACATTTATAGAGGATGCTTGGTGTGTAAGATCAATTAAGAAGGATGTTTTAATATCCGGAGTGAAATTGGATAAACAAAAAACAAAACCTCATTGGTTTTGTTTTTTTATTTAAAAATCCTCCGTTATTTAATATTACTTTTTTATCTCTTCTACAAGCTTTTTAAAAATCCCTGGATTTTCTACGGCCATTTGGGATAAAACTTTTCGGTCTAGGTCAATCTTTTGGTCTTTTAAGGTTTTGATGAAAGTGGAATATTTTAAACCATATTCTCGCACAGCATTATTTAATCGCAAAATCCAAAGACGACGCATAACTCGTTTTTTGTTTCGCCGATCTCGGTAGGCATATTTTCCGGCCTTAATTAAAGCTTCTTTAGCAGCTCGATAATTACTCTTTCTTCGCCATTTAAATCCTTTGGCGGCTTTAATAACTTTTTTTCTTCTTTTGGAAGCAGTTGTTCCTCGTTTGATTCTTGACATAGCAATAATTCTAAAGTCAAAAGTCTATAAAGTCAAAAGTTTACCCTGTTAAGACCTCAATAAGGTCAAAAGTTTGAAAATAATTATACTATATTATAGACTGTTGAATTTTTAATTCTTAATTTTTAATTATACTACAGGCTTGCTTTAATATCAGCAATGATATTTTTAGCGACTTTTCCTTTTACAATTTGGTCGGTTCGTTTAGCTCTTTTGTGATCTCCATCTTGTCGGGAATTGAAATGGTTTTGTCGAGATTTACGACGGGACACTTTTCCAGTTCCGGTTATTTTTACTCTTTTGGAAATACATTTTCTGGTTTTTAACTTTGGCATATAATAAGTCTAAAGTCAAAAGTCTATAAAGTTTACCCCGTCGGATGACTTGGGGTCAAAAGTTTTAATATGATGTATTACAAAACATTATAGACTATTGAATTTTTAATTCTTAATTCTTAATTCTTAATTAATGAAATTATTTTTTAGGGACTACTAAAACATTCCAGCCATTAAATTGTTTTTGGATGGACTGTTCTATTTTAACAGGTGTTTCGATTTTGTCAATGAATTCTTGTAATTTTTTCTTGCTAGCGTCTCGAAAAGCCTTTTCTCTTCCTCTTAAAATAATCTCTACTTTTACTCGATAATCTTTTTTTAGAAATTTTTCTACTTGTTTAAGTTTGAAATTTAAATCATTTTCTCCGGTGGCTGGTCTCAGACGAACACCTTTTACTATCACTTTACTCTTCTTTTTCCCGCTGTCTTGTTTTTTCTTTGATTGTTGATATTGATATTTACCCCAATCAATTATTTTACAAACGGGAGGTTTTGCACTTGGCACAATTTCTACTAAATCTAAACCGGCATCTTCGGCCATTCTTAAGGCTTCGTTGGTTGGTGTATTACCAATTTTTTTACCTTGGTCATCTATTAAAAAAACAGATGGTACTCTGATCATCTCATTTATTCTTGTCCGCTTTATTTGCGGTTTTTTATTTGGAGTGTATCTTCTTCTTATGGCTTTGTTATTAATTGTTATACTTGTATTATAGCTTATTTATTTAAAAAGTCAATTGGAGATAGTCTCTAAAGTCTGTAAAGTCCAAAGTTTATAAAGTTTATAAAGTCTGCAAAGTTGAAAATAAATTTGAAATTTGAAATTTGAAATGAATTTGAAATTTTTTAATTTGAAAATTATTGATTGTTTACTATTCATAGTTTATGATAGATTATTTAAAAATTGAAAATTTAAACATTGAAAATTGATTGAAAATTGAAAATTGAAAATTTTAAATTAGGGGACTAAAATAATTCCTTAAATTTTCGTTTTTAAAATTTTAGCAACTTTTATTTAAGGAGCCTAAAATATCTTAGTGGAGGTGGTGAGAATCGAACTCACGTCCAGAGTTGATTATTAAAAACCGTCTACAAGCTTAGTTTGTTTTATTTGAAATTGTAAACAATTTCATAATGAATACGAAAACTCTAAATAAACAAAATATTTTCAATTCATTTCTTTGGTGCGCTTGGGATATTTCGCCAAAGAAAAACAAAATATCTGCGTCCTAATGTTGACGTCGGGTCTAGCCTATTAGGCATCGGCTAGGCGACGGGCTGTTGCTCAATTAGGCTACAGCGGCAGTAAAACTTGGCATTGCAAACAAGTTTGCGAATGCTGTTTTTACTCGTGTTTTTAGATTTGCACTTAAATCTTTTGTAGGCAGTTTTATGAGTTACCTACCAGCTCAACTTGCAAATTTTCAATGAAACAACCTGTCGAGGCCTGACACCCCCAGGGCGCGCTTCGCTTTGCTCAGCGCTTAAATTTTAAATTTTAAATTTTAAATTTTAAATTTTAAATAAATGACCGAATTACTAAATGTTTCAATTTAAAATTTAAAAGTAAAAATTTAAATAGTTTGGGGTTATTAGTTGCTTATGATCTTTGTGTAAATACGAGCGAAGCGATGGAATGACTAGAACGAGTGAAGCGGTCCAACAAGATGAAATCGATAGAACAGAATGAAAAATCAATAATTTTTCATTCTACGATCCATTTCTCTCTGTGCAGTTTGTTTTTTAAGTGTTTCACGCTTATCAAACTTCTTTTTTCCCTTGGCTAGAGCAAATTCTAACTTTATTCTATTCCTAGTAGTATACAACGAAAGTGGTACCATTGTCAAGCCCTCGGTTTTTGATTTTCCTAGTAGGTATTTTATCTCTTTTTTGTGTAAAAGTAGCTTGCGGGAGGCAGTTGGTTCGTAATCCTTGGGGTTTCCGGCAAATTTATAAGGTGGAATGTTAGCATTGGTCAAAAACAATTCATTGTTGTGAATGGTGACGAAAGATCCTTTGAGGGAGGCGTGGCCACTTTTTATGGATTTTACCTCAATTCCTTTCAATACTAAACCAGCCTCATATTTTTTAATTAGGTCGTAGTCAAAAGTTGCTCGGCGATTTTTTGCTAAAATTTTCGGCATGGTTTATTGAGTCAATTCTTAGTTAATTTGCTTAATTTTTTGCTTATCAAACTTTCCAGGTGTTATTTTTTACCTGATGTTTGACTCTTTTTTTAAATAACAAAACGTCAAACATGCGTCCAAAAATAACACCTGGAAAGTTTGATGAAGTGTTTAATAAAAAAAATCTAAATAATCTTAATAATCTTAATTAATATAATCCTACCATTGAAATTAATAATTGACAAATATTTTAAAATGATTCACACTGATAGTGCAGAAAATTTTGGGGGAGTTCTTTATTAATAATTACAAAAAGGGGAATAAATTATGTCTCAAGATATTTTGTTGCCCCAAACTGATTTTACGGGGGAAAAGACTCTTTGTTTAGTTGGTGAATTAACTAAAGAAGAGATTTTCTTTTTTGGAGAGGATAGAGAAATATCAGAAAAAAGAGAATATTTCTCTGTTCTTAGTCGAATCATTTCCGAAGAAAAACAATTAGTTGGCATTTATGCCGACGAGTTTTGCTGGGAATGCGTTTTTGATGAATTTGAAGAAGGGGTTATGGCAAATTATTGGAAAGATAAATTTCAAAGAGTTTGCCAGTTGAAATGATAGTAAACAAAGGGGGTATATGATGTTGCATATTAAATGGGCGATTCGAAATCTTCCGAAAGATAAGACTCAAGCAATTCAACCTTCAAAGGAGTTCGTTGCTAACCTTTGTAATGACTCAGAAGAAGCAATGAAAAAATTTCTCAAGGATTCTTTTTGGGCCAAAACGATTGCTTGGGAGAAGAGCAAAAGCATCGTTCTGGATTAATAGCCGGTGAGAAAACAAATCTGTTTTCCGCCGGCGCTTTTTATTTTTAAGAGGTTTTATTTTTTTTGTTTCTCATTACAATACTCTTGATGTTTGGGTTTGGCTGTGTTATGATGAATGGAGTTGAAGCGGTGATAGTTGGTTGAAAATAGTAAGTTTAAAAGTATGTTTTCATTTTTGCGGAAAATTTTTATCAGGGTTCTTTTTCTAGGTGGGTTGATTGTAGCTCTAGGAATGTTTTTTAAAATTGATAATTCTAAGTTGCAAAGTGGGTGGAGTAAAATTGATTTTTTAAAGGAGAAGATTGCTCATTATACAAGTCGTTCAGTAGATAATGAGAAGAGCAAACAGTTAGAGCAAGGCGTCCAAAGTAAAATTGTTAAAAATGAGGTTGGGGACGATGAAGGGCAAAAAGAATTTAGTGGGACGGAAGATGATTTGATTGTTTTAATAAACAAGGAAAGGTTTGATAAAAACTTGAAGCCCTTTAAGAAAAATAATTTGCTAATGCTTTCTGCTAAAGATAAGGCATTGGATATGGTGGCTAAAAAATATTTTGAACATATTTCTGATAAGCGAATTCAACCTTGGTTGTTTGCGGAAAAGAATGGTTATCGTTATAAGTCTTTTGCGGAAAATATTGCCACTGATTATCTTTCTGCCAAGAGTGTTCACCAGGCTTTTATGGATAGTGATGGTCATCGAGCTAATATTTTAAATGATGATTTTCGAGACATAGGAATTGCCATTGTGCCAATGAAAATTGATGGTAAAATTAATTATGTGGTTGTGGAACATTTTGGAACTTATTTAAAAGATCTGGATTCAACAACTGGTTATGGGCAGAAAAATAAATTGAGATGCAAGGTTCAAAAAAGAAAGAAGAAGGAATTGTCGAAGATGGTTCACTGGCAAAAAGAACATAATCCCAAGAGTAAATTTTTACCTGATTTAGAAAAAATTAACAAGGAGATTGATTTATATTTGGAAGGATGTTATAAGTTGAAAAATTCATAATTTGTAATTAATTAAATATGTATCGTACTAATACTTGCGGAGAATTAAAAAAAGAAAACATTGGAGAAGATGTAACTTTATCTGGCTGGGTTCATCGTCGGAGGGATCACGGAGGAATTATTTTTGTTGATCTAAGGGATGAAAATGGTTTGACTCAGGTAAAATTTGATCCAGCTATTAATAAAGAAGCGCATCATTTAGCAGAAGAATTGCGGAGTGAATGGGTATTGAAAGTTAGCGGAAAAGTTTTGGCTCGTCCGGATGAAATGATTAATTCAAAAATAAAGACAGGGGAAATTGAAGTGGCGGTTAATGAATTGGAAATTTTAAATAAGTCCAAGACTCCTCCTTTTGAAATTGATGACGAAAGTGGTGAGGAGGCCAATGAAACTATTCGTTTAAAATATCGTTATATTGATTTGCGACGAAAAAAAATTAGAAGCCTTTTGACGAAAAAAGATAAAATGATACAAGAAATCAGAGCTTATTTTCAGGAGAAAGGTTTCCAGGAAATTCAAACTCCAATTTTAGCTAATTCTTCTCCAGAGGGAGCTCGAGATTGGTTAATTCCCTCACGAATTTATCGAGGGCAATTCTATGCTTTACCTCAGGCTCCGCAACAATTTAAGCAATTATTGATGGTTGGAGGGGTGGATAAATATTTTCAAATTGCTCCTTGTTTTCGGGATGAAGACCCACGACGGGATCGACATTTTGGTGAATTTTATCAATTGGATATGGAGATGGCTTTTGTGGAACAGGAAGATATTTTTAAGGTGATGGAGCCAATAATGATTCAATTGACAGAAAGTTTAAGCGACAAGAAAATTATAAATTTAAATGAGGATAATAGTTTTGTTAAAATTCCCTGGAAAGAGGCGATGAATAGTTATGGAATTGATAAACCAGATTTGCGTTTTGATTTAAAAATTAAACCAGTAACTGATATGGTTAAAGATTCTGGTTTTGGTGTTTTTAGTGGAGCGGTGAAAAATGGCGGAGTGGTGCATGCTTTGAAAGTTGACGGTGGGGCTAAATTTTCTCGAAAAGAAATTGATGAGTTAACTGAAATTGCTATTGCTAAGGGGGCAAAGGGACTTGCTTACATTATTGTGAAAGAGAATGATGAACTACAATCCCCAATTGTAAAATTTCTCGGAGAAGAGATTGCAAACCAACTTATGAAAGATGTTGACGCTAAAGCCGGAGATATTGTTTTCTTCGGTGCTGATCAATGGCGGACGGTTTGTGATGCTTTGGGAGCAGTGCGAAATGAGTGTGGTGAGAAGCTTGGATTAAAAGATAAAAAGAAAGCAGTCTGGGCTTGGGTGGTTGATTTTCCAATGTATGATTATTCGGAAATTGAGGAAGGAAAAATTGATTTTAGTCATAATCCTTTTTCTATGCCTCAGGGCGGAATGAAAGATTTGGAGGAAAAAGACCCGTTGGATATTTTAGCCTACCAGTATGATTTAATTTTGAATGGCTTGGAAATTTCTAGTGGAGCCATTAGAAATCACCAACCGGAAATTATGTATAAGGCTTTTGAGATTGCCGGTTACACTAAAGAAGAAGTTGATGAAAAATTTGGGCATATGATTGAGGCTTTTAAATTTGGTGCTCCTCCCCATGGAGGAAACGCTCCGGGAATTGACCGTTTATTTATGGAATTGACTGATTCTCCGTCTATTCGGGATATTTATGCTTTTCCAAAAGATGGACAAGGCAGAGATTTAATGCTAAATTCTCCCGCTGAAGTTTCCCAGGAGCAACTTGATGAATTGGGAATTAAGATTATGAAGAAGAAAAAATAGCTTGATTTTTATCAATAAGTATGGTAACTTTATTTCAGGAGGGTAGTCTAAGAAATAGGCTACCTTTTTGTTTCTTTGACAAATTTTTTAACAGCTGATCTTTTAATATTAGTTTGTTGAAAATAAAATTAGATGTTGAAAACAAGGTATAGATAGTAATAATGCTATTTATATCTAAATTATTATTCCCAAAAAACCTAAAGGAGGTAATTTGTATGGGACAGACAATAGCAGAAAAAATATTTGCAGCACATCTGCGTGACACACCAACCCCGGACAACATGGTGATCGACATTGACGTCATCATGTGTCACGAAATCACCACGCCCATTGCTATTATGGATCTTGTGGATAAAGAGATGGACAGGGTGATTGATCCTGACAGGATTAAAGCGGTCATTGATCATGTGACCCCGTCCAAGGATTCCAAAACAGCCATGCAGGCTAAGATAATGCGTGACTGGGCCAGACGGCAGAACATCAAAGACTTTTTTGACATTGGCCAGAATGGTGTCTGTCACGCCCTATTTCCTGAAAAAGGATTCATTCGTCCAGGTAACACGGTCATCATGGGTGACTCACATACCTGTACCCACGGTGCCTTTGGGGCCTTTGCCGCCGGTGTCGGTACCACGGATCTTGAGGTGGGCATCCTCAAAGGAGTATGTGCCTTCCGCAAGCCTGAATCCATGAAAATCGAGGTCACGGGCGAGCTGCCGGTTGGCGTGTATGCCAAGGATATTATTCTCCATATCATCAAAACCCTCACTGTCAACGGCGCAACAGACATGGTCATGGAATTTTGCGGCCCGGTTGTCGAGGCAATGAACATGTCATCCCGGATGACGCTTTGCAATATGTCCGTTGAAGCAGGCGCGACCTCAGGTCTCTGCCTGCCAGATAAGGTGACAGCAAAATATCTCTGGCAATTTATCCAGGACGATTACGCCTCAATGGAAGAAGCTGTCGAGGACTATAAAAAATGGCATTCTGATACTGATGCTCAATATGCCCAGACGTTGACCATTGATGTGACAGAACTTGTCCCCCAGGTTACCCATGGTTTTAAGCCGGATCAGGTGAAAGACATTACCGAGCTTGCCGGTAAGAGAATCGATCAAGTGTACATAGGTTCCTGCACGAATGGACGCATTGAGGATATCCGGGAAGCCGCCTCTGTCCTTAAGGGACGCAAGGTTGCAGACACGGTCCGGGGCATTTTAACTCCGGCAACACCAGGAATTTATTCCCAGGCACTTGACGAAGGCTTTATTAAAATTTTTATGGATGCCGGGTTCTGCGTGCTTAATCCTACCTGCGGCGCATGTCTTGGTATGAGCAGTGGCGTACTGGCCGAAGGCGAGTCCTGTGCTTCCACGACCAATAGAAATTTTAACGGACGAATGGGTAAAGGCGGCATGGTCCATCTTATGAGTCCGTTGTCTGCCGCGGCAGCTGCTGTAACCGGCGAGATTACCGATCCACGTATGTTTCAAAGAATGAACAAAGGAATCTCATTCACAGAAGGAGGAGAATTATGAAGAAATTTGGCGGACCGGCAATATTGCTGAACAGGAATGATATAAATACTGACGAGATAATTCCTGCGAAATATCTCACAGAGATCACAAAAACGGCATTAAAACCCCACCTTCTTGAGGATCTGCTCGTTGACGGCAAAGCGTTTGACTCTCAAAGTGAAACCATGCAAAAGGCAAAGGTTGTAATAACCAGGGCTAATTTCGGATGCGGATCTTCACGGGAGCATGCCGTGTGGGCCTTTGAGGTTAATGATATTAACGTGGTCATTGCTGAGAGTTTTGCCCGAATCTTCCGACAAAACATGTTTAACTGCGGAATTCTTGCAATCGAGTTACCAAAGGAGCAGATTCAAGAAATCTTTGAGTTTGTTAAAAAAGCAAAGACTACTTGCGGGGTTATAGTGTATGACAGCCTAAAAGCTATTCGCATTACTGCCCCTAAAGACGGAATAACTTTTAAGTTTAATCTTAATGAGTATGACAGGAATCTGGTGAGTACTGGTGGCTGGCTTGCCTTTGCTGAAGTCAATTACTAGATGGAATAAAAACAGAGGCGCTTGGTAATTTCACTAGGCGCCTCAAGACTAATATTAAAAGCTTCATAAACGGAGCAAGGAGAATAAGGAAATGAAAGTAGCTATTCTTGCCGGAGACGGCATTGGGCCTGAGGTCATGGCTGAGGCCATAAAAGTGTTGGATGTGGCGCAGGAGAAATTCGGGTTTTCCCTGGAATACGAATCTGCCGATGTGGGCGGTATTGCCATTGACAACCATGGCCAGGCCTTGCCCCAGTCAACGCTTGCTGTGTGTGAATCAAGTGATGCTGTTTTATTTGGTTCTGTTGGTGGCCCCAAATGGGAAAGTCTGCCTCCGGCAGAACAGCCGGAACGGGCGGCCTTGTTGCCGCTGCGTAAGCATTTTGATTTGTTTTGCAATCTCCGTCCCGCAAGGATATTCCCGGCACTTAAAAGCGCTTGTCCACTTCGTTCTGATGTTGTGAGGGATGGCTTTGACATTCTTGTCGTGCGAGAGCTCACTTCTGGAATTTATTTTCCAACAGAGGAGGGAGACAAAGGTCGCTCAGGTGATGGTGCTGACGAGATGGCGTGGGACAGGATGTTGTACAAACGCTCTGAAATAGAGCGCATTGCGCGTTCTGCTTTTGAGGCTGCAATGGTGCGCAGAAAAAAAGTCACATCTGTTGACAAGGCAAATGTTCTTACAACTATGGTACTTTGGCGTGAAGTTGTGAATGAAGTTGCTGCGGATTATCCTGAAGTGGCACTTGATCATATTTATGTGGATAACGCCACTATGCAACTTGTCCGCTGGCCGCAGCAGTTTGATGTTATGCTTTGTGGTAATATGTTTGGCGACATTGTTTCCGATGAGGCAGCCATGCTCACCGGCTCCATGGGTATGCTGGCATCGGCCAGCTTAAACAGTCAAAACTTTGGTATGTTTGAGCCTGCGGGAGGCTCTGCACCGGATATTGCAGGGCAGGGAATTGCCAATCCCATTGCTCAGATTTTGTCAGGAGCAATGATGCTTCGTTACAGCCTAGAACAGGAAGCCGCGGCGACTGCCATTGAAAATGCTGTTTCTCTTACCCTTGATAAAAGGCTGATGACCGCAGATATTGCAATTGACCCCACTAAGGCTATAAACACTATAGCCATGGGTGATGCAATAGTTTCGGCGCTGTAATATGGCCGTCGTAAATAGAATATTGATTATAGTTTAACGTCGATCAAATCGACACAACTAGTATAGTCGTTCATGGAGAGAGTCTCTCCATGAACGATTTTTTATTTTTTAAAGATGTGGTATACTTAATTAAGTTGATAGAGATGGTGCTGTCTATGATTACAAACAATAGATTGAGTGATTTAAGATTAATTTATAAAATCAATGACTTACCAAGTAAAACTTCAACAATTTGAGGGGCCGTTGCCTTTGTTGTTGGAATTAATTGAAAAAGAAAAACTGGATATTACGACAGTTTCGTTGGCACAGGTGGCTGATGATTTTTTGGCTTACATCGAACAAGGAGAAAATATTAATTTAGCTAATCTAAGTGAGTTTTTATTAATTGCTTCTCATTTAATTTTGATAAAGTCAAAGGCGTTATTGCCATTTTTTGAATTTACCAAGGAGGAAGAAGAAGATATCGAAGATTTAGAGGCACGATTAAAGGAATATCGACGTTTTAAAAAAGCCTCTAAACAACTGGGGGAGGATTGGATGAAACAAAATATTTCCTTTGCCAAAGTAGAGTCTAAAATTCAGCCAATTAAAACAACAATGCCTGATATTTTGGCGGATGATTTATGGGCAATGGCCCTGGGGATAGCAGAAGAGAATGAAGAGGACAAGGAAGAATTAGTCGAAGAGACCTGGGAAAATGTTATTAGTTTGGAAGAGCGAATCACTGAATTGCGAAACACTATTATCAAAAGAGCAAAGGTTAGTTTTAGCGAGACGGTGCAAGGCGCTCAATCAAAGGTGGAAGTGGTGGTTTCTTTTTTGGCTATTTTGGAAATGTTAAAGCAGAAATTTGTGACGGTTAAACAGGATGAGTCGTTTGGGGAGATTTTTATTGAAAAAAACTGAAAACTAATTTTAAGTTTTAAATTTTAAGTTTTAAATGAGTTTTAAATAATTAATTTTAAATGGCCAGAAAACAATGTTAAGATACTGGTTAAGATCAAAAGTCTATGAATAAAAAAAAGAAGTCAAAAGAAAAGAAAAAAGAAAAAAACTTGCCAGCTATAGTTGAGGCATTTTTGTTTACGGCTGGTGATCCAGTGGATGAGAAAAAAATTCAAACTTTTTTACGGTTGACAAAAAAGCAATGGAGTGGTATTATGGGTAGTCTAACTGAAAAATATGGACAGGAAAACAGTGGTTTGCAAATTATTCATAAAGGTAGTAAAATACAACTGGTGACTAAGCCTAGCTTGGCGGAGTTGGTTGCTAAATTTTTGGGAAAAACGTTGGGTAATGAAGAATTATCCCGAGCTACCTTGGAAACTTTGGCAGTGGTGGCTTATCGTGGTCCGGTTACTCGAGCTCAAGTAGAATATGTGCGGGGAGTAAATTGTAGTTTTGCTTTGAGAACTTTGTCTTTGCGAGGAATTATTGATCGAAAGGATAATCCATTGGATAGTCGTTCTTACTTGTATGAAATAAGTTTTGATTTTTTGAAAAATTTGGGACTAAAAAGTGTGGAGGAATTGAAAGATTACGATAAGTTGAAAGAGATATTGGAAGTGGGAGAGTAGGATTGGTTGGTAGGCGATAGCTTTTTAATTTTAATTTGTAATTTGTAAATTTTAATTCTCGTCCCTAAACGGGAGATAAAAAATCTAATTGATTGAATTTTAATTTTTTAAAGTAAATTTTAATTATTGTAAGTTTATCATGGCTTTAATCATTTAAAATTAGGCACTGGTAACCGATTAGTAGTTTTTCCCAGAATAATTTTCCCGAATATAGCTCATCCAATTATGTATTTTAGGTAGTTTACAACCAGCTAATTCTAAAGGAGATTTATTCCTTCGACTAGGAAACTCTGATTCCTTTAAGGAATGAA
>WGDO01000025.1 GCA_015493225.1 Patescibacteria group bacterium
TCATCCCTGGAGAAATCAATTAATATTTAAAGCTCAACAAAAGTTTAAAGAAAAAAGCCAAATTTAAAAGTTTTTAATTTTTTAATTTTTTCCTAGGTATGACATTTTAATTTGGTAATGAAGTATGACATTTTTATTTACAATTGACAAAGTGTTTTAGATAACTTGTTTTTTATTATTAAAATGGTAAAGTGTTAGTAGGGGGTAGCTAAAAATTTGTCTTAAAAATACTTTTAAAATGAAATTTCTTTATGGTCCGGAAAAATTTTTAATTCATCAACGATTATTAGAATTAAAACAGAATTTTAAAAATGAGCATCCCAAAGCCGAGGTGGTAGAATTTGATTTGGATGAAGATAATTTGGAAGATACTCAAAACAATCTCAGCCAGGGGCAAGGATTATTTTCCAGCAAACAAATGGTTGTTATTAAAAATTCCTTGAACGCCAATAAAGCCGAACAGGAAAAATTAAAAGAATTCTTACAAGAAAAAAAGGTTTGTCAAAATGAGGATTTGGAAATAATTTTTGCGGAGACCAATGAAAAAGGAGCTAAAAGCACCAGCACAAAATTAGGGCAATATTTAAAAAGAAGAGGGGAGCGAGAAGAGTTTAAAAAGAAAACTGATGCGGAGATTCAGCAGTGGATTGATAGTGAATTTTTAAGAAGGAGTGGGCAAAAAGTAACAGCAGAATTAATGGCCGTGCGAGAGTTAATTTTAATTACTAGAGGAAATCTTTGGCAGCTTAATAATGAGATTAATAAATTAATTTCCTATAAAGAAAGTGGTCAGATTACTTTGGCTGAAGTGAGAAAACTATGCTCTGGAAAAGTTGAAGCAAAAATTTTTGATTTAGTTGATGCCATCGGAGCCAATAATAAAAAAAGAGCCTTACAACTTAAACAACAATTAATTGACCAGGGAGATAACGAATTTTATATTTTTACCATGGTGCTTTTTCAAGTCAGAAATCTTTTGAAAGTTTCAGAGTGCTTACAACAGGGAATGCACAATCCACAGTTGATAAAACAGAAAACCGGATTGCATCCTTTTGTTATTCAAAAAACGATTGGAAATTTAAGGCATTATCCCCAGGTAAAAATCAAACAAATTTATCAAATGATTGCCGAAATTGATAAACGAACAAAAATTGGAGAAATGCCGATGGAGAGGGGGTTGGAGTGGTTAATAATTCGAATGTAGTATGCCCGTTGGGCGTTCTATCGATTCGCTCGTTCCATCATTTTATTCGTTGTAAACGTTCTATCACTTCGCTCGTAGGATAATTTGCTTTTTTGGCCTAGAAATGGTATAAATAAAAAAGTATATTAAAGTGTATTAAGTAAGCCTTGTATAATGTTGCACAATAAAAGGATAAAAACTTGGTCATCTTTTCATCACTGCTTTTCTGATATTTATTTGGAAAAGTAGATTTTAAGTTTTAGATTCGAAAACTATATTTTTAAAATCTGTCTTTTCAGGACAGGTTTTTATTTTTAAGGAACAAAAAAGGAGGGGTGAACTGTTGAAAATAATGAATAGATTAAATAAAAACAAAAATAAGGAGGTACTATGTTATTTGAAAAATATGAATGGACAGATCATAATTTTACATGGGTGTTTAAACCAGTAAAAAAATCACCAGTGATTATTACCGTACCGCATGATGTATTTTCACATAGTGATTTAGTAGGCTTTTTTAAATCAAGAAGTGTAGGGGTAAGTGGAGCTGATAAGCACGTTTGGCCAATTGTGAAAGATGTGCTATTTAATTCAAATGTGAATGTTGTGAGAGGCCTTTTCCCCCGTCTCTTTGTTGATTACAATCGATCCATCGATGGAAATAGGTATGGTATTTGTGCTAGCCAAAAAAGGGTTGAACCAGCTTTTGAAGACGAGAAGTTGAAGCACATTTATGATTTTTATCATCAAAATATAGAGAAGGCTATTAAAGAAGGTATCCAACAATACGGACAAAGAAATTGTTTGTTGATGGATTTTCATGGATTTGGTAGACAGCCTTCATATGGAGAGTATGATCTTATACTTGGTACTGGCAATAGAGCCACTGTCGACAATTCAATTATAGACATAAAATTTGCGAGGTTTATGTTTGGCAAGGGTTATAAAATTTTTCTACCCGCGGAAACATCAGTTTTCTCGACGACAGGAGATGATTTTAGTGGTGATTTTACAGTTTGGCATTATTCCAAAAAATTTGGAATTAATGCTATGCAGTTGGAGATTGCTAAAAAATTTAGAGTTTTTGAGGGAGGAAATATAGGCGAAAAATTGGCTAGTGATATAGCTGAGTTTTTTAATAAGTATTTTGTCTTCCGTTAGTATTAGTTTTAAAAAAGTGATTTAATAAAATCAGCAAGGCTCAATAAATATTTATTTATTGAGCCTTATTTGCTTTTTTGGGTTGGAAATGGTATAAATAGAGGGTGAAAGTTAATTTTAATTTGTAATTTTCAATTTGAAATGAATTTGAAATTTACAAATTACAAATTAAAATTAAAAAGCTAAACTGAAAAACCCCAAATTTTTCTTCGAAAAATTTGACCCCCTTTATGCAGGGGGTGTCTAAAAAATAATTTGAAAAACAATGTCAAAATATCAGCCAACAATTGGAATGGAGATTCATGTAGAACTTGCTACAAAAAGTAAAATGTTTTGTGGTTGTAAAAACGGAATGGGCTTAGAAAAAGAACCGAATAAAAATATTTGCCCAGTTTGTACGGGACAACCAGGAGCTACCCCCGTTCCCAATAAGCAGGCGGTGGAATTTGTTGCTAAAGCTGGGCTAGCTTTAGAATGTCAAATTACTCCCGAGTCAAAATTTGATAGAAAAAATTATTTTTATCCAGATTTGCCAAAAGGCTATCAAATTTCTCAATTTGATTTACCAATTTGTCGAGATGGAAAATTAAAAATTAGAGTAAGAAAAGATGGCGAAGAGAAAGGAAATAATCAAGCCAAAACCTATGGCAAAACAGTTGGTATTCACAGAATTCATCTGGAAGAAGACACTGCTAAGCTAAGTCATGGCCATAGTGGGGAAAGTCTAGTTGATTTTAATCGTTCCAGTGTGCCGTTGATGGAGTTAGTCAGTGAACCAGATATCACTTCCGCCAAAGAAGCTAAGAAGTTTTCCGAAGAGTTACAATTAATTTTCCGCTACATTGGTATTTCTCCAGCGGACATGGAAAAAGGACAGATGCGTTGTGAGGCTAATGTTTCCTTACACAAAGAAGGCGAGGATATTTTAGCAGGAACAAAGGTAGAATTAAAAAATATCAATTCCTTTCGAGCCATTGAGAAAGGGATTGAATATGAAATAGAAAGGCAGACAGAAATGCTAGACAATGGTGAAAAAGTCATCCAGGAAACTAGAGGATGGGATGAACATAAGGGAGAGACATTTAGTCAACGTAAAAAAGAAAACGCCGATGATTATAGATATTTTCCTGATCCAGATTTACAGCCTTTTACGTTTAGCAAAGATTATATTCAGGGTTTAATGAATAAACTTCCGGAACTTCCTCGTGAACGGCGATTGAGATTTCAAGAAGAATATGATTTATTGCCAGAGAATGTTGAAACTTTAGTAACTAATAAAGATTTGGGAAATTATTTTGAAGAAGTGTCTTCAGAATTGACTGAATGGTTAGCCTGTGAAGGTGAAAAAGTTGATGAAAAGGCAAAAACAAAAGTTTATCGTCTAGCCAATAGTTACTTGATTACAAATTTAGCAAAATTAATGAGTGATGATGGGATAGAAATGGATCAGCTTAAAATCACTGCTGAAAATTTTGCGGAATTAATTAAAATGATTCATAAAAATGAAATTAATTCTTCCGCCGCCCAAACTGTTCTAGAAGAAATGTTTAAAACTGGTGGCGATCCTTCACACATTGTTGATGAAAAAGATTTAAAACAAGTATCAGACACTGGGGAATTAGACAATATAGTAGATGTAATCTTAAAAGATAATCCATCAGCAGTTGAAGACTATAAAGCCGGTAAAGAAAATTCCATCAAATTTTTAATGGGGCAAGTGATGAAGGAAACCAAGGGTAAGGCAAATCCCCCAGTTGTGATGGAGCTGTTAAAAAATAAGATGAAATAGTTGATGATTGGAGAGGACTTTTGCGAAGGTCCAACCTTTGCAGAATTGAGCGAAGCGATATGAATGCAAAGGTTGGATCTTTGCAAAAGTGGGAGGAGCTAAATAATAATATTATGCGTAATATTGAATTCATAAATGGAGAGATTTATCATATCTATAATCGTGGCACGGATAGAAGGGACGTCTTTATGGACAGATATAATTATCAAAAATTTTTGTTGATAATGAGAGAAATAAATAGCCAAACTTACAGATTAGACCTCAGGGAATTAATGCGAAAAGAGAAAGAATCTTGCGAAGGTCCAACCTTCGCAAAAAAAGTTGATGATCAATTAGTTGACGTTGTAGCTTATTGTTTAAATCCAAATCATTATCATTTAATATTAAGGCAAAGAGTAGATGGTGGAATAAGTAAATTTATGCAAAGATTGGGAACGTCACATACAATGCAATTTAACAAAAAGTATGACCGTTCTGGAGCATTATTCCAAGGAAAATTTAAGGCAATACTTATTGATTCCAATGAATATTTGTTATACTTATCTGCCTATGTTAATGCAAATAATTTTATTCATAACTACAGGGATAATAAAAGTTGGCCGTACTCCAGCTATTTGGACTATAGTACGGGTGTTTGCAAAGGTCCAACCTTTGCATTCACCCCTACGGGGCTTTGCGAAGGTTGGACCTTTGCAAACTATACCTGTGAAAAAGGGATTGTTCTTGATCAGTTTAGTGGAAACGCGGAAGAGTATAAAAAATTTGTGGAAATGAATGCTAATTATTTAAAAAAGAAAAAGATGTTGGCGAAATATTTGTTGGAGTAGAAATTAAAGGAGATGTCTATTTACAAGGGTAAAAAGTAAAGTAGATTTTCAGTTGACTACCCTAAAAAAGTATGCTAAAATTAGGATATCACCCTAAAAAATAATAATGTAATTTAATGACAAAAAAGGATAAATATTACAAAAGAATAATAAAGCCGATAGAAGACAATTCTTTTTTTCTATTTGGCCCACGAGGAGTGGGTAAGACCAGTTGGTTGAAAAAGAATTATCCAAAGGCTCTATATTTTGATTTGCTAGAATCGGAAACCTTTAGAAAGTTTATGACTTACCCGGAACGATTAGAGGAAGAAATACCGGAAAGTTTTTCTGATTGGATAATCTTAGATGAAATCCAAAAAATACCAGAGTTGTTAAATGAGGTTCACCGACTTATCGAAAGTAAAAAATATAAATTTATTTTAACGGGTTCTTCAGCAAGGCAGTTGCGTAAAAAAGGAGTTAACCTATTGGCCGGAAGGGCTTATACATATTTTATGTATCCGTTGACGGTTGGGGAATTGGGTGTTGATTTTTCTTTGCAGAAATCACTTTCGGTAGGTCATCTTCCAAAAGCATATTTAACAAAAACGCCAAAGCGTTTTTTGGGTGCTTATCTAAACACTTATTTAAAAGAAGAAGTGAAAGAAGAAGGATTAACTAGAAATTTGGGAGATTTTTATCGTTTTTTAGATGTAGCTGTTTTTTCACAGGGTGAAGTTTTGAATTTAAATGAAGTGGCACGAGAATGTCTTTTAAAAAGAGACAAAGTAGAAGGTTATTTTAGTATTTTAGAAGATCTTTTATTGGCGGTGCAAATACCAGTATTTAGTCGGAGAGCGAAACGTAAATTGGTAAGTAAAAATAAATTTTATTATTTTGATGTCGGTGTATTTCGACATTTGCGACAATCCGGTTTATTAGATTCTGAAAGTGAAATTGATGGTCCAGCGTTAGAAACTTTATTTTTGCAAGAAATGAGAGCAATTAATGATTATTATGAGATGGACTATAAAATTCATTATTGGCGAACTAAAACAGGGTTAGAAGTTGATTTTGTTCTTTATGGAAACAAAGGATTATTAGCCTTTGAAATTAAAAGAAAGAGAAATATAACAGATAAAGATTTGCGAGGATTAAAGGCTTTTGAAAAAGAATATCCAGAGGCGAGAAAAGTTGTTTTTTGTGGAGTCAAAAAAGCAGAGCGACGAGGAAATATTGAAATTTTGCCGATTGAATATAGTTTGAAAAATCTAAAAAAGATTTTGGAGAATAAGAAATAGAAAGATGTTGGCGAAATATTTGTTGGAGTAGAGATTGTTAAAATAATAATTAGTATCATATAGTCAAAAATATGCCAGACGAGTTGATAGATATTTATGATGAAAATAATAAGTCACTTGGAACTTCCAAGATGAGAAGTGAAGCGCACAAAAAAGGATTGTGGCATAGAGCGGCACATGTTTGGGTATATAACTCAGAAGGTAAAATTCTTTTTCAATTAAGATCTAACAAGAAAAAATATTATCCAAATACCTGGGTTCCGTCTTCAGCAGGGAGGCATATTATTTCAGGCGAAGACGAAATAGGAACAGCTATTCGTGAATTGGAAGAAGAAATAGGATTAAATGTTACTAAAGATGAGTTGAGTTTTTTTGGAATCATGCAAGAAGATAGAGTTTATCAAGGGATGATAAATAAAGAATTTCATTATATTTATTTTTTACAATTTAATGAAGATATTGCTAATCTAAAATTACAAAAAGAAGAGGTGGAGAAAGTTAAATTTTTTAGTATTGATGAAATTGATAAGGCGTTGGAAGCTAATCCGGAAAAATATTTAATAGAAAAAGATTATTGGAGAAAAGTTTCGAGGAGGATAAGAAAAAAGTTAAAATAGCATAGTGATATGTTGAGTTTTATTAAATTCAAAAAAATTAATAAAAAAGATCTTTATGATATTACCTTAAAGTCTGCAAAAGCTAAAAATAAGGAGGTTTTTATCTATGAAATAGGTAATATGTCAGATTTATTTTCGCAGGAGGATGCTGAAATAGTAAGAAAAAAATGTTGGCAAAATATTTGTTGGAGTAAATTTTTAAAAATATAATATAGATATTATATGCAAGTATTTGTTGAATGGGAGTAAAATATAAATCTATAATAAAATGTAAATGATAATATTATATGAAACAAGGAATTATCAGAGAAATAAAACAGAATAGAAAAGATGAAATTAAAAAAATAAATGCTGTTGACTTAACGGGTCAACTTAAAAATAAATTTGCTGATGTTTTTAATAAAGTACAAATGTTTTTAGATGAACATAATTTATCGTTTGATATTTTAAATTTACGTATATATGTTGACTATAGTGACTATCTTGGAATGGAAGCTGAACAATTTGATGATGTAATCATTCTTAAGAAGGGCTTTTTTGATAAAGATAATGATGGAAAAAGTTTTTCACTTATACATGAATTAGTGCATTATGTTGCTAGAAAAAATGCAGTACAGGTTGACAATAAAGTACATGAACGTTCAGGATATGGATTGCAACATCTTAATAATAAACTAGAGACAGAAAATAGCTTTTTTAAAGAATTTAATGAGGGCGTAACTGAGTGGATTACAGCATTGATAACTGGTAATGCAAATGAAATTATTAGTTACAAGAAACAGTATAAACTTGTTGTTTACTTGGTGAATAAAGTTAGCAATGCAATAAGCAAGGACGATATTATTTATGATTATTTTAATAATGGAACAAAATTTTTACATGTAATTAAGGACGAGTATGGAAGTGGGTCAATGAAAATCCTGAATATGATGGATGCTAGCAACGTAGAACAAGTTCTGGAGTTTTTTATGACTAATAATGAAGAGCGGAGAAAAGTATTGAAAAATGCATTATTAAGTAATGAATGAAAATTTATCACTTAAAAAGAATAATTAAATATAAACTATTAATGATTAAATTATGAAAGCAAGCGAAATTAGAAAAAAATATTTGGAATTTATGAAGGAGCGGGGGCATAAAATTGTGTCGTCGGCTTCTTTGCTTCCGGAAAATGATCCGACCACTTTGTTTACCGGCAGTGGAATGCAACCGATGGTTCCTTATTTGTTGGGAGAAAAATATCCCGGGGGAGAAGTTAGAATTGCCAACTCGCAAAAGTGTTTTCGTTCCGGGGACATTGAAGAAGTGGGTGACAATCGACATACTACCTTTTTTGAAATGCTAGGAAATTGGTCGCTTGGTAACCCCGTAAAACCTGACGGTCACGGGGCAGGTTATTTTAAAAAAGAACAGATTGAATGGTTGTTTGGATTCTTGACAAAGGAACTAAAACTTGATCCTAAAAGAATTTATGTTTCTGTTTATCGTGGAAATGAAAAGTTGGGATTGCCAAAAGAGAAGGAGGCGGTAAAGGTTTGGCAAGAGCAATTTGCCTCTATCGGGATTGATGCCGGAACAGTTGATTTAATTGAATTGAAAAAAGAAGGAATGGATTTGAAAGGTGTTTGTCTAGTAGATGGAGCTACTGAAAAGCCCCCCAAAGTTTCTCGTGACCTCGAAACTTTGATCCCCTTTACACAGGGGGTGAGAATTTTCTATTATCCTGATTCAGAAAACTGGTGGTCGCGAGCGGGAGCGCCGAACAAAATGCCAGTGGGCGAACCGGGCGGTCCTGATTCGGAAGTTTTTTGGGACTTCGGTCCGGAGCATAAAATGCATGAAAATTCACAGTGGAAAGATCAGCCCTGTCACCCGGCTTGTGACTGCGGGCGGTTTATAGAAATTGGGAATAGTGTTTTTATGCAATACAAAAAAACGGAAGACGGTTTTGAGGAGTTAGAACAAAAAAATATTGATTTTGGGGGAGGGCTGGAACGATTAACAGCGGCGGTTCTGGATACGCCGGATGTTTTTTTGACGGATTTGTTTGAATTGCCGATGAAGAAATTGGAAGAAATTAGCGGTAAAAAATATACTGATGATGAGGAAGTGAAAAAATCTTTTCGAGTAATTTTAGACCATCTAAAAGGAGCAACTTTTTTAATTAACGATGGAGCAGAGCCATCAAATAAAGATCAGGGATATTTCACTCGTCGTCTAATTCGTCGAGCAGTTCGTTTTGGACATCAACTAGGAATTGAAAAAAACTTTACAAAGGAAATTGCGAAAACTATTGTAGAGACTTATGGAGATTATTATACAGACTTAGCAGATAATGCTGAAAGAATTTATCGGGTGATTGATGATGAGGAGAATAAGTTTAGGAAGACATTAGTCAGGGGACTAAAAGAGATGAGTGTTATATTTGATACAACAGTACATATGGTTAGTAGCCCGTCTGATTCTAGTAGGATTGTGACTGGTATTCATGCTTTTGACTTATATCAAAGCTACGGCTTTCCAATAGAAATGTTTATTGAAGAATTGGACAAGACTGGAATAGAATATAAAAAAGAAGAGCTTGAGCAAGAATTTAACGAAGAATTACAAAGACACAAAGATTTATCTCGTACAGCTAGTGCTGGGAAGTTTAAGGGAGGTTTGGCTGGCGATGATAAAATGACGACACAATTACACACGGTAACACATCTTATGTTGGCGGGCTTACGAAAAGTTTTGGGTGATCAGGTTAGTCAAAAGGGGGCTAATATTACGCCAGAAAGAATTCGCTTTGATTTTTCTTTTGACCGTGCCATGACTGACGAGGAAAAACAGGCAGTGGAAAAATTTGTTAATGATGCTTTGCAATCAGAAGCAAAAATAAACTTGACTGAAATGCCAAAACAACAGGCAATAGACGAAGGAGTAACTGGCGCTTTCTGGGAAAAATATCCAGAGCAAGTAAAAGTCTACACAATCACCGCTCCCGACGGAACAATTTACTCTCGTGAACTCTGTGGTGGCCCACACATTCAAAATCTTTCTGAGATAAAAGGAACTTTTAAAATTCAAAAAGAAAAAAGCTCAGGGGCAGGCGTACGGAGAATTAAAGCGGTGGTAAAATAATGGTGAATTTTTAATTCCCGTTTAGGGATGTATAAATGAATAATTATTGTCACCTCCTTTTAACCTTATAAAGAAACAAAAAATAATTACAAATACATGTTTGATGAAAGAAAAATATTACAGAGTACAGAAAAAAGAAAGACAGTAAGATATTTGAAAAAATTTATGATGGAGGTTAAAGAGATACTCAGTGAAAGTAATGGTAATTATTTTAAATTGAAAGATAAAGTTGATGGATTTAAAATATATCAATGTTCCGATGTAGCCGGGTATATTTTAAGTCAATTGAAGCAAATTGGCAGGAATGTAAAAATTTTAACAATTGGAGGTGAAATAGAACAAAAAGAAGGTTATAAAGACTCGGTTGATATAAAACAGAAAATTTTTAATAAAGAATGGGGAAAACATGTTGCTGTAATAGACATAGATACTTCGGAGGTTTATGATCCAATTATTTCTGAACAACCGATTGATAAGAATAAATATTTTCAAATTTTATTTCACAAGAATCCATCAGAAGTAAAACACAAAATAAGCGACGATATTATTTTAGGAGAGGTGAAATATGACAATTAGCTTACAATTTACCACTTGTAATTTGTTTGTCAAATTAGCAGTGTATCAAAAATAAAGATTTTAGTAATTGGACAAATTTTTGAGAGGCTGGTATTCTTAAGAAAGAGGTGGTTTATAGTAGTGAATAATTAAAACAATAATTTGACAGTATAGTATATAGGCTGCACTCTATACTTCACTTGAAAAACTCTCATTATCGGATAATACGGCAAGGTTTAAAGCAAACATAAGTTAAATTGTTTGCAAAATTAAAAAGCAAAAGAAGGTGCAAAAAACAATAGGATTTGCTATAACAGGTAGCTTAAACGATTTTGATGTTATTTCTGAAATTTAAAACTTTAAAATAAATTTTATGGTAAAAACAATCACAGATGAAAAAAAGATAGACGAAATTTTGGATAGGTCAGTTGGTGAAATCTTGCCAACCAAGAAAGAACTAAAAAAGAGAATGATGAGTGGCGAACAGTTACGAATATACATAGGGACAGATGCCACTGGAGCATCATTGCATTTAGGACATGCTACAAATTATATGATTTTAGAAAAGTTTAGACAACTGGGACACAAAGTTATATTTCTTATAGGTGATTTTACATCGCGCATAGGAGACCCCACTGATAAAGGAGCTGCTCGTGTTCAGCAAACAAGAGAAGAAGTTATTGCTCATACAAAAACATGGTTAAATCAAATAAGACCATTGGTGGACATTGATAACGCAGATAATCCAGTGGAAATTGTATATAATCATGACTGGCTTTCAAAGCTAACATTTGAGGACATTATTGATATAGCATCCAATTTTACTGTGCAAAGAATGTTAGAACGAGATATGTTTGAAAAAAGGATACAAGAAGGTAAACCTATTCACCTGCATGAATTTTTCTATCCATTGATGCAGGGTTATGACAGTGTCGAACTTAATGTTGACATAGAGATGTGCGGAAGTGATCAAAAATTTAATGCCCTTGCCGGAAGAACATTATTAAAAAAATATAAAAATAAGGAAAAATTTGTATTTATAACTACGCTATTGGAAAATCCAAAAACGGGTGAAAAAATGATGTCAAAATCATTAGGTACTGGCGTGTATTTAGATTGGGATGCAAGTCAAATGTTCGGAGGTGTTATGTCTCAGCCAGATGAAAACATGAAACAATTGTTTATAGACACAACATTATTAGAGTTGGAAGAGATTAATAAAATTTTAGAAAAAAATGAACCACGAGATGCTAAAATTATATTGGCAACGGAAATCACCAAAATTTTCCACGGAAAAGATGAGGCGAAAAAGGCGCAGGAATATTTTATTAACACTTTTTCTAAAAAAGAGATTTCCGCTGAAGATATGGAAGAAATAGAAGTAGCTGTTGGCGACCGGTTGATAGACGTCTTAGTCAAAAATAACTTAGCCGAAAGCAACGCCGACGCCAAACGAAAGATTAAACAGGGTGGAGTTTCTATTGACAAAAATAGGATTTCCGATGTACAATATATTATCCAACCTGAAGATGATAAAAAAATCATTAAGGTCGGAAAAGTTCATTTTAGAAAAGTAGCTATTATTAAATAAGCTAATAATAGTAAAACATAAATTCTGGAAAGAGATAAAAAAATGGCTTCAAAAAGAAAAGGTTTTAATCGACGTTCTGGCAGCAAGGTCAGAAAGCACGCTATACAAAGATTACGACAATATGTTGGCAATCGACGTGGATATTCCGATGCAATTGGAAGAAAAATACTCTTGGCATTACAACGCGTTGGAAAGCAGGCTGGGATGGCAAACCTTTCAATAACGCCAGAAAATATAAAAAATGGTGGTGGAAGAGAGCGCTTATTTCACAAGCATAAAATAAGGAGTGGCCTGTATGTCGTTTTTGACGCAAATTGGTCAATTACAAATGTTTTACAGGAGGAGAATAAAAAAAGGTAACTGCAGAAAATTCCGCAGTTACCTTTTTGACTTTTAGGGCATTCTTAGGTAAAATAAGTATATATTGATAGCTCCAGGTGAAGAACTAAAATCTGAGCAAGAGAAGCAATAATTAATAAATCGTATTTTTGATATGGATAAGATGCCAAATGACCAGAGAGAATTAATTTCAAATATTCCTCAAAAAATTACCGGATTTTTAGAATATGGTAGAAATAATGGTGGCTGGAATACTCTATTGGATATTGGAGTCTTAGAAAATGATGTTTTTATATTGAGTCCTTCTTGGGAAGAGACCAAGGTTATTATCAGAAGGTATAATAATGAAAAATCAAATCTTTTGGAACAAGAGATGGAGAGTATAAATAATAGCTTGGATAAATTAGAGGAATTGTCAGAAAAAATAGTTGAAACTCTTCGTGAAGAAATAATTAAATGGCCAGAATTTGAAAGCATTAAATCAAAACGTGACCCAGGAATGCTTTTAAAAGCTTTGGGAAAAATTAACCCCGCTCGGTTAACAGAAGATAAAAAACAGATATTAGATAGTTTGGTTCGTTTATTAGATGAGTTTGTTTTAGAATATGAGGAATGGAAAATATTCAAGGAAAATAAATTAGAACAATTAAATGAGGTGTTAGAGAATATATCAAAGAAAAAAAATAAAATTAGGGAATAAAGGAAAGTTTGCATCTGTAAAGTTCTCCAGTGACGTAGAAGTAACAAGAGAGGTTGATACTATATGGGGAAAAGTGACTAAATAAAAAAGATTTATAAATTCAATATTAAATAATCATTAAATTTATGCAAGATAAAATAAACAAAATTAAACAAGAAGCAGAGAGGGAAATTTCCGAAGTGAAAGACGGAAAACAAATCCAAGATTTGAAAGTGAAATATTTGGGAAAGAAGAGTGAATTTAATCAAATTTTGAAAGGACTGAAGGATTTGTCGGTGGAGGAGAAAAAAGTTATCGGCCCTTTGGCTAATAGCACCAAGAATGAGATTAAAGAATTGTTAGAAGAAAAAGAAACGGAATTAGAAAATGCTGTGGATGCTGAAAAGGAATGGATTGATGTTACAGCTCCGGGAAAAAGAATTAAACCCGGGAAATTGCATCCCCTAACATTAGTGCAAAATCAAATTGAGGATATTTTTACGACTATGGGATTTGAAATTGCTGATGGCCCAGAAGTTGATACTGAATTCTATAATTTTGATGCTATTAATATGCCGGATGATCATCCTGGACGAGATATGCAGGATACTTTTTGGATTTCTCGAGAAGAAGAACGAAAGAAGGGAACAGGAACAGTTTTACGAACGCAAACATCCGGCGTGCAGGTTAGGTATATGAAAGAACATAAACCACCGTTACGAATTATTGTGCCAGGAAGAGTATTTAGAAATGAGGCCACGGATGCTTCTCATGAACATACTTTTCATCAGTTTGAAGCTTTGGTAGCTGGTCCGGATATTAGTGTGGCCAATTTTTTATATATTGCCGAAACCTTTTTTACGCAGTTTTTTGGAGAAAAAATGAAGGTAAGATTACGACCAAGTTATTTTCCATTTGTGGAACCAGGTTTTGAATTTGATATTTCTTGCACAAACTGTGGGGGCAAGGGTTGCAGTGCCTGTCAGCAGGTTGGTTGGCTTGAAGTTGGTGGTTGTGGAATGGTTCATCAAAATGTTTTTGAAGCAGCTGGCTACGAGCGAGGAAAATACCAAGGCTTCGCCTGGGGATTTGGACTAGAACGCTTGGCTATGATGAAATACAAAATCAATGATATTCGGTTGTTTCACAGTGGGGATGTACGATTCACAGAGCAGTTTTAGATGGCCCTACGAATCAACGAATCGATTACGAATTTACGAATTGAGTACAGGTTTAAATAATAATTAAAATAAAAATTAAAATAAAAATATGAATAAACAAATGAAAATAATTTTTGGTGGGTTGGTGTTTTTATTGATTTTACTTCTGGGAGTGCTGACATATTTAACCTTGGTAATAAATAAACAAAAACAATATAAAAAAACCAGTTTATCAACAGTTCAATCAAAGCGGATAAAGTCAAATATTCAAGAAAAAAAGAAAGATTTATCTTGGTCTGGTGAACATAAAAAAAACTTGTGAACAGAATGGGGGAAGACTGGTATATGACAAAGATGCCAATGGAAATTGTGCAGTTTTTTGTATTTTTAATAATAATAAAAAATGTGGTGAATTTGGTTGGAATGAATGTACAAAAGCAAAAGGTAATTGGGAAATGGGGGAAGTTCCTTCGTCAGGAATTGACACTTAAGATGTGACTGATCCATTATCTTATAAAATAAACGATTCTCGAATAACTGTTTCTCGAAATATGGGGAAATTTAACTATACAATTGATAAGTTGATTAATATGTCTAGGGAATGTGATGGCAATAAGACGGAAAATTATTTTAGTAAGTTAATAGATAAATTTAAAAATACCCCAAAATTTATTTACAATTTTCAAATAGATAACAAAGGAACTTTCGCCGTGACTGTTTTGGCTAATAAGATGAATTATAGTAATATGAAAGATTTTAAGAGCGATTTTGACCAATGCTATGCTGGGGGCGATGCCTATCCAACGATGTTGAATAAAGATTGGTTACTTTTTATTAGTTCATGTGGGACTGGCATGGCAAGTGATTCGGCAAAGAGTTGTGACGAAATAAAGAAATTAATTATGCCATCATTAAAATTAAAATAGCATTCATTAAATTTATTAGCAACGATGAAATACAAAATTGACCATGTTAGTTTATTCCACAGTGGAGATGTACGATTTACAGAGCAGTTTTAGATGGCCCTACGAATCAACGAATCGATTACGAATTTACGAATGTACGAATTGGTTACAGGCAGGAACTTGTTGGTTAAGAATTTATAAATGAATGTATGAATTTGTGAATTTACGAGTAGTCAATAATAAACTAATGATAAATTGTAGTTTTTGTAAAAACAATCCAGGCATTAAGACAAAGCTTAAAAAGGTAATAAAAATTAAAACAAAAAAAATGGAGAAGCAGGTTATAAATTTTTCAGACAAAAAGCCACAACTTTCTTTTTGGTGGTTTATTTTCTTTGCTCTTGTATCTAATTTTTTTGTTTGGTATGTAGTATATGTTGTTCTTTATATTGAAAATACATATTTATATGAGATGGCTTTCATGATTCCACTAGAAATGACTTTTATTTTCACAGTAAGAACAGGAGACATAAGAAAAGCAATAAAATTTTATCTTGTGGGTGGTGGGGTGTTGTTGATGCCATTTCTTGGTTTCATTGCTTTTGTCGTATTTTCCGGCACTATTTTGCAGGCATTATCGTTTATATTTCCTTTTTTATTGCCAGCGGGTATAGGCATGCTTATAGGTAAAATAATATATGAAAAAAGTAATATGGCAGGATATGATAATTTTTCAAAAATTTTAATTATAAGTCTATTATTAATTTTTAATAGTGGCATTTTAGGATGGAGGGTATATGAACTTTATCACTGTCAAACACCAATATGTTATGGGGCAAAAGCGAAATTGCTTCATAATCCGAATGTATGTGCTGAAATAGATAAAGAAAATAAGCATGATATGGATGATGTGGAAATGTGTCCAGCAGGAGGAAGTGTTTATTATGGCTGTTATAGTAGTGACACTGAAGTAGCTAAAAAAACATGCTACGAGAGAAATCTATTTGATGGATATGCGTCAAAAAATTTTCACAATGTGCAACAGTGTGATGTTATTAAAAATTTAGACGATAGGGAGGAGTGTTATATTTGGTTTGCAGAAAAAACAGTGGATAAACAAATTTGTCATAAGTTAATTAGTAAAAAGGCAAAACAAAATAAGTGTGAAAAACGTGTTGAGCAAAAAGAGAAGGCGGAAATAAATGATCGAGTATATAAGTTTGATAATAATACAGATGACGAAAAAGAGGAGAAATTTCTAACATGGTGCAGTACGGAAATTAGCGATGCAAATAGGATTTATTGTTACAAAAGTATTGTTGAGAAGACTTTTTGTCATCCCATTGATGGTCAACATGCATGGAAATGTAATGAACAAGAATATGAAAATATGTGTAATAAATTAAATCCAAAAAATAGAGAATATTGTATTATGAGTTTTGCGCAAAGGGTTGATAAAATTCAAGTATGTGATAAATATTTTAATGGCAATATAAATCTTATTAAACGGTGTCAAAAAGAGTTCAAGTTAGAGAAATGTGGATATTTTCCTCTTAAAAAAGCTGAAGAATGTATAAGGATGGTTGAGAAAAGCTTTGGGGGTTCATTGTCTAAGTAGAATTTCGTTTTGGCTTGAGATAAGTATAAACAATGACCGTATAGATAACACTACACAAAATTAGTTTATTTCGTGTAGTGAATGATTTGTAAGCTTGTAGTAACAAATTTATTACATTAATAATTACTGATATTAAGTATTATGGCAGAACCAAAAGATTTAGAAGAACAGAAATATATGAAAAAAATTAAGAAAATTCCAAAATTTAAAAATGAAAAGCAAAAAGCTGATTTTTGGCAAAAAAATGATTCAGCTGATTTTATTGATTGGTCAAAGGCAGAAAAAAATGTTGAGTTGCCAAATTTAAAACCATCAACTAAAACTATTTCTTTGGGATTGTCAGAGTAGTTTGTAATTTTATGAATATCTTTCAAATGTTTTCTTTAGTGTTTAAAAATCGTGAAAAAGTTAGAAATTTGGTTGTTTTTCACGATTTTCTTAATAAAATCGTGAACGAGCGGGTATTTTTTAATAAAATTCACGGTTTTATTGACAAAATCGTTAATAAGGTGTATAATAAAAGTATATTAATGATAATTTAATCAAAAATATGCAGAAAAAAATACAAGAACTTAGAAAAAAATATTATAAGTTAGCTACCGGAAAAGAGGATTTGCTAAAAATAATTTCAGAGGCGGAAGTGTCTGAGCAGGTTTATAATTCAAATGCCATTGAAAACAGCACTCTTACTCTAGAAGAAACAGAAAAAATTCTTTTAGAAATAGATTTGGATCGATTTGTTTCGGAAAGAGAATTATTTGAGGCGAAAAATTTAGCGAGAGTAGTTGAATATACAAATAAAACTGCCAAAGAACGAGAGCTTGATTTGGAAACAATTTTATTTTTACATAAAATATTGATTTCGAACATTCGAGATAATATTGCTGGAAGATTTAGGAGTAAAGATGAATTGGTCAGAGTGGGTAGTCATATTGCCCCGGCTTCGGGAAAAATTGTTGAACAATTAAAGACGATGTTATCAGAGTACAATGCCGATAGCACCATCCCTATTCACCAAAGGATTGCTAGATTACATTTAAATTTTGAATATACACATCCTTTTGTAGACGGCAATGGACGAATCGGACGAGCTATAAATAATTATCTTTTAACACGAGAAGGATACGTGCCAATTAATATTAGATTTGCAAATCGTGCTAATTATTATGATGCCTTTCGTGAGTTTGATAAAAATAATAGTACAAAAATAATGGAGGAAATTATCGGCAGGGCGATTATAAATAGTTACCATAAAAGACTAGCATATTTAGAAGGGAGGAGCATTATTAAATTGTCTGATTATGCCAAGCAAAATAAGCTCTCCCATTCCAATTTATTAAACAAAGCTAAACGACAAACAATTCCAGCCTTTCGCGAGAGAGGTGTTTGGAAAATTGGAGTATAAATAATTATTTATTTTTTTAAAAAACTAGATTTATGACAAAATACATTTTACAATCAGGGAATGTTAAGGACTCTCCGGAGAGGTCTAATATAACGAAGAAGTTTCTACTAACTTTGTAAAAAAAGCAACAAGTTTTTAATTGTTAATAAACAAAAAAATGATTATTGAACAAATGCCTAATTCAACTAGTGGAATAAATGGAGAGAAGGATAAACTCAGTATGATGGCATTAGAGTTAGAACGAACGAATGATTTAACTGGCAATGCTACTGATCCAGAACTTAAAGAAGTGATGATTCAAAAAATGGACAATCTTAATGAAAAAATTGCAATTTTAGAAGATACTAGTGGTTTGTCGGCTGATGAGATACTAAGAAGCTATAAACAATTAAACGCTGAATTAGAGAAGGGTGCAGATATTAAGCAATTAATTAAGAATTTAGCAGATGAGTTACCAGAGAAGAAGAGAACTGAATTTTTTGAGACAGTTAAGAATGGCGCTCTGGACGTTGCTACTAGTATGTTTGCAGATTTGGGACCAAAAAAAATGGCAATAGTCACAGCCTTAGTCTTGGCTTTATCAACTGGTGCAGTGAGCAGTATTAATGTTACTAATGCAGAGAGTATTCCCAAAGAACAGCAGATAGAACTGAAAAATAAAATACAAAACCCTACCCAAGCCTGGGAATACTTATTAAGTGTGGATCAAAAACATTCATTAAAAGCATTGGAAAAAATTAAATATGCTTTAGGTTATGGCAAACACAAAGGTCTAAAGGGGATACTTAATTATCTAGCGGGTGCTAAAGAAATGGGTGCAGTTGCATATACTAATTCTCTTGGTTTGAATTATTATGATTTAGATAAAACTGGGAAAGAAAAAGTACGTAAACAATTTGAAGAAAAGCTAAAGAAAAAGGGTTTGGCGAGATATTTTCAGGTAGCAGACAGCTTAAAGTATGAGAAGAAAGATAAGGAAAATTCTTTTTTAGAAGAAGCCAAAAAAATAGAGGATAAATTAAAAACGCCATTAATTAAAGAATATGAACCACATATGAGGCAAACAGAAATTTTGGGGTATAGTGCATTTAGAAATAAATATATGAGAGAAGGTCTTAGCCCACAGGAAACAGCAGAAAAGATAATAAAGTTAATGGATGGCGGGGCTAGAAGATATTTTGAGAAGAATAAATAATAAATTGATTTATTAAGTTATTTTAAAGTAGTTAAATTTTTATGACAAAATACATTTTACAATCGGGAAATGTTAAGGACTTTTCGGAGAAGATGAAAAAATATAATAAAGAGGTTTTTCGGGATTTTTTAAGTGGGGGCAAAAATGAAAAAACACAAGATGAATCAGTCAAAGTTTTATTTAATTTCTTTTCTCAGAAGAGGGAAGATTGGGAGATGAAGTATGAAAATTATGATAAGCGACTAAAGGAAGACGTAGACTTAAAACTGGAAACAAAAATGGCAATACCTGATAAATTTGTAGAGCAGTGTCAGTGGGCTGATGTAATAATTTTTGCCGGTGGTGATGACGATCTTTTGAGGTGTCGGATGTTAAAGTTTGATGTACCTGGAATTTGGGAGGGAAAAGTTGTTACTGGTGGTTCGGCGGGTGCTAATTATTTAGTAAACTCTTTTTGGACTTGCGATTGGAGGGATAATATGAATGGACAAGGGATTCTTCCTGTAAAATTTATCCCTCATTACAAATCTGACTTTGTTATTAATGATCCTCGTGGCCCGATTAATTGGGATAAAGCGTATAAAGAGCTGGAAGACTATGGTGATAAAAATTTGCCGATTTACGCTCTGGAAGAAGGAGACTTCGTTGTATTTGAAGACGGAAAAGAAAAAATAAGAAATAATAAATAATTTATGTCCGAAATAATCCCCATTGTTGATAGCAATGATAAAATAATTAAATATAAAGAGCGAGAGAAAATAAATAAGCGAAAAGATATTTATCGTATTTGAAAAAATATTTTTAAATTAAATTTTATGTCTAAGACCTCCAAGAAAACAACAGACAACATTTTAACAAAAAAGGAGATTCAAGACATCCTTGATTTTTCCATGGAGGCTGATGAGTTGAAGCTGGTGGAGCGATACAGTGAGTTGAAAAAATACAATAAGGAATTTTGGGGAGATTATAGCGCTGGGCACTCTTGGCGATTGGCTCTTTTGATTTTGTTGTTTACTGATGACGTCAAAGAAGATTTAGATATTAAAAAAATGTTGGAGTTGGCAGTTGTTCATGATATAGCAGAAACACTTACCGGAGATATAGATGCCCGATTAGTTGATGAGGGTGTAGTTAAAAAAATAGACAAGCACAGAGATGAGCAAAAAGCGTTAAAAGAATTATTGAAAAATTTGCCAGTTAAGATTCAGAAGAAAATTCAAAATATTTGGGATGAATATGAAGAAGCTAAAACTAAAGAGGCCCGTTTTGTAAAGGTTTTAGATAAAGTAGAGGCTCAAACACATATTCTCTCTCAGGACTTAGATGATAAATATGATGTGCCGGATTTTATTTTACGCTATGCAGACAAGCCAGTTTCAAAATGTCCTCGTTTAAAGCCCGTTATGGAGGTTATTAAAAAAGATTTGCTGGAAGATTTCAAGAAGCGAGGGGTAAAGTATCGCAAGCCAAAAAATTTATAAAGGAACTGTTCCCAAATTCCTATTTTCGCCAAAATACCCCAGTTTCGCCCAGTGCTTGTCAAAAAAAGTTTGCAAATACACCATATTTACGCACTTTTTTTAACGGCGCCCTGAACGAAACTGGAGAATTTTCATCAAAAACAGAGTTTGAAAACAGTCCCATAAACTGTTGCAATATTATCACAAAATGGTACAATCAAGAGAGATTTTAATTTGTCAAGCAGAATATGTTATTAAAAGTAGAAAAATTAAACATTGCTTTAGGTGGAAACCAAATTATAAAAAATCTTTCTTTCAGTGTAGAAAAGGGAGAAATTTTAACAATTCTTGGTCCAAATGGATCCGGAAAAAGTGTTTTGGTTAAAACACTTCTAGGGCTTATTCCTTATGAAGGTAAAATAACTTGGGGAGAAGAAATAAAGATTGGTTATCTTCCCCAGGGATTAAGTCAACTGAAAATGCAGGAGTCACCATTAACTGTTTGGGAATTTTTTGATTTAAAAAGTTCTTCTCCGTCATTGCAAGATGTTAAACATTTTCTTGGCTTAGTTGGTTTAGAATCATCTATTCTTTCCCAGGTTGCAGGTACATTATCGGGTGGACAATTTCAGAGAGTGCTTTTAGCCTGGGTTTTAATATCTCATCCAAATGTTATTTTTCTCGATGAGCCTACAACAGGTGTTGATATAGCTGGAGGAAAAACAATTTATTCTCTTCTATACGATATTAAAAAAAAGGAAAATATTACAGTTTTTCTTATTACACATGATTTAAATATTGTTTATAAACATTCAACAAACGTTCTATGTTTAAGTCGTCAAGGGTATACTTGTTTTGGGAAGCCAAAGCAAATATTAAATAAAAAAAAGTTAGAGCAAATATTTGGCATGGAAGTAAAATACTATAAACATTAAATTGTATAAATAAATTTATTAAAATATTATGTCGACTCAATTAATGTTAAGTTTAATCAGCGGTATTTTTATTAGCGGTATAGCTGCTTATTTGGGGACATTGATGCTTTCTAAGAAGATGACTATTGTTGCTGGGCCGTTGGCTCATTTAGCATTTCCTGGAGTAGCCCTGGCTTTAGTTTTTGGATTTAATATTTCAATAGGGGTATTCCCTTTTGTGATAGTTGGAGCTATTTTAATTTGGTATCTAGAGAAAAAAACAAAATTACCATTGGAGAATTTATCGGCAATTATTTTTGCTTCAGGCGTGGGTATTGGATTGTTATTTTTACCCATCGATAAGGCCGAAGAAGCTCTTGTTGGTAGTATCGTCTCAATTACTCCCGTAGAAACATTCTTAGCAATTGTTTTAAGTGTACTAGTTTTTTTTGTGACTAGATATATTTATAAAAAAGTAATTTTGATAAATATTCATGAAGGTCTCGCTAAAATTGAAGGCATTAATGTAGACATTTATAGTTTAATTTATTTATTAAGCATTGCTATTGTTGTGGCTCTAAGTGTTTATTTGGTGGGGGCATTGATAACTGCCGCCCTAATTGCCATACCACCAGCTTCGGCAAAAAGTATTAGCAATAGTTTTCGTTCATATAAAATATTGGCTGTATTGTTTGGAATAATGTCGGCGGTACTGGGAATATTTATTTCCAAAATATTTGGGCTACCAACTGGTCCAGTGGTAGTTTTGGTAGGAGTTGTGATATTTCTTTTTTCAATAATTTTTAAAAAGAGCTCTTAGAAAGTAGAAGAAAATTATTAGGTGTAATTGCTTGATTAAGAATTTTTTATAATGTATTAAATTAAAAATATGAAATATAGTTACAATTGGATTAAAGAATTATCAGGAACAGAAAAAACGGCGGAGGAAATCGCTGAGTTATTTTTGACGCATAGTTTTGAGGTGGAGGGGATTGAGGATTTATCTAAAGGACTGGATAAAGTTGTGGTAGGAGAGGTTTTAAGTGTGGAGAAACATTCGGATGCGGATAGATTAAATGTGGCCCAAGTTGATGTTGGCGAACAGAACGGTGGCAAATTGCAAATTGTTTGTGGAGCACCTAATTTAGAAGTAGGACAAAAAGTTCCAGTGGCTTTAGTAGGAGCAAAATTAACACCCCCCTCTAACTCCTCCCTCAAAGAAAGGGGAGAACAAGATAATTTTTTTGAAATTAAGAAAAGTAAAATTAGGGGTGTTGAATCTAACGGGATGATTTGTGCAGAAGATGAATTAGGACTTGGTGAGGACCATGAGGGGATTATGGTTTTAAGGGATGAGGCAAATGTTGGGCAAGATTTTGCAGAATATATGCAATTGAATGATAAAATTTTAGATATTGATGTTCTGCCAAACAGGGGGCATGATTGTTTGGGGTATAATGGGATAGCGCTCGAGCTAAACGCTCTTGAGAATGACAAATCTCAAATGACAAATAACAATTCAATAACAAATGATAAAATTTTAAATAAGAAGAAAACTGACATTTTAAAGGTTGATATTGACACGGAAAATTGTGGGCGGTATGCGGGTGTGAGGATAAAAAACATAAAATTGGCACCGTCGCCATTGTGGATGCAAGCAAGGTTGAAAGCTAGTGGATTGAAACCGATTAATAATGTGGTGGATATTACGAATTATGTGATGTTGGAAACGGGACAACCACTTCACGCTTTTGATGCCAAAAGTGTGTCAAGTCAAAAGTCAAAAGTCGAAAGTCAAATAGTCGTTCGACAGGCAAAGGACGGGGAGAAAATTGTTTTATTGGATGAGCAGGAGGTAGAATTAGTAGAAGATGATATTGTAATTACTGATGGAGAAAAACCGATTGCTTTGGCAGGAGTAATGGGAGGACTGAAGAGTGGTATTAAAGACGATACTAAAGAAATTATTTTAGAAGGAGCAAATTTTAATTCCACTAATATTAGATTTACAGCTCGACGATACAACATACAAACCGATGCCGCTTATCGTTTTGAAAGAGACATTGATCCCAATTTTGTTGACATCGCTTTAAGTCGAGCGGTGGAATTAATACAAGAATTGGCTCAGGGAGAAGTGGAAACAATCACTGATATTTATCCCGAGCCAGTTAAGCCCTGGACAATAAATTTATCCTTAAATTATGTGCGAAAATTATTGGGAGTGGAAATTTCTGATAAAGAGATTGGTAGTATTTTGGAGAGATTAGGAATTACTTCTTCGAAGTCGCGGACGGATGCAGACTTAACACTGACTAACGCGGAAGATGTAAATAAACTTCCCCAAACAAAAAAAGTGTTAGACACTTTAAAAGACATAAAAAAGATTGCCGATGAACAAGGTGTAAAATTTTGGGTGCTTGGTGGCTTGGCTTGTGCTTTTTATGCCGGACAAATTTATAGAGAGCATGATGATTTGGATTTAATCGCTAAAACAGAAAATGACAGGCAGAAGTTATTGGAATTATTGAAAGAGAATGGTTTTGAAAAAATAAGAACAAAAAAATTAACTGATAAACTGAGTGTGGATATTTATAAAAATAAAGTTGAAGTAGAAGTGGTGATTGGAGAATATCTAAAAGAATTTGGTTTAACGGATGATGATTTTGGAGATAAGGAACTGGAACTTACCGGAGTGAAATCATTGGTGCTTAGTAAGAGATTTATAAAATCTGTTAAAGACAGACAGCTTAAAGAACGAACCAAAAGTAAAGATCAATTAGATTTGGATTATTTGACCGGTAAGTGCCTTGATTATATTATCCCAACCAGACGACGGGATTTACGAACGGAAGAGGATTTAATTGAGGAAGTAGGACGAATTTATGGCTATGATAAAATTAAGCCAGAGCCAATTCAAGCTCCAGTGCAAACACCTCATCGTAACGAGCAAAGATTTTTAGAAAGAGATTTAAAAAATATTGCTGTGCAAAGTGGATTTTCGGAAATCAGGAGCTATTCTTTTCACAGCGAAGAAGATGCGAAAAATTTAGGTCTTGATAATTTAAAACATATTGAATTGTTAAATCCGGCCAGTCCAGAACAATTGATGTTGAGGAACACTTTGGCGGTCGGTTTATTAAAGGCGGGACGAAAAAGTTTAAGCTATTTTCCGGAAGTGTGTATTTTTGAAATCGGAAAAATTTACAGAGCTATTGATAATATTTTGCCGGAGGAAGTTGTTTATTTTGGTGGGGCGGTTTTTTCCAAGAATAAAAACGGAGAGCAATTTTATGAGCTAAAAGGATTGGCGGATAATTTACTACAAGGATTGGGGATAGAAGACTATTACTATGACGATACCATTGAGCAGAACATTTTAGAACAAATTCCAAGTTTGCATCCATCTCGTCGAGCAGTTGTTAAAACAGAATCTGGAGAGGTAATTGGCTGGTTAGGGGAAACAACCAAACAGGAGAATAAATATTTTGGATTAAAAAATGTGCGGGGAGCGTTGTTGTCTTTAGATGTGGAAAAAATATTGGAGTTATCTCAAGAAAAAAATTCTTTTCAACCCTTACCAAAATTTCCTTTTGTAGAAAGGGATTTGTCAATGATTGTGTCAGAGAAAATGAGAGTAAAAGAAGTGGAAGATGCTCTATTTAAAGCCGGGAGTAAATTACTTAAAGACGTAGATTTATTCGATTTGTATTACAACAAAGAAACCGGTGAACGCTCAATGGCTTTTCATCTTTTATTCGGCGATGAAGAAAAAACCCTCCAGGCTAAAGAAGTTGACACGGAATTAGCGAATATTATCGGAGCAGTAGAAGGAGAATTGGGAGTGGAGATACGTAAATAATTTTATGGTTGACTTTTCTAAAAAAAGTGTTACAATAAAAACTTGCCAAGATTACAAAATTGGCAAGTTTTTTAATAAAAAATAACTTAACCTAAATGAATCTTAAAAAAGCAAAGAAGACAAAAATTGTAGCTACCATTGGTCCAGTCACCGAAAGCAAAAAACAACTTACAAAATTAATGAAAGCCGGCATGGATGTGGCCAGATTAAATTTTTCCCATGGTGATTTTGCGGAACATGGAGCTAGAGTAAAAAATATTAGAGAAATAGAAAAAGAAACTAGGTTAGACGTAGCCATCTTACAGGACCTAGGTGGTGTAAAAATTAGAATTGGTGATTTTGTCGATGATCAGATTGTTTTAAAAAGAGGACAAGAATTTATTTTAACCACCAAAAAAATAAGTGGTGATGAAAAGAAAGTTTATATTAATTATAAAAAACTTCCTCAAGAAATTGAGGTGGGACAAAAGATTTTATTGGATGATGGAACAAAAGAATTAAAAACCATTGCGATTAAGGGTGATGAAATTATTACAAAAGTTGTGAATGGTGGAATGATTCGTTCTCGGCGAGGGGTTAATATTCCCGATGCCCGATTGAGTGTTAGTGCTTTAACTCCAAAAGATAAAAAAGATTTAGAATTTGGTTTAAAATATAATGTTGATTTTGTGGCTATTTCTTTTGTGCGACAAGCCAAGGATATTTTACAGTTACGAAAGATTTTAGAGAAAAATAATTCCCGAGCTCAGATTGTGGCTAAAATAGAAACTCCAGAAGCCATTGAAAATATTGATGAAATTATTTCTGCCACGGATGTTATTATGGTCGCTCGAGGGGACTTGGCTGTGGAAGTTCCAGCCCAGGAAGTTCCCCACTTACAAAGAATGATGATTGAAAAATGTCAGATAAAGGGACGACCGGTCATTGTTGCTACTCAAATGATGGAGTCAATGATTAAAAATCCGGTACCAACTAGAGCAGAAGTCTCCGATGTGGCTAACGCTATTTTAAATGGAGCAGATGCTATTATGCTTAGCGCTGAAACAACGGTGGGGGATTTCCCGGTGGAGACAGTAGAGATGATGACAGAGATTGCTAAAAGAACTGAACAGGAAATTAAATATAAACCAGTTAAAGATAATGAAAAATATACCAAAGACACTGTGAATGCTGTTTCCCGAAGTGTTATTCGAACTTCTTTGGATGTAGAAGCAAAGTATATTGTCGCCCTCACTGAATCTGGTTACACAGCTCGTAAGATTTCTCGTTATCGTCCGGCTCAGAAAATTATTGCTCTTACTCCTGACAGAAAAACTATCAAACAATTAAAAATCTCCTATGGATGTTACCCTGAATATATTGGAGGATTTCATACTGTTTCCGAAACAGTAGCAGAAACCAAAAAGATTTTAGCCGAAAGAAATATTGTCAAAAAAGGGGATAAGATTGTCATCGTTGCCGGCATACCCTTTGGTCAGTCTGGGGCTACTAATATGATGATTGTGGAAGAAATTTAAGTTTAATTGAAAATGATTTTACCAAATACAAAAAAAGAAAAAGAATTGAGAGAGAGTGGTTTTGAAATTATCATTGGTGTTGACGAGGTGGGAAGGGGGCCATTGGCTGGACCGGTAGTAGCCGGAGCGGCTTGGGTTAATCCGGAAATATTGGAAAGAGATTTTGAGGGTCGGGAATTGATTAGGGATAGCAAAAAACTTTCTGAAAAACAAAGAAATAAAATTCATAAATTCATCAAAAAAGATAATAATTTTATTTTAGGTATCGGAGAAGTTTCAGTAGAAATGATTGATAAAATCAATATTCTAAATGCCTCTTTACTAGCAATGAGATTAGCGGTGGACGAGGTAATGGAAAAAATGAAAAACACCCAAGGGAAAACCTGCGTGTTAATTGATGGTAACAAAAACATTCCCAATTTAGATTTAGAGCAAAAATTGTTTGCCAAGGGAGATCAGAGAATATTTTCCATTGCTACGGCGTCTATCTATGCTAAGGTATACCGAGATGAACTGATGATGAAATATCACCAAGAATTTCCAGAATATGGTTTTGATCAGCACAAAGGTTATGGAACAAAAATTCACATGGAGCAATTGAAAAAACTTGGCGCCTGTGCCATTCACCGAAAATCCTTTGCACCAGTAAGAGCAGTCCTATAATAATTGTGAGTTTTAAATTGATGAATGGCAGGTTTGTAGTTCCCCTCCTTTGTAAAGGAGGGGCTAGGGGTGGATTTTTTAAATTTAAAATCCCCCCTCAATCCTCCTTTCATAAAGAGGGGGGAGCTAGGAAACAACTCCTCTCTACGAAAAAGAAAGGGGAAATTAGAAACAATTTTTCTTTACAAAGAGGGTGTGAATTATAAACTTAAAAATAGCTAAAGTAGCAAGTTAACCAAATGAAATTTTACTTAATCCTCCACAGAATCAGAAGTGCTTACAACGTCGGCTCAATGTTTCGGACAGCTGATGGTATTGGTGTAGATAAAATCTTTCTAACAGGATTTACCCAAAGACCGTCGGATAAAGAATACATTTTACAAACCAAGGCAGAAAAAATGTTATCCAAAACTGCCTTGGGGGCGGATAAGTATGTTCCCTGGGAGGGTTATAAAAATATTTCCGCAGTTTTTAGCAGACTTAAAAAAGAAAAAATAGAGATTGTGGCTCTAGAGCAGGACGAAAAAAGTATTGATTATCGAAAATTTAAATTAAAAAAGGGAATGAAAGGTGTGGCCCTGTTAGTTGGCAACGAACCAAAAGGAGTTGATAAAAGAATTTTGAAAAAATGTGATACGATTATTGAAATTTCTATGCACGGACAAAAAAATTCCCTAAATGTCGCCGTAGCTTTGGGGGTGGCAGGGTATAGTCTCTGTTTGTTTGACGATATTGGTAAAATATGATATATTATAAATAAATCCCAAGACACTTTTTTAGAAAGGTCGATGTCTACCAGGGGATTGAATGGATAAGGGTTTTACCCTTGTAATGCATTAAAGAATTGAAAATGACAGAACCAGTAAAAGATGCTGAATTCTTGGAGTACATTGTAAAAAATGTTGTTGACAATCCAGATGCCGTTAAAGTAAACCGTGAAGTGGACGAACGAGGAGTACTTATTGTGCTTGACGTTGCTCCAGAAGACATGGGAATGATTATCGGTCGTCAAGGTTCAACAGCTAAAGCTATCAGAACTCTTTTGAGAGTTATTGGTGCTCGTGCTAATGCTCGTGTTAATCTTAAGATTAACGAACCAGAAGGTTCAGAACGAGCTAAGCGACAAGAAGAGCGAAGCGAATCTAACAATGAAGAAGGTGCTGAAAAAAGCATTGATGACATTGTTAATGACATCGAATAGAAAAAGTTTAGTCTTATAAATTTATTTATAAAATAGACTTTTAAACGACGAAAAACCGTGCTATTATAAGAGTGCGGTTTTTTGTCCCTACGAAAATACTAATTTTTTACGAATTTACGAATCACTCACTGCGTTCGCTATTTGTGGTTTGTAATTTACGGGGCCTCTTGGGGATTGAGGGGGATTTAAAAATCCCCTCCTAACATCTCCTTTACAAAGGAGGAAACCAAGAAATTCATCTCAATCCACTGTTTAGCCTGCCATTTATTTAGATACTTTTATTTGGGCATTTGTAAATTTGTAGTTGATTTGTACTTTTGTAGGGGCCGTAGTTAATTATAAAAACAATGAATTTTCACATCATCACAATTTTTCCGGAAATGTTTGGCTCATATTTAAATGAGAGTATTTTGGGTCGGGCGCAAAAAGAAGATAAAATAAAAGTAAATATTTATAATCTGCGAGATTATGCCGATCAGAAAGATAAGCGACGAACGGTTGACGATACTCCCTATGGTGGCGGACCAGGAATGGTAATGATGGTGGAGCCTATTTTTGAATGTGTAGAAGAAGTTAAGTCAAAAGTCAAAAGCCAAAAGTCGAAAGTCAAAAGCAGGCTATTAATTTTATTAACCTCCGCTAAGGGTGATTTATACAATCAACGAAAAGCGGAGAAAATAAAAAATGATTACACCGATGTAATAATAATTTGTGGCCGTTATGAGGGAGTTGATGAAAGGGCGGCGGAATTTATTGCCGATGAAGAAGTGTCCATTGGTGAATATATTTTGACTGGAGGAGAATTGCCAGCAATGATAATTGTGGATTCAGTTGCTAGATTGATTGATGGCGTCTTGGGAAACAAAGAGTCACTGGAATCAGAAAGTCATAATACGGAAAAAAATAAATGCATTTCCTCTGATGGTAAAAAATATGATTATCCTGTTTATACCAAACCAGCAGATTTTAAAAATTGGCAAGTGCCAGAAGTTTTGCTAAGCGGGAATCATCAGGAGATTGAGAAGTGGAGAAAGATAAACTAATTTTGCAAATAAAATGGTCAAAAGAAAACAAAAACGAAAATACACCAAAAGAAAATTAAAACCAAAGTCAGTGGATAAGGTTTTTTTGTCGCTGGTGTTAATATTAGTATTTATTGGTCTAATTGCTATTTCCTCAGCAGGAATTGCTGTTTCCCAGAGTAAATTTGGCGACCCTTATTATTATTTCAAACATCAATTATTTTATGGGATATTGCCGGGACTGGTGGCAATGTTTATTACCGGTAAAATAAATTATAAACTATGGCGAAAACTAGCTGTTCTCATTTTTGGATTAGCTATTGTTTTGCTGATTACGGTTTTACTTTCCAGTCACGGTTTAGAGCTAAAGGGAGCTAAGCGTTGGATTAATCTAGGACCAATTTCTTTTCAACCAATTGAAATGGTTAAATTAGCTGTGATTATTTATTTAGCGTCATGGTTAACAGGAAAAAGAAAAGTCATTAAGAACTTTTCAGAAAGTTTAATTCCCTTTAGTGTTTTATTGGGTGCCGTAGGGTTATTAATTATTGCTCAACCGGATGTTGGTAGTTTTGGGGCTGTTGCCTTTATTGCTCTGGCAATGTTTTTTTTGGCTGGAGCATCTTTAAAACATATTTTTGGGTTAATAGCAATGGGTATAGCTGGTTTAGGAATTTTGATTAAATTGGAACCATATCGAATGAATCGTCTCTTGGCCTTCTTGCATCCCGAAACCGATGTTCAAGGAATTGGTTGGCAGGTTAAACAAGCGGCCATTGCCGTGGGGCAAGGAGGTATTTTTGGAGTAGGTCTAGGACATAGTCATCAAAAATTTAGTTACTTGCCAGAAGTTGTCGGGGACAGTATTTTTGCCATCATAGCCGAAGAAATTGGGATGGTTGGTGCTGGCATTATTGTGGTTTTATTTATTTTACTTGCTTTTCGTGGTTTCCGTTTGGCTCAAAAAGCTCCGGATCAGTTTTCCTCCTTTGTGGTGGTGGGAATATCTCTTTGGATTATTTTTCAGGCAATGATTAATATTATGGCTATCATTGGTCTAATGCCTCTCACTGGTATTCCTTTGCCATTCATCAGCTATGGTTCCACTTCTCTAATCTCTCTCCTCGCCGGCGTCGGCATCGTTTTAAATATCTCAAGATATCGAAGAAGATAAAATTTATTGGAAGGGTTATTGAGGAAAGCTAAACAAAAAAACAGCAAGTCACTTTGCTGTTTTTTTGTGCTTATTTAGAGAAGTCATTAAGTTGTTAATGGAATTACAAGATTTCCAGTACTTTGGGTTGTTTCTATTTTTTTCAGCTTCATTAAAAATCTTTTTCAGTTTTTTGTTTGGTGTTTTAGTTTTCATGAGGATTATTTAGTGTATAATTTATGGTTCACAGTTTATAATTTACTGGTTAGTGAACGCAAGGAACAATTTGTCATCCCTAAGCGGGGGATAAATAGATTTGTAGTTAATTTGTTGGTTTGTAGGGGATGAAAATTTTTATTTATCCGCTCACTATCTGCCCGAAAGAATTCATTCAGGCGGGAAGGCCGGGCTTATCACTTCGCTAATCGCTTCATTTCTGAAAAACCCCCCAAAATTTTCGTTCCTCAAATTTTGACCCCCTTTACACAGGGGGTGTGAGTAGTGCAAACCTTTAAAGTCTATCCGGTCTATTATTTGGGCACTTCTTATCGCTACATCTTTCCGGGATTGTTTTAGTTCCCTCCATCATCAGGGCGCCACATTCTTTGCCGTCTTTATCTTTGCGTTTGTAGTGGCAAATTTTACCAGTCGGTTTGGCATTGATAGCATATTTGCAATCTGGATAATTGGAGCAAGCATAAAATATTCCAAAACGACCTCGTTTTTCTGTCATTTCTCCATCTTTACATTTTGGACACTTCACACCAGTTTTTTTCTTTTCCGCCTCCTTGGGGTCTTCTTTGATGAATTTACACTTTGGATAACCACTGCAGGAAATAAATTTTCCAAAACGACCATCTCGCAGGACTAATGGCTTACCACATTTAGGGCATTTCTCTTTCAGCTCTTTTGGTCCTTCAATAATTTTTCCCTCAATAGTTCGAGCCCCTTTGCATTTTGGAAATTTGGAGCAACTCATAAATTTACCATTTTTGCCAAGCTTAATTACCATTGACGCTTTGCATTCTGGGCATTTGTATTTAGCATCCGCTTTTTCGATATCGGTTAGCTTAGGAATATCTTCTTTAGCTTTAATATCTTTAGTAAATGGTCCATAAAATTCTTTTAGGGTTTTGGCATATTCTCGTTTTCCTTCGGCAATTTCATCCAAATCAGTTTCCATTTCCGAAGTAAATTCATCACTAATATATTTGGCAAAATATTTTTCCAAAAAGGTACTAACCACATCACCAGTATCAGTTGGTTTTAATTGTGAGCCAAGTTTTTCTACATAGCCTCGGTCCTGGATTGTTTTAATAATGGATGCATAGGTTGATGGTCGACCGATGCCTCTTTTCTCTAGTTCTTTTACTAGACCAGCTTCACTGTATCGTGGTGGCGGAGAAGTTTCTTTTTCTTCATCCTCAATCTTAATAAACTTTAATTTCTCACCAACTTTTACCGCTGGCAATTCAATATCATCACTGCGAGAGGCAGGGTCAGCTTTTAACCAACCATCAAATAAAATTTGTGAGCCATTGATAGCAAAAAAAGGTAATTTTTTATCATCAAGATTGACAATAATTTTAGTTCGCAATATTTCCGCTGGAGACATCTGAGAGGCAACTGCTCGTCGCCAAATCAATTGATATAGTTTTTTTTCATCAGCACTCCGTCCAGCGATTAATTTCCCGGCGTTACTAGGACGAATAGCTTCATGGGCTTCTTGAGCACCCTTGCTTTGTTTCCCAAAAACTTTTGGAGCATAGTATTTTTCCCCGTATTCTTTTTTAACTACTTTGGCTATTTGCCCCTGGGCCTGTTTACTAAGATTAGTGCTATCGGTTCTCATATAGGTGATTAGTCCGGCAGTATATAATTTCTGGGCAACCATCATTGTCTTAGAGGGAGAAAACCCTAGGCGGGAACTAGCTGTTTGTTGTAGAGTAGAAGTACGGAAGGGGGCATAGGGATTGCGCTTAGCTTTAGTTTCCTTAACATTGGTTACCGTCCAATTTTCTTTTTTTCCTGCTTTAATAATCTTATTAACTAATTTTCTATCTCGAGGTTCTTCAGAACAAATTAAAATAAATTCTTTATTTTCTTTATTTTTTACAGTAGCGGTGATTACCCAATATTTCTCCGGCACAAAAGCACGAATTTCCCGTTCTCTTTCCATCAAAATTCGTAGGGCCGGTGATTGTACTCGTCCGGCGGACAAACCATAACGAACTTTTTTCCAAATCAGCCCGGATAAATCATAGCCAAAAAGACGATCTAAAACTCGTCGCGCTTCCTGGGCAGTTTTCATTTTCATATCAATTTTTCCTGGATGCTTCATAGCTTCCAACACGGCCTCCTCGGTAATTTCGTTGAAAGTTACTCTGGTTGGACTTTTTAAGCCAATGGACTGAGCAATATGCCAAGCAATTGCCTCTCCTTCTCGGTCAGGGTCAGTTGCCAAAATCACCTCATCAGCTTTTTTTGCTAACATCTCAATATGCTTAACTACTTTTTCTTTGTCAGGAGAAATGACATAGAATGGTTTAAAATCATTGGCAATATCAATAGCCTGCTTATTGCTTTTTGGTAAATCACGAATGTGTCCAATAGAGGCTTCCAGCATATAATCTTTACCAAGATATTTTGACAAAGTTTTAATTTTAGCAGGTGACTCAACGATGACTAGTTTCATATTTTTAGTTTAGATGTTAGATAGATAGTAGATTTTTAGTACCCCTTTGGTGTCTGCCCCTTGTAGTTCTGACGAAGTGGGGTGAAAGAGGAGTTGGGGTGGATTTAGTTTTCTAATTTTAATTTGTAATTTGTAAATTTTAATTCAATGTTTTAATTTGAAATTTTAATTTAATCAATCGCATTCCATTATTTAACGCTTGTTTAGAAAAATTAAAATTTAAACAATTAAATTTGAATTAAAATTTACAAATTACAAATTAAAATTCAAATAATATAAATCATAGATTAAGTTTGTAAACTTTTTTAAGTATACCACAGCTCATATTATTCACAAATCAAACATTTTTTATAAATCTCCCACCGCCAATATTACGAGCAAGATTTTTTAATTCCAAAAGAGAGAGCTTTGTGGTGACGGTAGACGTATCCAGTTTACAGAGTTTGGCTAATTTGTCAATAACAATTGGGTCCAAAGAAAGTTTCTTGTAAATTAACTCTTCTTCCGGGTCGGTAAATTCCGGGCTGGGTTGTTCAAATAAATTTCCCTGGGTCGGAGCAAAATTCAAAACCTCTAAAATATCATCAGCAGAAGTAACTACCTGAGCACCATTTTTAATAAGTTGATGAGTGCCATCCGACTTTGGGGAAAATATATTTCCCGGTACAGCAAAGACTTCCCGATTTTGTTCCAAGGCATAGTTAGCTGTAATTAAAGTTCCGCTTTTTACTCCGGCTTCAATTACCAGAGTCCCCAGACCTAAACCGCTCACAATTCTATTACGAGCTGGAAAGGTGTATTTACTGGCTGGAAATAAGGGAGGATATTCAGAAACTATTAAACCATTCTGAGAAATAATCTTATCTATCATTGGGCGGGCATAACCATTGCGTTGAACCTCGGAAATTCCTGCTCCCAAAACAGCAATGGTCGGTTGGCCAGCAGTTAGACAGGCTTGATGAGCAATGGAGTCAATTCCCTGAGCCATTCCGCTGGTGATCACAATGCCGGCCTGGGCAATCTGAGGAATTAATTTTTCCGTAACCATTCGTCCATAATCTGTGTAGCGACGGGTCCCCACCACGGCTAGTTGTTTTTGTTTCAATAATTCCAAATTCCCCAAATAAAATAAAACAAAAGGAGCGGATTTAATTTCTCGCAACTGTTGAGGATAGGCCTTGTCATTGATGGTGATGAATTTTAAGCCACTTTTTTCCAATTTTTCCCATTCCTTTTCAATGTCTATTTTTGGACGAACACTTTGAATTTTTTCGGCTACTGATTCTTTAATTCCTATTTTCAGTAATTTATCTTTCGGAACTTGCCAAGCATCTTCAAAGGAATCAAAAGACTCCGCCAACTTTCGCAAAGTGGCCGGTCCTAGGTTTATTAAAGTGAAAGAGTAAAGATGCTCTCGAGAATTATGTGTTAACATTTAGGTTTGATTAGTGGTGATTAAAATCGAAGATATGGAGATATAATTTTAATTTGTAATTTGTAAATTTTAATTCAAATTTAATTATTTAAATTTTAATTTTTTTAAACAAATGTTAATGAAGTATGATTAGTTAAATTAAAATTTAAAATTAAAACATTGAATTAAAATTTAAAATTTACAAATTAAAATTTAGAAAGTTGTCTTGTTTATTCCCCAAATCTAGTATACAATTAAAATCAGATAAGTAAAGGATGTTGAAAGTCTATAAAGTCCATAAGGTCTATAAAGTCCATAAAGTTAAAAGTTAAAAATCGAAAATTTATAATTTTTTAAAGTGCAGTTTTTTGGTTGCAATCCGTGAACTATGAACCGTGCACTGTGAACCAAATATATGAATCCCGAACATCTCGCCCAATTTTTTCAAGGCCTACCACCACAATTAATAACTTACATTGTTGGAATGTTACCAATCTTTGAATTACGAGGAGCAATTCCTTTGGCTATTAGTTATTTTCATCTTAGCATCGCCAGTGCTTTTTTCTGGGCAGTATTTGGTAATATCAGTGTAATGTTACTAGTGGCATTTTTATTAGAATGGGGTGTAGAATTTATAACAAAACATTTTTCCTGGGGAAAAAGATTTTTTGATTGGCTATTTGAACGAACTCACAAAAAAACACACAAACAAATTGAAAAGTATGGTGATTGGGGATTATTTTTTCTCGTAGCCATCCCCTTACCAATGACTGGTGGTTGGACAGGCGTGCTGGCTGCTTTTTTATTTGATATTGATAAAAAGAAAGCTTTGCCGATTATTTCGGCGGGAATTGCTACGGCTGGGATTGTCGTAACTCTCCTAACAATCGGGGTGATTCATATGTAAACCCCCCAAATTTTTCTTCGAAAAATTTGACCCCCTTTATGCAAGGGGTAGTCTAAATTATTTTTAATTTAATTTCAAAACCATGCAAAAAATCATCGTAGCAAATTTCAAAATGAATCTTGTTTTAAAATTTGAGATAGAAAATTGGATCAAAGGATTTTTAAGATACAAACAGGAGTTGGCATCTTTAAATACTGGCATTGTGTTGGCCCCGCCGATTTTAAGTACCTTGAATTTTATTGAGCAGTTTAAAGACATTAAGAGTATCGCCGTCGGTTTGCAGGATTCTTTTTGGGAAAGAAAAGGTTCTTTTACTGGTGGGATTAGTGCTTCTACCTTGAAAAGTTATGGAGGAGAGTATGTCATTTTAGGACACAGCGAAAGAAAAAAATATTTCGGTGAAACAGAAGAAGTAGTAGCCTATAAGTTACAAGGAGTTAGCAAACTTGGACTAAAGAGCATTGTTTGTGTTGGGGAAACAAAAGAAGAAAAGGAAAAGGATTTGACCAAAGAGTCTTTAGGTAGGCAACTAAAAACATATTTGGATGATTTCCCTCCGGGCCGACTAGACAAACTTATTCTTTGCTATGAACCGGTTTGGGCAATTAGTACCAACAAGCCAGTTAATCCACCGACGGCCGATGAAATGATGACTGCTAAACTAATGATGAAAAAATTTCTAGTGGAAAAATATGGAGCTAGCCAGGCCGAAAAAGTAAAAATTCTTTATGGAGGTAGTGCTAATCAACATAATGTTGAAGAAATTTGTTTTGAGGCTAGCATGGACGGAGTATTGGTTGGCAAAGCCAGCCTAGTTCCGGCAGAGTTAATGGGAATGATTAAGAGGGTTGAGGAGAGAAGTCTGTAAAGTCTAAACCGAACATTCGCTAGTCAAGAATCTATAAAGTCCATAAAGTCAAATCCGAGTATCTGTTATTCAATAATTTCAAGCTTGAAATGTTATCCCTAAACGGGAAATAAAAATTTGAAATATTTTAATTTGAAAATCATTAATCGATCATTATTTACCATACACTATGTATTAATTTTAGTGAACAATCCGTATATTTGTAGTTTATTTGCTATCTCTCGGCGGGAGATAAAATAATTTTGTAGAGTTCAAAGATTATAAACAGATATTGTTATTTATTACTTGTTATAATTTAAAATAACATTTTGTGAACTAATTTTATTGTGCTACAATATTAGTAGTAATAAATTAAAAATAAAAATTATGCGAGGAAAAGTAAGTGAGATTTTAATCAAGGCTACAGAGGAGGGCTATGCTGTGGGAGCTTTTAATACTTCTAATTTGGAATTTAGTCAGGGAATTATAAGGGCAGCAAAAGTATTGAAACGGCCATGTATTATCCAGGTAACTCCAAGCTCTATAAAATATGCCGGAGCAAAAAATATTGGAGCCATAGTCCAGTCGGTAATAAATAATGAGTCTGGAGAGGCATCCATCGGCTTTCACCTGGATCATGGCAAAACATTTGAGGACGTTGTGGTGGCTGTTGAGGAAATTGGAATGGACTCGGTAATGATAGATGCTTCTACGGAGAATTTAGAAAATAATATTGCCATCACTAAAAAAGTTGTAGAATATGCCCATAAACATAATGTAACTGTTCAGGCTGAATTGGGTCGAGTGCCTGTTACTAGTAGAGATGGACGAACTGTCGATTGGGACAAGGCAATGACCAATCCAAAAGAAGCAAGGCGATTAATAGAAGAAACTGGTGCTGATGCTCTAGCGGTGGGGATTGGTAATGCTCATGGATTCTTTAAAGAACGAGAAGTGCCGGATTGGAAGCGACTGGAAAAAATCAAGGAATTGATTCCAAATACGCCATTAATTATGCATGGTGCTTCTGATTGGGGAAAGGCTAAGGTAAAAGAGGCTGTGGCCAGAGGTATTGTTTGTTTTAATGTGGATACTGACATTAGATTAGCATTTATCAACGCTCTTTGCGGTCAAACTATGCCAAAATGTGATTTTACTGACCCGCGTAAAGCCCTTGGGGTAGCACGGGAAGCCATTACTGGAAAAGTGGTTGAAAAAATAGAGATGTTTAAAAATGCAGTGATTAGTAGATGATTTGTAAATCAAACATTTGTCGGATAAAAATCTATATATTAAAATAGAAAGCTAAAAAGATAAAATTTATAAAAAACAAGATACAAATCACAAGAAACAAACAAATCTCAAATTTCAATTATCAATAACCAAAGTTTGAAATTTGGTGATTAGAATTTGTTTGTATCTTGCGATTTGTATCTTGGAAATTACAAATACTAGCATTGCCTACTACTCACTATCTACTGCTTTCTATTTACTATTCATTTTCTTTGCTCATTATTACTGTAGCATCGGCAAAAGACTAACACAGGTCATCTCTGGAGCTTTGGGTATCTCCATAATCTCTAAGATAGTGGGGGCAACATCACAGAGCATTCCCTGGGAGGTAGCAATCATTTCATCTTCACTTTTTTGACGATGATTGTCCGGGGTAACATACCACAGGGGAACTGGATTGCTAGAATGCTCTGTGTCTTTAGCGCCAGTTTTTAAGTTTATTAATTCTTCTACGTTTCCATGGTCAGCTGTAATCAGTAGGCATCCTCCAGTGCTTAAAATTGCTGGAATAACCTTAGATAAACATTTATCCAAGCATTGAATTGCTTTAATAGAGGCCTCTTCATTACCGGTATGCCCGACCATATCAGCGTTGGCATAGTTTACCAAAATAAAATCATAGGTATTTTCTTTGACTTTTTCAATTAAAGTTTGAGTTATTTCTGGAGCACTCATGTCAGGTAGCTGATCATAGGAGGGAACATTTTTTGACGGAATAACTATTCTATCTTCACCAGGGTAGGGGTCTTCTTTGCCGCCATTAAAAAAATAAGTAACATGAGCATATTTCTCTGTTTCTGCCAGGCGAAGTTGTTTTTTATTATTTTGAGAAATAACCTTACCCAGTGTCTCTGTAATATTATCAGGGGGAAAAGCAATCCCATCAACTTTTAGATTTGAATCATACTCAACCATGGAAACAAAATAAGGTCTAACTAATTTAGTAGTTGGGGCAAACTTGTCAAAATTATCATCCGTAAAAGCCTGAGTAATTTGTTTAGCCCGGTCACTACGAAAGTTTATAAACATTAAAGAATCATTATCTTCTACCAGGGCAACTGGCGTATTATTTTTATCCACCATAACCACCGGCTCAATATATTCATCAAACTTATCTTGACTATGTTGCTTTTTAATAGCTTCTTCAGCATCTTGTTCTTGGACACCAACTCCGGCAGTCATTGCCAAATAAGCCTTCTCCGTTCGGTCCCAATTTTTATTTCTATCCATTGCATAGTAGCGACCAGCAATGGTGGCTATTTTGCCAATTCCGGTTTTTTTTATTTTTTCCCTAAGCTGTTTCAGAAATAAGAGACTACTGTCCGGAGCAGTATCTCGTCCATCGGTAATAATATGTAGATAAACTTCGTCAGCTCCTTGCTCCTTTGCAAGTTGGATTGCAGTTAAAAAATGATTAATATGAGAATGTACTCCACCATTACTTAATAATCCCATAATATGAACCTTCCCATTTTTTTCTTTAGCTTGTTGGATAGCTTTTACCATTGCTGGGTTAGTGAAAAAATCTCCTTTTTCAATGGCTAAATTTATTCGAGGAAAATTTTGATATTTTATTTGGCCACTACCTAGGGCTTGATGCCCAACTTCTGAATTCCCAACTTCTCCCCAAGGAACCCCAACAGACAAACCAGATGCCTCCAGTAATATCTTAGGATAAAATTTATTTAATTTATTTATGGTTGGTAGCTTTGTTTCCATAAAGGGATTTCCGGTTGTCTCCATTGTTTCCCCCCAACCATCAAGCACCACCAAAACCACTGGTCTATATTTTGCCATTTTTGTTTGTGTATTAATTAATTGGTATACCTGTATTATAACATATAATTAATTTCTTTGACAATTCTTTATTTAAAAGCTATACTAATAAAAGATGAGGTGTGGAAATCTTATCAAATAATTAGATTAATATAGACAGTGGTTGCCAGGTATTTGAGTGATATTTTTTTAAAAACAATCTTTCAACAAACTTATGAAATTTGATTTACAAACACAGATAAACAAGGCAAACTTTAAAATTTAATTTATGGTTTGTGGTGTTGAGTGGTCAAGAAATATCTAGAACTACTGAAAAAAAATAATGAATACGTTAATGTTATTATCAGGAGGGGGAGCTCTCTTGGTTGGTCTTATCGCAGGTTATCTTTTGAGAAAAACCATTGCTGGTAATCAGGTCAATAGCGCTGAGGGTAGGGCAAAAAGATTATTAGAAGATGCTAAAATTAAAACCAAGGAGCAGTTATTGGATGCTAAAGATAAAGGGGTTAAAATTTTAGATGAGGTTAAAAAAGAAGAACAAAAAAGGTTAAATAATTTACAACAAAAAGAAGATCGTTTAGAACAAAAGGAACAACATCTAGAGCAAAAGATAAATAAAATTGAAAAAGAGAAACATAATTTAAAAAGGAAGGCAAATGAAATAAAAAATATTCGAGAAGATATTTTAAAAGTAAAAGAACAGCAGGTGGAAAAATTAGAACGAATTGCTGGAATGAAAAAAGAAGATGCTCAAAAAGTTTTAATATCAGTGGCAGAAAAATTGCACAAAGATGAAATTACTAAGGCTTTGGCTTCTCTGGAACGTGACAAAAAAGAAACACTAGAAGAAGAAGCTAAAAATGTTATGGCTCTTGCCATGCAACGATATGCTGGTTCGCACAGTGCTGATACCACCACTACTACAGTTTCCATTGATTCCGATGAATTGAAAGGACGAATCATTGGACGAGAGGGGAGAAATATTAAGGCCATTGAAAGACTTACGGGGGCAGAAATTATTGTGGATGATACTCCGGAGGCCATTGTTATTTCCGCTTTCAATCCTATCCGTCGAGAAACGGCTCGTTTAGCTTTGGAAAAATTATTAGAAGATGGACGAATTCATCCTACTAAAATTGAGGAAGCAGTGGAGTGGGCCAGGGATATGGTCTCCAAGAGAGCTAAAGAGGCTGGGGAGGCAGCAGTCTATGACGTAGGTATTGCTGGATTTGATCCAAAGCTAACACAACTATTAGGGCGTTTACGTTATCGAACAAGTTTTGGGCAAAATGTTTTATTACACTCTCTGGAAGTAGCACACCTTTCTGGATTTTTAGCTTCTGAATTAGACCTTGATGCCAATTTAGCTAAAAAAGCTGGATTATTACATGATATTGGAAAGGCTGTCGACGCTGAAGTCCAGGGAACTCACGTTGAACTAGGAATTAGTATTTTGAAAAAATTTAAACAATCAGATGAAATTATTGATGCAATGAAATCTCATCATGAAGATTATCCGTTTGAGAATAATTATTCTTTAATTATTGCTGCTGCCGACGCTTTAAGTGCTTCTCGTCCTGGAGCTAGAAAAGATACTTTAGAAAATTATCTTAAAAGATTAGAGGAAATTGAAGATACAGTCAATAGTTTTAGTGAGGTTGAAAAATCATATGCCATTCAGGCTGGTCGAGAAATTCGAGTATTTGTTAATCCCGATAAGGTTGATGATTTAGGAGCAATGAAATTAGCCAAATCAATCGCCGAGAAAATTGAAGAAGATCTAAACTATCCTGGAGAAATAAAAGTTAATCTTCTCCGCGAAACTAAGGCCGTAGAATATGCAAGATAAAAAAATAAAACGCGACTTGGTCGCGTTTTATTTATAAACCTTTAAGTCTCCATTGTTAATATTTAAATTGATTAAGACACACTATTTAAGTTTATTTTTTTTAAAAATATTTTGTAGATGTGTAATATCGTGATATAATAACACCATAAATCAAGTTTTCAAACAGAGTTTAAAATTATGCGTGATATTATAAGACCAACACAGAAGAGAACACAAAAAGGAGCAATGAAAACAAATATAGAAAAAGGTCTTTCGGTTAAATCAAGTTGGCAAAGAATTTCAAACGAAGAAGGCCGTCATAGTATGCCCAAGAAGAATAAAAACATTTGGAAGTATTTTCTAGGATTAGTAGTTATCGCCGCCGTCGCCGGTTCTTTTTTATATTCTAATACACTTCAAGAAAAAAAAGTTTCTCAATTTTTAACTTTAAAAACAGGGACTGAAAGAGCTATAATTTTAGACAATAAATCATCTTTACATATCCCTTTCATAAAAAATGAAGGACAAATAAATAATAAAGTAAAATATTACGCTTCCATATTTTCCGGCTCTCTATTTGTCACTGATAATTCTTTAACTTATTCATTTCAAAAAGATAAACAAAAATTAGCTTTAGCTGAAAGTTTCGTAGATGTAAATGGTAAGGATATCGCTATTAAACCAGAAGGGCAAAATAGTTCTCAAACAAAAACATCATATTTTCAAGGAAAACAAGCTGAATGGAAATCAAATGTATCAACCAATGACTCTATTAGATTGGGAGAAATATATAACAGAATAGATGTTCATCTAAGGGCCCATGGTGATAATGTGGAAAAACTTTTTGTGGTAGAAGATGGTGGAAATCCTGCTGATATTACTTTAAAGCTTGAAGGAGTAGATAAACTAGCCGTAACAGACAAGGGAGAATTAGAATTAAACATGAAAGATCAAAAAGTACTTTTTACAAAACCAATAGCTTATCAGCTAGTAAAAAGTGACACAGAGCCAACTGAATTTATAGATAAAATTAAAGCAAAAATAAAGAGTCTTTTTGGTAAAAAAAATCCAAAGTTAAAAAAGAAATATATTACCACTAGATATGCCCTAAAGGATGATAGTGCCTATGGCTTTCAGATGGGTAATTATGACAAGAGCCAACCTTTAATCATTGACCCTTTAATTTCCTCAACTTTTGTTGGAGGCACCTCTGATGAACATTATGGCTATGATGATTTTGGAGGAAGAATCTATTTAGGACATAAGTCCATTACTCGGGATAGCAGTGGTAATGTTTATGTCATTGGACATAGCCAGTCCAATGACTATCCAACCACCCTTGGAGTTGTAGATGATTCCTATAATGATTCCAGTTCATCTTTGCCAAATGATATTGTTATTTCTAAATTTAATAGTGGTTTAACTCAATTATTAGCTTCAACCTATCTTGGCGGAACCAGTGAAGACGAAGGCTCAGCTATTATTGTGGATGGTTCAGGTGTATATATAACTGGACTTACAAGATCCAATGACTTTCCCACAACTTCTGGTGTAACAGATATAACCTATAATGGAGGAAATAGTGATACCTTTGTTGCTAAATTAAATACAGACTTAACTCAACTAGAAGCCTCAACTTATATTGGTGGCAATGGTAAGGATTTTGGATATTCCCTGCTAAAGAGTGGGAGCAACATTTATCTAGTGGGAGATACCTACTCCAGCGATTTCCCTACTAGAACGGGAGCCTATGATAGTACCTTTTCAGGAAATAGTGATGGTTTTTTGATGGAGCTAACAGATGATTTAGTAACAATAAGTCATACCACTTTCCTAGGAGGAACAAGTGAAGATTTTTTAAGAATGATAGATTTTGACCATAATGGAAATATTGTTGCTGTCGGGTACACAAATTCAAGTGATTTTCCTACAACCACCGGAGCCTATAATCAAACATTTAGCGGGGCGACAGATGCTTTCACCAGTATTCTTTCTTCAGATTTAAGCACTTTAACCGCTTCTACTCTAATTGGGGGAACAAATATTGAAAAAGCTTCTTCTTTGGTTATAGATTCTAATAATGATATTAACATTGCTGGAAATACAAATTCTACGAATTTTCCGGCTTCGGTTTACCAGACAAGTAATGCTGGAGATTATGATGGATTTATAGCAAAATTTAATAGTGATTTAACAACTTTGTCAGCATCAACATATATTGGCGGTAGCGGTCATGATGATATTTATGAAATTGCTGTAGATAGTAGTGATAATATTTATACTGTTGGACAGACTCGCTCTGATAATTATCCGATAACTTCACATGCTTATGACCAAACTTTGGATGGGATATCAGATGCCAGTATATCCAGATTTAATTCTGATTTATCTACCTTGGAACACTCTACTTATTTTGGAGGAAGTGGCAATGTGGATTATATTTTATCAGCTGAACATTTAAATGCCGGCAGTTTGTTAATGGTTGGTACAACAGATTCTGGTGACTTACCCACTACTGCTAATACTTATGATTCTACTTATAATGGAGGCAGGGATATGTTTGTTGCGGAAATAACAGATGATTTAACTTCAGCTACCGGTCCGGATCATATTGTGGTTAGAGATAATAGTGATAATAGTTCGGCAACTTTTACGGCTGGAACGCCCCAAACAATTAAAATTATAGTCAAGGATACTTCCGGAAATACGGTTACTTCGGTTAATGGTAATTATACTGCTCATTTAGAAGGGGCGTCTAATGGTCCTCATAATGATAACACCACTCACAGTATGGAGCCAGTTTGTAATGGAGTAATTTTTGGAAATGATATGACCTTAACTTTTACTAATGGAGTGGCTACTTGTGATGCAACTCTCTATGCTCAAGAAATAGCTTCAATTGATGGAGAAGTGGATATTAATACTTTTACCTATGATTCTAAAAATAATATAAATTATGATTTGGATGCAACAATTAATCATAGCACAATTTCATATCCAGCTTCTAGTATTGACGCTCAAGTAAATCCAACCGTTGTCACGAATAATGTGACGGTTACGGTTTCTGCCAATGATGCCTATGGTAATATTTTAAATAATGATGGGGCTGGTAAGGCTGTTGTTGTAAACATTGCCGGAATAAATGTGCAGAGTTTAAACCAAACTGATAATGGTGACGGTACCTATACGGCAATTTACACTTCCAGTTCAACTGAAGGAGAAGATCAAATCACAGCTACTATAGATACAAATTCAGTTAGTTGGGATGAAGATGGAACAGCCGATGGAACTTTTCATCTACTGATAGTTAATCAAAGTGCAGACCATATGATTTTGCGGTATGAGAATCCAGTGGGCACTTATAATAATTCTCTGAATACCACTGCCGGTACAGCGGTAACTTTAGCGATAATGGTAGTTGACCAATATGATAATCCCGTTGATGGTTACAACGGACATCATGTAGTAAAAATTACCGGTGCCAATAAATCTTTTTATGACAATCAGCCTACCTGTGGTACAACAAGATTGGGAGATTGGATGAATCCAACTTTTACAAATGGAGTGGCAAAATGTACATTACACTTATATAAAGCGGAAAATATTGAATTAGAAGGAGAGGGAGATGAATATTCTACCAATTCTAGCAATAATTATGATCTGGATGTTGTTGTTAATCCAGCCAGTTTACATAATTTACAAATTATCGGAGATGATAATTATACTGCCGGAGTTGGCAAAACAATAACTATCAGCGCTCGGGACCAATATGGAAATATTAGAACTGATTACACAGGCAGTCACAACATTACCTTTTCAGGAGCAAATATTTCCCGTAATGGAACCAGCCCCACAATTATTGATAATGGTGGCAATGCTATTAATTTTGGCTCAGCGACAACCCTAGATTTTATTAATGGAGAAGTTTCTTCAGTAATGACTTTATATAAAAGAGAGGATATGGAAATAGAACTTAATGATGGTAGTTATAACTCTACCGCTGATGAGCGATATGATTTAAATGGGCATGTCAGTTCCACCGGCTCGGCTACAGCCAATGAAACAACAATTGAAGTATCTCAAGATCCAGCCGGTACTTGCGGAGCGGAGGCAGTTTATGCCATAGCCCGGGATATTTATGGTAATCAGTTAGAGTCGGGAGGAAATACAGTTGTCTTAAATATCACTGGAGCAAATCCCAATACGCCTACAATTATTGACAAAGGGGACGGTTCTTATGTTGGTACTTATAGTCCGGCTAACGGTGGAACCGATGTTATTACGGGAACAATTGATGGCAATGCTATTCAAAAAGATACCGATGGTACCAGCGATGGAACTTACAATTTAACTATTTCGGCCGGAGCGGGAAACACGAGACATTGGGATGGATCAGATTCAACTGATTGGCACGATGCAAACAATTGGCAAGAAAATCTGGTACCGGATGCTTGTTCGACTGTGGAGCTTGATGGAAATATCGACGATTTGGCAACATATTATGAACCAACTTTAGATGTATCAGGAGGAACTGAAGATATTGCCAATTTAAATATAGGTTTAAATAATAGTGCCAGTGCCGATCCTACAACCTTGATTGTTTCTTATGCGGATGAAACACACAAATTATATATTAGTCACGATGTACACATTGGAGGGCAAGGAATTTTGACACATTCTAGAAATTCAACAACCCAACAACATACTTTAAACCTGAACATCGGAGGAGATTTAACCATTGATTCTGGTGGTCGTATCGATGTAACAGGAAAAGGAATTGATTATGTAGAGTCTTATGGAGGATATGGAATTCATGGACAAGTATATGGATCGATTGCTCAACCAACTGATGTTGGCGGAGGCGGGGCGATAAAAATAGATATACAAGGAGATTGTGTCTTGAATGGAGTTATTACTGCGCAAGGATTAAATACTTGGCCAAATTATCTTTGGAAATTGGCTGGAGGATCTATTTGGTTAAATGTTCATAATAATTTTTCTGGTACAGGAACTTTAAATGTTTTTGGGAGAGAAAGAGGGTCTTATCATGGTGGTAGCGGTGGAAGAATGGCTATTTATTACAAGGATAATAATTTTACGGGAACTATGAATGCCTATGGTTGTAAATATTATTCTTCACCAGAGGGATCTGCTGGAACAATTTACTTAAAAGACTATGACGAACCATTGGGAGAGTTAATTATTGATAATAATAATAGAAATTTTAGAACAACCCCCCAATACGCTGACAATATGACCGAAGACAATAAAACCTTAGCCTATAAAAAAGTAACCGTAAATCATTATGGAAAATATTTAGCCAATGCCGGACCAACCACTCCAGTCACTGACAATCTTAATTTAGATAATCATGGACAA
>WGDO01000026.1 GCA_015493225.1 Patescibacteria group bacterium
AAATATGAAGGGTTTACAAAAAGATACAACTGTCATTATTTGGTTTATTACGAGCATTTTAACTGGATACAACATGCTATTGACAGGGAAAAAGAGCTAAAGAAATGGCGTAGAGAAAAAAAGGATAAATTGATCATTTCATTTAATCCGGATTGGGAGTTTTTGAATGATAAGATTCATGATATATAGTCTCTTCACTCTACCCTGTCATTTCGACGACCGTAGGGAGGAGAAATCCCCTCCGAACAAAACTGCTCCTTCAGCAGCCCTTTTCTTTGGTTCTGTCCCTATTCATCAGGAGATTTCTCTCCGCCTCCGGCGGATCGAAATGACGGCGTTGTTTTTGCTCAAAAAAAATTAAATGAGAAAATAACCCCATTGAACAAAACAGATGAAAGCAAAAATCATTAACCTGCCTAAAATAGAAGACCCGCGGGGCAACCTTTCCTTTGTGGAAGAGAACAACCATATCCCTTTTAAAATTGAAAGGACCTATTGGATTTATGATGTGCCCGGTGGACAGGTAAGGGGAGGCCATGCCTTTAAAAAGCAAAAAGAATTTATTATTGCCCTTTCGGGTATGAGAAAAAGTATTCTAAATATTCAGTAACGGATGATTTATGAAGAAGAAAATATTGATTATAGAAATAAAACCTGATGGTGTATGGCCCAAGTAATTTCAAATTCAAGGATTATTTTAAAATGGGGATACTGCAAACACTCATCTTTATGAATAGGAACAGTAGGTATTCTTTATTATTGATATTTTTAAATGGATGAAAAATTAATAAAAGCGATAATAAAAGCTGGAAAAGAGATTTTAAAGGTTTATAGCTCTTCAGATTTTGAAGTAGAAACCAAGGCTGACAACTCACCGCTAACCAAAGCCGACCTGGCTTCGCATAAAGCCTTGATGGAATATCTTGAAACAACAAATTATCCTGTGGTTAGTGAAGAAGGAAAAATCCCCGGTTATGAAGAAAGAAAAATCTATAAGCGTTATTGGCTTATTGACCCTTTGGATGGCACTAAAGAATTTATCAAGCGCAATGGGGAATTTACGGTTAATGTGGCTTTAATTGAAAAAGAAGAACCGATTCTGGGCGTTGTCTATGCTCCGGTGAAAAGACATTTGTATTACGGTAACTCGCGAAGAGCGGTAAAACGTTGTTATTCAACGGATTTAATTGGATATCATGAGCGGGAAATAGAGGTACAGATTCCTGAAAATAAGCTGATTGTAGTAGCAAGCCGTTCCCATAACAATGCCGAAACCGAAAATTATATCAAAGAAGCAGCAAAGGATTTTAAGGAGGTTGAAATAGTTTCAAAGGGAAGTTCGCTAAAACTGGTTGAGGTGGCGGAAGGCAAAGCCCATCTCTATCCGCGCTTTGGCCCTACTATGGAATGGGATACCGCTGCTGCCCATGCCGTAGTACTCGCAGCTGGAGGAGTGATTATTCAACTCGACGGAGGACAGTTGAAGTATAACAAAGAAGACTTATTGAATCCGTATTTTGTGGTCAAAGCCGAAAATTGGGTATAGGACGTGGGGCAATGAGTATAAGGATAAGCTCTCTTGGATTTTTATTTAATACCTAATTTTAGTCTCTTTGTTCTTTACATCAAACAAATAATTTATGAGTGTTTTCCGATTCGAAAACCTAACAAGTATTGTAAGAAGCTATAGTATTGACAGATAAACTTCTATATATAGTAGATGAATTTAATAATATGAATTCTTATCAATTTGGTAAATAACTACGATTGCTAAGTTATGTATTACAAACAATGTATCAGAAAGTAACGGATTCTTTTTAGATAAGAATTTTACTCATTTTCTTAAAATTTCCCAGTGTTCTATTTTTTAATATATAAATATATTATTTTCCAAAGATGGAATAAAATAAGTCAGGGAAAAAATAGAGTTTTTTAGTGAATTGCGAATTTTAAGTTCAAAAATTACAAATTTTTGTAAAGTAATCCTAAAAAGATAACCCCACGCTCCAAGTTCCTGTTCCGTACATCCAAAGATATTTTCTAATTCTTAATTAATAAAGCAATGATTGATAACCCAGACTTTTCTAGTCACATACACACTACTTTCGATCAAATCCTCAACCGTGAGGACAAAGAGAAACTGTTAAAGCAGCGTTCTCTTGTTATTTGGTTTACGGGTTTATCCGGTTCCGGCAAGACAACACTGGCACAGAACCTGGAGAAAGAACTTTATAAAAAAGGATATCTGACTCAGGTTCTTGATGGTGATAATATTCGCAGTGGAATCAACAACAACCTGAAGTTTACCGAAGAAGACCGCCTGGAGAATATACGCCGTATTTCCGAGGTAGCCAAGCTTTTGATGAACAGCGGTATTATTACCCTTTGCAGTTTTATCAGCCCTACAAAGGAAATCCGCAATATGGCCAAAAGTATCATCGGCAGGGAGAATTTCTTTGAGGTCTATGTCAATGCTCCCCTGGAAGTTTGCGAGCAGCGCGACGTCAAAGGCCTATACGCCAAAGCCCGCCGCGGCGAGATTAAAAACTTTACCGGCATTTCCTCTCCCTTCGCCCCCCCCGTGGACTTCGACATCGAAGCCAATACCGACAAAAAAAATATTATAGAGTTGGTAGAGGAGATAATGAATAAAATAGTGGCAAAAATTGAATATGGAAGAAATAATTGACACCAATCATTTAATCAACCCTTAAATTAATAATCCCAATAGTTTCTCTAATGTATGGCTACTAAATAGGGTGAACAGGTTGATTAACAAATAGAGAACCATGGATTTTTTCTCTTTGTTTTTTGGGATGAATAACAGAAAATAGGAATATGGAACAAATGAAAGGAGATAAAAACGGACCAACTCCCGATATAATATTCTACGCATATATTTCCAGATCAGGTTCTACTGTATTTGCAAAGCATTTAAATACCTTCAAATCAATCGCAGTAACACCTGAATCTGCAATATATTCATTGGTTGGTAATAATTTTCACACCGATGAGGATATTCATGAGGTATTAAATTTTTTATATTCCGATGAGAGGTTTTTGACCTGGAATATAGATAGAGATGCTTTGTACGATAAATTATCAACAATTCATTTTCCTTTCACATTCAAGGAGTTTCATGATGTTATAATAAAAGAATTTGCTGGTAAATATGAAGATATTGGTTATGTATTAAGTAAATCCTCTGTTTTAACTAATTTAAATGCTATTTACAGGTTTTACCCGAATTCTTTAATTATATTTATTTATCGGGATGTTCGTGCTGTTTGTAATTCATTGATTAAAACATATAATCCACACATTAAAAGAAGTATGAAGGGGAATACTATCATGCTTTCACTACATTTTAATCGGCTCAGAAAGTTAGAATCTAAAAAAAAATATCATTCATATTTTGTTAAGTATGAGGATTTCATTTTAGGATCTAACTATATTTTAGAGAACTTAAGAAAAAAAATTCAAGTTAAAAAAGAATACAAGAATGATGATTACTCAAATATTTTATCTGAAAATCAAAAAAAATTGCATAAAAATTTAAATAAGCCACTTGATATTAAAAGGATTGATGTATGGAAGGAAGAATTGGACCCTACATACATTTTTTTATTGCAGCTTTTTTCACGAAGATCACTTAAATATTTTGGATATGAATGCATAACCATTGATGTTAAATCAATTAATTTGAAAATTTTATTTAGTGAAGTACTGGAATTTTTCTTTTATAAAAAAATGGGTGTTTTTTTTATTTTGAAAGGTCTATTTAGAAAATTATGAGCTACAATCCCGTTCTATAGTATGAATAAACTTAAACAAAAAGCTTCTTCAGGTTTTATCTGGAGCGCGGTTGATAGGTTCTCTGTTCAAGTAATACAATTAACATTAGGATTGTTTCTGGCAAGACTATTAACCCCTTCAGATTATGGCATAATCGGGATGATTACCATATTTGTTGCAATTTCACAAACTATTGTTAATAGAGGATATGGAGCAGCTTTAGTCCAAAAAAAAAATCGTGATGAATTGGACTTTTCCACTATTTTTTATTCGAATGTGTTAATTTCAACCCTATTGTTTCTTATATTATATATTATTGCACCGGTTATAGCAAATTTTTACAACCAACCTGTTTTAGTTTCGGTAACAAGAGTATTCTCTATTTCTTTAATAGTGAGCTCTTTGGTTACGGTTCAAAGGGCAAGGCTTATTATAAAACTGGACTTTAAAACGCAAACAAAAATCAGTCTGGTTTCATCTACCACTTCAGGTGTTTTCGGAATTTTTTTAGCGTATAATGGTTTTGGAGTTTGGGCATTAGTATGGATGAATTTAGCGAGAAGATTCATAGAGGTGATTGCCTTATGGTTCTATACAAAGTGGCTTCCAAGAAAAGGTTTTTCTTTGGTCCGTTTAAAATTATTATTTGGTTTCGGGTCTAAACTCTTAGTATCAGGATTATTAGATACTATTTTTAACAATATCTATTTAGTAATTATTGGAAAGTACTTTAATACAGCTTCTTTGGGATACTATACACGGGCCCAGCAATTAACAAGTTTCACGTCAACAACTCCTTCAGGAGTTATTCAAAGAGTAGCATTTCCAGTAATGAGTGAGATGCAAGATGATGATGAAAAATTAGTGCATTCTTTCCGGAAGATGATTAAATTATCCGCACTGATTATTTTCCCCTTAATGGTTGGGTTGGCATTATTAGCTGAACCGTTTGTTCGCGTCGTTCTTACAGAAAAATGGATTGAATCAGTTTGGATGGTGCAATTTCTTAGCTTTGCTATGATGTGGTATCCTATTCAGGTTTTGAATCTAGAACTATTAAAAGCAAAAGGGCGATCGGACATTTTTTTAAGGTTAGAAATAATTAAAAAGGTACTTGCGGCTGTTATTTTGGTCATAAGTGTGCCTTTTGGAATAAAAGCAATTATTGTTGGGCAAATAGTATTGTCATATATTGCCCTTGTTATTAACACGCATTATACAAAGAAAATTATTGATTATGGATTTCTCCAACAAATGAGTGATTTATTTAAAGTGTTATTACTTAGTATGGCCATGGGGGCAATAATCTATTTTCTTATTGCGCATATTCCTAATGATGGGCTAAAGCTTATAATTGGGTTTTTTACAGGAACTTTGTTTTATATAAGTTTAGCCTGGCTTTTTAATATTGGGGATATCCGGCTTCTTCCTGATTTTATCAGACAACGATAACTATGCAAAAAAAAATACTGGTTACGCAACCTTTCCTTCCCAATCTTGATGATTTTGTAGTATCACTTAAGGAAATCTGGGACAGCAAATGGATTACCAACAACGGGCCGTTTCACGAGGCGTTTGAAAAGCAGCTGGCCAAACATCTGGGGGTAGAATACATTTCCCTTTTTGCCAACGGTACCCTGGCACTTATTACGGCCATTCAGGCGTTGGGGCTGGAAGGGGAAGTCATCACAACACCCTACTCTTTTGTGGCCACGGCGCACTCTATTTTATGGAATAAACTGACCCCTGTATTTGTGGATGTGGACGAACACGGGAACCTGAACCCCGATAAAATTGAGGCGGCCATAACAGACAAAACTTCCGCTATCTTGCCGGTACATGTGTATGGGAATCCCTGCCAACATGCTAAGATTGAACAAATTGCCCGGAAACATAACCTGAAACTGATGTATGATGCAGCCCATGCTTTTGGTGTGGAGGAAAATGGAAAGTCCATTTTAAATTATGGCGATCTTTCTATCCTGAGTTTTCATGCCACCAAGGTTTTTAACACGGTTGAGGGAGGGGCCATTATTTCCCATTCTGCCGAAATGAAAAAGCATATCGACCATCTAAAAAACTTCGGTTTTGAGGATGAGGTAACGGTGGTAGAAGCGGGCATTAATGCCAAAATGAACGAATTGCAGGCAGCTTATGGTTTGTTGCAACTGAAAACGGTTGATGCACAGATTGAAAAACGCCGGCAAATGGCAAACAGGTATCGTCTACTGCTTAAAGCGGTTAAAGGGATTGGCTGTTTTGAGGATTTTGAAAATGTAAAACACAATTACGCCTATTTCCCTGTCTTTGTTCAGGCAGATTATCCGTTGGTCCGCGATGTGCTATATGAAAAGTTAAAAGAACACAACATTTTCGGAAGGCGGTATTTTTATCCGCTTATTACAGCTTTCCCGCCCTACCGTTCGTTGCCCTCGGCCCGTGCAGAAAACCTTCCCCGCGCTGTCCGTATGGCCTCGCAGGTTATTTGTCTGCCGATTTATCCGGAGTTGGATTTAAAAATGGTAGAGAGAATTGTTAAAATCATAAACATATAAGACATGAAGTTAGCCATTATGCAACCCTATTTTTTTCCGTATATCGGGTATTTTTCTTTAATTAAACGGTCGGATATGTTTATTTTATTTGACACGCCCCAGTTTATCAGGCATGGCTGGATAGAAAGAAACAGGATATTAAAACCAAATGGAGAACCTTTGTATATAAAAATACCGTTAAAAAAACATTCCAGAGAAGCCAAAATTAATGAACTAGTAGTAAATAATTCAGAAAAGTGGAAAGAAAAAATATTGGCCCAAATCATTCCATACAAGAAGAAAGCCCCTTTTTATCGGGAAGTTATTATATTACTAAAAGAAATATTTGAATTCGAATCTGATAGTATCGTTGAAATAAACCATTATTCATTAAAAAAAGTATGTGAATATTTAAATATTGCGACTCCAATAAAAATATGGTCAAAAATGAATATTGATATTGAACATGTCAATGCTCCCGATGAATGGGCATTAAACATCTGTAATGCATTACATGCCGATACTTATTACAATCCAATTGGAGGAAAATCTTTTTTTGATACAAGTAAATATGAAAAATTGGGTATAAATATAGAATTTCAACAGATGATACCTGTTGCCTATAAACATCTTTCAGAAGATTTTATTCCATTTTTGTCGATAATAGATGTATTGATGTTTAATACCGTTGCGGATATAAACAAAATGTTAGGAAGTTATGAGCTTGTCTAAAGCTATCGGAGGTTTTTTTTGAACTGGAAACCCATGATTCTGGTACGGTATATCATGATGAATCCCTGGCTGTAAACAGCGGCCGGAATGCATTGGAGTATATACTCCGTTCCGAAAGATATGGGGATACAACGAATTTGGGGCGGGCCGAACGGTTGATTGAAATAGGCAAAAGAAACCGGGCAAATACTTATATCAATCCTCTAGGGGGTGCTGAATTATATGATAAAGAAGTATTAAAAAAACGAAATCGAACTTCAATTCCTCAAACTACAAAAAACAATATACCAGTTATTTAACAGCTAGTTTTTCCCGTGGCATTCTATCATTATTGTTTTGATGTTTAATGATACAAAAATAGTACGTAAAATATTAAATAATTACGAATTAAAATGAATGAAGAAAGAAACTATCGAATCGAATTAATTGACAGTGAAATATTACTTAATTCTAAAGAGGAAGAATGGCTGAAATTTGAAAAATCAATAAGTGATGTGCATATTTGCAATTCATATTTCTATATAAAATTACTTTGGGATAATTATAAAAATACAAATTTGATAAAAGAGTTTGGTATCAAAAGACAATTGTTAATCTTATTCTTGTATAAAAATGAAAAGCTACTGGCAATATTCCCTTTTTGTAGAATTACCCGAAAGCGAAAGAAGGTATTTAATGTGAACACTATTGAATTTATTGGCCAACAGAAAATTTATGATTATTCTGATATTATTACAAATGGGATTGATAAAGAGGAATTTGACATCGTTTATAAATGGTTAAAAACCAATATAAGATTTGATTTGATTCATTTAAGTCATATACCAGATTTCTCAAAAAACAAATTACATATCTACCAGAATGGCTTATATCCATTTTCACATTCAGCAGAAATTCATTTAAGGGATATAAAAGACTATAATCATTATCGAACTGAAATATATACTTCTAATTTCAAGCAAACCATAAGGACCTTAAATAATAGACTTAAAAAAGCAGGGCTACATCCTGTTGTGATTTATAAAAAGTTTGATGATAATGATATTCATGCACTACAAAAATTAGCAGACTATAAATTGGAACGGGGAAAGAGTAATATTTATAATTCAGAGAATATAAATTTTCTAAAAGGAATATATAAAGAATTTGATGCTCATATCTATTTTGTGCAAATTGAATCTAAAACAGTAGCCTATTTAGTAAAACTTAAATATTTGAATTGGAGTTTTTGGTTTGACATCTCTTTTCATTCTGATTATAAAAAATTCTGGCTTGGAACATTTATGTTTGATTATTGTTTGCAGGACAGTTTTGACTTAAACGAAAAAGAAATTCACTTAGGTTGGGGAGTGGACTTTATTAAATATAGATTTTGTAATCGCTTTGTTGAAATATCAAACTGTATATTATTCGGGAACACATTATTAAATAAAATCTGGTATTATGAAAAGAAACGCCAGATTGTAAGTGCAAGCAAAATATTTTTAGAAACAATTCATAAATCAAAGTTTATTAAAAACACACATTAAAAATGAAAAAATCCCTTATAATGCGCATTAAGTTTGCTTTAAATCATCCTTATGAAAGTGTATATTTAAGAATCAGAAATTGGGTATTAGACAAAAAAGGAATCGATTTTAAACCTGAGTTTGACCTTTTTAAATTAGGATTACCAGATACGGCACATGCTTACGAATCTTTAGATGGAAGAAATTTAAAACATATTTTTAAAGAATTAAATAAAACAGACAAGATAGTATAATTGATTTGGGTTGTGGAAAGGGTGAAACGTTGGTTCGATTGTCAAAATTTCCATTTAAAAATATTGCTGGTGTTGAGTTGTCTGATAGTCTGTATGAAATTGCACAACAAAATTTGCGCATTATAGGTACAAAGAAAATCAAATTATTTCATTGTAATGCTGTCGATTTTACAGATTTCGACTCATATAATTACATCTACATGTTTAATCCTTTTCCTGAAAATATTATGAAGGAAGTAGTAATTAACATTGAAAATTCACTCTATAGAATGCCGCGTAAATTAACTATTATTTACAGTCACCCGAAATTTCATTCAACTATTGACTCATCAAAGATTATTAAGTTTGCGCGTGGGTATGATATAAAATATAAGCAGTTTGATTTGAAGGTTTTTATCTACAACAGTCATATAAATAATTAATTTATTTCATGCTATCCAGGAATACAGTACTTGTAAGTATATGCTGTCTCACATATAATCATAAGGCATTTATTAGAAAGGCCATTGATAGTTTCTTAAATCAAAAGACAAAGTTTAAATTTGAAATAGTTATTGGAGAGGATTGTTCAACAGATGGTACACATGAAATAGTCCTGGATTACTTTAACAAATACGGGGACCTTATTAGGGTAATGACAAGTGAATCAAATGTGGGCGCAATAAATAATGAATTAAGAACCATAAGTGCCTGTAAGGGCAAATACATTGCTTATTGCGAAGGTGATGATTATTGGACAGACCCCTATAAACTGCAAAAGCAGGTGGATTTTCTGGAAGCCCATCCCGATTACGGTTTGGTACACTCGGATATAAATGTTCTGAACCAGGAAACCGGCGATGTAACCAGCGCCTATAATAAAACCAATCATATTCAAATACCAAGCGGGAATATCTATGACTTTTTAATGCGCCCGGGCCATTTTATTAAGACCATGACGGTGTGCCTGCGAAAAGAACTTCTGGATACCTACTATCTTTCCAATCAGCAAATAATACGCCAGGACTGGCGGCTGATAGATATTTCCCTTTGGCTGATGATTGCCCAACATTCGAAAATCCATTATATGGACGAAGTAATGGCAACCTACCGTTTGTTGCCCGAATCCATGAGCAGAAGCCAAAGCCCCGAAAAACTGTTTGCCTTTCATCAAAAAATCCGTGCCATAAGATTTTTCTTTCTGAGAAAATATGGCACCCTGGAAGAAAACCGGAAACTGATCTTTAAGAATTATTATACCGGTTTATTTTCTGATGGATATAACCTGAAAAACAAAAAGATTTTTTGCCATGGGAAAGCCGGCTTGAAAAAATGGGGATATAAACTGACGTTTAAACAGAAAGTAATGTCTTTGCTGTTAAGTTTTTCAGGTACTACTCAGTAGCTTAAATTAAGTAAATTCAGTTAGTTACAAATTTGATAACAACTGGTTTAAACAATCTAATCGAATAACAATAAGGTTAGAGAAATTTTAAAGATGATTATCTTTTTTATATGCCCACCCCTACACCCCTCCAAATGAGGGGATTACAGGAAATCATTTTTAAAATTTTTTAGTGGATAAATCAAAATTAGCCGATAAATTCCAATAATTCCCCCTTCTCGAAGGGGTGCAGGCTCCGTAGGAATTCCTATGGAAGGTAGGTTCATTTAAAAAGCTATTTATCGGCTGATTTTATGACAGTTAAAAAATACTTATAATGATTGCTGCTGAGTAGTAACAGTAAAAGATATTTAACCCATAATACGTTATACACTGGAAAAAAATTACGTTTCTATATGAAAATCATTCAAATCATTCCTTCCCTTGGACATGGCGGGGCAGAAAAATTGGTAATTGAGCTTTCCAATGAATTAAAAGCCAGGGGTAACGAAGTTGTGATTATCAGTTTCAGGAACATTGAAGATTGGATGTTTCCGGCCAGGCGAATAAGAAAGGACATAAAACTTATCCAGCTCGGTAAGAAAAACGGATGGGATATAAAATTATACGGTAAATTGTTCAGAATTTTCAAAAGGAAAAAACCGGATGTGGTTCATTTTCACTTGCAGGCAACACTTAAATATATTGTGCCTATATCCTTTTTTGGGTGGGGAATAAAGTTTGTATATACAATCCATTCGAAACTTGTATCTTCAAACAGAGGATACTTTAATTTTATTAATAAATCTTTTTTAAGATTTAATCGAATTAATTATGTAACATTATCCGAAACTATATATAACGATTTCTCAAAAGCTTTTCCAAATATTATTTTCTCAATCATCCCCAACGGGATTTCTATGATGAATACTACCCCAAAGTTACCTAAGATTATTGACGAAATAAATGAATATAAAATAAACACTTCCTGCAAAGTTGCTCTTGCAATTGGAAATTTAACTCCGGTCAAGAATTATCCCATGATGCTTCAGGCCTTTAAAAAATTGGTATCGAAAGATATAATTGCTGTTGTGATTGGGGATATGGAATTAGCTAAAGAAGAATTACTTGCACATATCAAGAAGGAAAAATTGAACAATGTCTTTTTTGTTGGCAAAAAAGAGAATGTAGGAGATTATCTCAGCCAGGCAGATATCTTTATCATGACATCAATTATTGAAGGAATCCCAATTGCTGCTATAGAAGCTCTCTCAATGGGTGTCCCCATAGTCAGTACGCCAGCCGGGGGGCTGGTGGATATCGTTGAGTCTGGTAAGAATGGTTTCCTTTCGAAGGATTTTACGGACGGATCTTTTGTAGAAGCATTGGTAAAGTTTTTGTCTGTGAAAGGCGATGATCTGGCAAAGATGAAAGAAAATGCAAAAGCCACCTTTGAACAGAGATATGACATAGCAACATGTGCCAGTAATTATTTGTCATTGTATAAGGATTTATTATATGAATGAAAATGCTGTTATACTCTCTTTTTTTCAGGAGTGTTGACCTCAACTGCCATTCAAAAAATATATTCTATCGGCACACAATCCTTTAAAAAGTATTGAAACAGTTAAGGAACGCCTTGGAAATCTGGTGTATTTTATCATGGAAAAGGAATAAACAGGTTGCGAAAATGCAGTTTAAAACTTTTTGAAAACACTATTTTTGAATGGTCAGAAAGCTTGGGGAGCTCATGAAATGATTTCACACATTATCAATAAGTGTAAAAGAATTTATTTTATAAAAATAAAAAGGTTATTCAATAAGTAATGATTATGTTATTCAATAGAACAAAATTAGTGGATATTTTATCAGGGAAAAATGTTAATGATTATTACATGGAGTACGATAAAACACAGTGGTATTCTAAAGGGGAGATGAAAGAATATCAGTTAATGAAGTTGAAAAAACTGCTAAAGCATTGTTATAATAATGTGCCATATTACAACAGAATCATTAAGGAAAGAGGTATTGATATCAATAATATAACTTCAACTAATATTTTAGAAAAATTTCCTGTTCTGACAAAAGAAATAATACAGAATAACTATAAAGACTTTATACCAAAGAATATTAACCATATAAAAGGTGTTAAGATTAGCCAGACAGGTGGAACTACTGGTAACATTTTGTTGAAAAGGACGGATGCAAATGTTCGCAGCTCAGCATGGGCTACATATAAAAGATTTCAGGACTGGATGGGTATTTCGGGTAGCACCAAAATACTTAGATTAATGGGGGGACATGTCGCCAAGCATAGTTTAAAAGATAATATTAAAGAGTATATATTCAATATTGTTAATAATACAATATCATTAAATCCATATGATAAATCTGATAAAAATATTAAAAGAATTCAATCAGTTCTTGAAAATAAGGGGATTTCTTCCATTAAGGGATATAGTCAAAGCCTTTTCTTTTTAGCCAGGCTCTTTGAAGATAGAAGTGTAAGCTTCAACATTGATTCAATAACGACAACAGCCGAACCATTAATGGATGAACATAGAATGAAATTTAAGAAAGTATTTGGAGCAGAGTCATTTGATCAATATGGTTGTGGCGAAATTGGAAGTATAGCATATGAGTGTAATCATCATAAAGGGCTACATGTTGCAGAAGAGAGAGTAATTTTAGAGTTTAAAGATAACATTGATTTACTTATTACGGATCTTGATAATTATGCCATGCCATATATTAGATATTGGAATGCTGATCAGGCGATAGTTTCTAAGGAAGAATGTACTTGTGGCAGGAAAACCCTTTTGTTAAGCCGCATAATGGGCAGAACATGTGATTATATTAGTTGTTCTGATGGAAAGCAGCTACATTGGGCTTACTTTTGGCATCTGCTTTTTGATACCGGGATTGCAGCAAAAAGAAATATGGTTAAATTTCAGGTATTACAAAATAATATTAATGAATTAAATTTCAGGATAGTGTCTAATCCATTACAGAAAGAAGATAAGGATATAATTGTAAATAATATGAAAATGTTTATAGGAAAAGATATTAAAGTTACATTTATTCAAGAAAAAGACATTGAAAATGCAAAATCAGGGAAATACCGCCCTGTAATTAATAATATGATTTAATGGGAAATTCAGATATTCTTAACAAAATAAATGATGAAAAACACATTAATTAAAGTACTCAACCTATTAATGCTTCCTGATTTATTTAGATTTTCTTTTCAGAAAAAAAGTATTACTGTTATATATTACCATGATATTTCTGCAGCGTATTTTGAAAAACAAGTAAAATATTTAGTACGTAAATATAATGTTATTACTATAGAGGATTTATATTCTTACTTATATGAAGACAAAGCAGTTCCAAACTATTCTTTATTAATAAGCTTTGATGATGGCCATATCGGGAACCATTCATTATTAAGTATTTTTATTAAATATAATATTAAGCCGGTTATCTTCTTAACAGCTGGTATAGTTGGGACAAATCAGGTATTTTGGTTCCATCTTCCTTTTCCAAATAGTAAATTTAAAGAGAACCTCAAAAAAATACAAGATAAGGAAAGAAGAAGAATCATTAATCAACAATATAAATCTTTCACAATTTGTTCTTCCCCGGAGGCGTTAACAATAGAACAAATTAAGGAAATGCGTCCTTTTGTTAATTTCCAATCGCACACAATGACCCATCCATGTTTACCCAATACTGATGATAGGACTGCTGAATATGAAATAGTTGAGTCTAAAAAGAAAATAGAACAAATAGTCGAAAAACCTGTATTCTCAATAGCGTATCCTAACGGTAATATTTCTGATAGAGATATTTATATGTTAAAAGAAGCCGGGTATCTATTGGGATTTGCTGCTACCAAAGGATATATCTATAAAAACGCAAACCCTTTCTTGTTAAACAGAATAAGTATAAACGACACATCAAATTATTATGAATTTAAGTTAAGAGTTTCTGGTATTTGGTATAGAATTAAAAACCTAATAAAATAAGATTATGGATGAATACAAATTTGAACGATTAACATTTTCCCGTATTCCTGATTTACATAGAATATTTAGAGAATCCGGCAAGAAACACACAAATTTAGAGGAATTTATATTAAAATATGATACAAAATATACGGGGATTGAATATGTTGGATATATAGCCTACCATAAGGATACATTGCAGCCTGCTGCCTATTATGGCGTAATTCCACAACTTGCATTTGATGGGGAAAATACTATTTTGATTGCTCAGTCTGCAGATACGATAACACATCCAAAGCATCAAAGAAAAGGGCTGTTTACTGTTTTAGCTAAAATGACTTATAAGCTGGCAAAAGAGGAAGGAATTCACTTTCTCTTTGGAATTGCTAATGAAAATTCTTTCCCCGGGTTTATTAAGAAATTAAACTGGACGTATCATAGCAATATAAAAGTTTATGAGATTAAATCTTTTATGATACCTGTTTCTCAGTTGTTTAGAACCAATGAGGTGTTAAAATCTATTTATAAGTATTGGGTTAGGTTCATTTTACTGTTTTATAAAAAGGAATCAGATATTTCAGGTTTTCAATATTTTTTCAGAGATCAATATGGAATAAAGTATGATGGGAATTATTATAAATATAAGAAATATTCTGATAAGTATGTGTTAAAAATATGCAAGCATAAAATTTGGCTTAAATTTGAGGGAAGTTTAAAGATTGGATCTTTTGAAAAACTGGATACAAATGCATATAATTGTTTTACCCGTAAGCTAAAAATTCTGGCTTTTATTACAGGTATAAAAAAAATTAGATACCAGGAGTCTTCTAATAAAAGGGAGTGTGATTCTTATCTTAAATCTTTCTCTTTCCACGAAGGTTTGCCTCTGATTTTTTTAAATTTATCTAATAAATATCATCCTGAGGAATTGGTACTAACCTTTGCCGATTTTGATACATTTTGACCCGTTAATATGAAAATCCTCTTTATAAGTAGCGGTAACTCAGTTGTAGGACTTTCTTCTATAATAAAAAATCAGGGTGAATCTTTGATAAGACAAGGGCTGAATCTTACTTATTTTACCATAAAAGGAAAAGGGATAAAAGGATACTTACGAAATATCAGGCCTTTACGGGCGTTAATTAAGCAGAACAATTTTGACCTAATTCATGCCCATTATTCCATGTCTGCTTTTGTTGCCTCTTTGGCGGGAGCAAGGCCGTTGGTAGTGTCTTTAATGGGCAGTGATGTGAAATCAGAGAAATACTATAAATTTATTATCAAGCTCTTTCATCGTTTATTCTGGTCGGCTATTGTTGTGAAATCAAAAGACATGAAATCTGCACTAAAAATAAAAGACGCTATAATTATTCCCAACGGTGTTGATTTTAAAAAATTTAAGCCACTCGACAGAAATAAATGTAAATCTGAACTTGCCTGGGATGCTTCAAAGCAACAAATACTCTTTGCTGCCAGCCCTTCTCGTTATGAGAAGAATTTCGCCTTGGCAGAAGCCGCTTTCAGCACATTGAAAAACAAGAATATAGAACTAAAATTTTTGCAGGATGTCCCCAATAAATTAATGCCGGTTTACCATAATGCAGCAGACATGGTTTTGTTAACCAGCTTATGGGAAGGCAGTCCCAATGTTATCAAAGAAGCCATGGCCTGCAATGTACCTGTTGTCTCAACCGATGTGGGCGATGTCAGAGAAGTGATTGGAGATACCGAAGGCTGTTATATCACTTCATTTGACCCGCAGGACGTAGCCGGGAAAATAAAAAAGGCCCTAATCTTTTCCGTAAACAAAGGGCAGACCCAGGGCAGGGAACGGTTGATGGAGCTAGGACTGGATACAGAAAGTGTGGCAAGTAAATTAATGGATGTTTACCGAAAAATATTGAATAAGTAATGTTGATAATTCTTTTCCCGTTCGGGGGATGTGGTTCCTAAATAAACTTTACAAAAATCCAAACTTGTTTAATAAAATAGATCTCAAAAACAATATGAATAAGTCTGTTTTTCAATCTAAAGAAATGTATTATGTTTGGTATAATACGAAAAATTATGAACCATTCTTTACAGAAATAACAACTAAGAAAGGAGATATTGTAGCTAGTATATTAGCCGTTATACAAAAAGAACACAAGGGTTTCTTGGGTAAGTTTTCTTCCCGTTCAATAATTATTGGCATGCCGGTTTTTCATGCTAATGATTTGGGTGTTTTAGATAAGTTGTTAAAAGATTATAATCAAAAAATTTCTGGAAAAGCAATATATTCTCAATTTAGAAATTTAAGCAAATACTCAGATAAAGAAATACAAATTTTTGCTCAAAATGGGTTTGTATATGAGCCCCATTTAGATATTATTCACTATTTGGATAAGCCTATTGAAGAGCAATTTGCACGATTACACAAGGGTCGTAGGAAGAATATTAGAAGAGCAGAGCGTGCCGGTGTAGGTTTTAGAGAAGTAAAAGATGAAAAAGAGTTTATTAAAGCCTATGAATTAGTAGTTTCAACCTATAACAGAGTAAAACTACCAATGCCTGATAAGAGCTTGTTCTTTGAAAGTTATCGACAATTAACCAACAAGAATATATTAAAAACATTTGTTGCCATACTTGAAGAGGAAATCATAGCTTGTCGTATGGTATTGTGCTACGGTGATAGTATTTATGATTGGTATGCGGGAGCTTCCGAAAAGCATTTGGATAAATACCCCAACGATTTTTTACCTTGGAAAGTGATGGAATGGGGATCTCAAAATGGTTATAAATCATTTGATTTTGGGGGTGCAGGAAAACCAGGTGTTCCTTATGGGGTTAGAGACCATAAGTTAAAGTTTGGTGGGGAATTGGTTGAATTTGGAAGATTCCAAAAAATACATAATAAAGTATTTTGGTCCGTTGGAAATATTGGATTTAAAATTTGGCAAAAGTTTAAAAGTTTTTAGATGTTAACATATAAATATATTGTTAATGCGTTAATTGATTTGAAATTATGAGAATACTTATCGATATAGGTCATCCGGGTCACGTACATTTAATCCGTAATTTATATCATATTCTAAAACAGAATAATCACAGCTTATGGGTTACAGTAAAAGATATCCCGGTTGCCAAGTCTTTGATGGATATTAACGGTATTGAATATAATGATATAGGGGAGAAAAAAGATTCGTTAATAGGGAAAGCCCTTTCTCAAATAAACTATAATAGAAAAGTCTTACAGCTAGTAACTAAACATAAAATTGATTTGGGGATAGGTTCTTCCATTACTTTAGCCCATGTTTCAAAAATAACCAAAATGAAGTCCATAATTTTGGACGATGACGATGATGAAGTACAGCCTCTTTTTGTAAAATATGCCCATCCTTTTGCAGATACAATTTTATCCCCGGAATCTTTAATCGGGCATAGAAAAAACAGAAAAACTCTTTTTTATGCCGGCTTTCATGAGTTGGCTTATCTTCATCCCAACAGGTTTAAACCGGATGCAGGCGTTCTCTCCGAAGTGGGTCTAAAAAAAGGAGATGGTTTTTTTATTCTGCGGTTTAACGTGTTTAAGGCTCATCATGATATAGGCATTAAAGGAGTATCGTTAAAGAATAAGTTGGAATTAATCAAATTACTGGAGCCTTATGGCCCTGTTTTTATCACTACAGAAAGGAAAATAGAGCCGGAGCTTAAACAGTACCAGCTCCCTGTTTCCCCTGAAAAGGCACATTCTTTAATGTATTTTGCCACTATGTTTCTGGGAGATAGCCAGACGATGACATCAGAAGCTGCGGTGCTGGGTACGCCGGCATTGAAATGTAATTCGTTTGCCGGTAAGCTGTCGGTTCCGAATGAACTGGAAGAAAAATATGGCTTGTGTTACGCATATCAGCCAAATGAATTTGATCAATTAGTTATCAAATTAAAAGAATTGATACAGTTAAAGAACCTGAAACAAGAATGGCAAAACCGTCGCCAAAAAATGCTTGCCGATAAAATTAACGTGACCGATTTTCTGGTTTGGTTTATAGAAAACTATCCCAAAAGTAAAAGAATAATGAAAGAAAACCCTGATTATCAATATAGGTTTAAATAAATGGACTTTACCTTAAAGAAATATAAAGCATTATTAGAATCAATTAAGAATACTGGTTATGATATACAAACATTTGAGGAGTTTATTCAAAGTCCTAAAGAGAAAGCCATTGTTTTAAGGCATGATGTTGATTTGCTTCCGTATAATTCACTGGCTTTTGCAAAAATTCAAGCCGGAATGGGCATAAAAGGCTCTTATTATTTCAGGGCTGTGCCGGAAAGTTGGGATGAAAATGTTATAAAAGAGATATCCGGCCTCGGCCACGAAATAGGTTATCACTACGAGAATATGAACGTGGCCTTTGGCAAGGCAAAAGGCAAAAGTTTAAAGGCAAAAATAAAAAAGGGTTCCGGGGATTATAATAAACTTCTTGACCTTGCTTATGAAGATTTCTGTATTAATTTAGAAAAATTGAGAAAACTTGTCCCGGTTAGCACGATTTGTATGCATGGAAGTCCCAGGAGCCTTTTTGACAACAAAGAAATTTGGACAAAATATGATTATAAAAGTATAGGCTTAATCGGCGAACCCTATTTCGATATAAACTTTGATGAAGTCTTTTACCTGACCGATACCGGCCGCCGGTGGGACGGGTGGAAAACAAGTTTGCGGGACAAGGTGCCGCAACAGGAAAAATGGATAAAGGAAAGGCTGGTGTTTCATTCAACGGATGACATTATCCGGGCAGCCCGGGAAGGCCGTTTGCCAAACAAGATTATGTTCACGTTTCATCCCCAGCGGTGGAATGACAAACCGTTGCCGTGGATGAAGGAATTGGTGTTGCAGAATGTGAAGAATGTTGCTAAGAGAGCATTGGTTAAGATGAGAAGTCATGGTGGAGATAGGGACTGAGAGAAGGGGGGACTGAGAGAAGGGGGGACTGAGAGAAGGGGGGACTGAGAGAAGGGGAGACTGGGAGAAGAGGTGAAAGGGAGACTTAGTGAAAAGGTGAGAGGGTGAGGGAGTTTCTGTCCTGAAATAGCTTGACTCGTAAAGTCAACAAATTTTAGGATTATGACAATTTTTTGGAAAGAAATGTTAAAACCAATAAAACAATGAAAATCAGGTCACACAAAGAGCTGGAAACTTATAAGTTGTCGTTTAAATTGGCTATGCAAATCTTTGAACTGACAAAAAGTTTTCCTAAGGAAGAGACATATTTTTATCCTGTGAAATATTTTTGTGATGTTGTGTAAGTTATTTCACAGGACAGACTGATCAAATAAGAAGATCAAGTCGTTCTGTTTGTGCGAATTTAGCCGAGGCTTTTCGGAAAAGGAAATACCCTAAACACTTTGTTTCTAAATTAAGTGATTCTGAAGCTGAAGCTGCTGAAACACAGGTTTGGTTGGACTTTGCTTTGGAATGTAATTATATAAATAATGAAACTTACAAGAATTTATTTAAGGAATATGACAATGTTTTAGGGAAGCTGGTTAATATGTCCCTTCATCCGGAAAAGTGGGCCTATTGAAAATTCTGCTTCATTGAATCTCCCCTTCTCTCAGTCTCCCGGTCCCTACGTCTCTCAGTCCCTCAGTCTCCACATATCCCTTAATCACAAAAGAACGCAAGTATTCAAAAATCACTGTGACCAAAAAATCAAACACATTCCATTACTAACATAATATAAGCCAAAACATATTATATTTACAAAATAATATAATATGTTTTCTAAAAATGGAAAAAGAAGTTTTAAAAAGCATCATTGTTTCTCACAAAGAGAAGTTTCTTTCAAAAAGTGATTTGACAGACCGTGACATTATTGCTAAAGAACAAAAGAAATTACTGGCAAAGGAAGTTGTTTTTATAACCGGGATAAGGAGAAGTGGGAAATCATCCTTGCTTTATTTGCTTTATAAATATTTGTCTTCGGCCCACCAGATTCCTACGAGGAATATTTTATTTATAAATTTTGAAGACGAAAGGTTTATCAATTTTAGGGTTGATGATTTTGATGCTTTATACCGGGCGTTTTTGGAAATAGAAAATCCGGCAGGAAAAAAATATTTGTTTTTTGATGAAATACAAAATATAAACGGCTGGGAACGCTGGGTTAACCGATTATATGAATTTGAAGATGCGAAAATTTTTATCACCAGTTCCAATGCATCGCTCATCAATTCCGATATTTCAACATCCCTGACAGGAAGGAACAGACAGTTACAAAACTATACCTTCTCATTTTTTGAATATACAAAACTGAACCAAAAAGAGATAACACAAAGAAGTTTTCTTTCTGATAATGAAAAAGTAGTCATTGCAAGGCTATTAACTAATTATTTGGGGACAGGCGGTTTCCCCGAGGCGTTAAAAGCAAATGACCTTGATATTGTTGACCAATATTTTAAAGATATCATTTACAGAGATATCATTGCAAAATACAATATCAGGAATGTTAAAGAAATAAAAGAACTGGCTTTGTATTTAATAAGCAATACGGGAAACATTAACAGTTATGAAAATTTAAGGAAAATTATCGGCGCAACCAATGTTTCCACTATCAAAAATTATTTGTCCGCTTTTCAGGATGTGTTTCTTATTTATGCTTTGCCGTTGTTTGCCTACTCGGTAAAAAAACAGATTTACAACCCCAATAGATATTATGCCGGCGATATCGGTTTTTATCATGCGGTAGGATTTCGTTTCTCAGCGGATAAGGGCAGATTATTGGAAAACATGGTTTTGCTCGATCTGCTGCGAAACAATCATGAGGTTTACTATTGGAAGTCAAAAAAAGGTTTTGAAGTTGATTTTGTGGTCAGTAAAAAAAGACAAATCGTCAAAGCCATCCAGGTTTGCTATTACTTGTCAAATGAAAACCGGGACAGGGAAGTCCGGGCTTTACTTGCAGCAGCTAATGAGATAGGGGCAAAAAGCTTACAGATCATCACTTATGAGCAAAATGAGGAAATTAAAACAGAAAGCGTTTCCATAGAAGTCATATCCTACCTGCATTGGCTTATGAAAGTTTACAATAAAAGATAAAAAATAGATCACTGTGGTACACTGTGACCAAAAGAACATCACAGAGGTACACAGAGTAAAATTTCACTGTGTTCCACTGTGAAAATCACCACTGTGTTCCACTGTGACCAAAAAAGAAATTTCACTGTGTTCCACTGTGACCAAAAAAGTTTCACTGTGTTCCACTGTGGACAAAATATTTCACTGAGGTACACTGTGACCAACAAAATAAGCTATGGAAATAAATGACATAACCCATGAAATACTTGATTCCGCTTACACAGTCCATTCTGAATTAGGCCCCGGACTGCTGGAATCAGCCTATCAGGCCTGCCTTGTGTATGAATTGAAAAAGAAAGGGTAAATGTGAAAAGTGGTAATTGATAAAGAGAAAGAGTGACTGAGAGAAGGGGAGAAAGGGAGACTTTTGGAGACTAAGTGACGAAGGGTCTGTAATGATAATGAAACTAATTTAGGGAATTGTAAAGCTTAAAATTAATAATATTATGAAAATCAGATCACACAATGAATTAGATACTTATAAGTTGTCATTTAGCTTGGCTATGCAAATCTTTGAACTGACAAAAACCTTTCCCAAAGAAGAAAAATATTTTTATCCTGTGAAATATTTTTGTGATGTTTTGTAAGTTATTTCACAGGACAGGCCTACCAAATTCGCAGGTCTTCAAGGTCAGTATGTGCAAACTTGGCTGAAGCTTTCAGAAAAAGAAAATACCCGAAACATTTTGTTTCAAAGTTGTCGGATTGTGAGGGTGAGGCTGCCGAGTCTCAAGTCTGGTTGGACTTTGCTTTGTCGTGCAATTATATAAACAATGAAACATATAAGAATTTATTTGAGGAATATGACAATGTTTTAGGGAAGCTGGTTAATATGTCGTTACAATCTGAAAAATGGACTTATTGATATTTTCACC
>WGDO01000027.1 GCA_015493225.1 Patescibacteria group bacterium
TGTAACATCACTCTTCCAAATTTTTTCCAGTAGTAATGTGCAAGTTTTCTGTATTTTGAGGCATAGTATTGGTTGTCATTTGCCTGTTTTTCTATCTGTGCCGCTTTTTGGTTTAGCAGTTCTGCAGTTTTGTTATACTTGTTGCTTTTTTTTCTTTTTTTCTGTCCCTTTTTTTCCCTTTCCCTCGCCCCTTTTTAATTCGCCTTTTTAAAATATATTAATAATCCAGCAATAGAAATTCCACTTCCAATAAAAAATAAACTTGCTTCCAATATATGTACCTTTTCATCTGGACTAGCATATAGACTAATTAATGTTAGCAGTAATCCACATACTGCAAAAAATGTAACTAAAATTAAAATAAAATATTTCATAATTTCCCCTTTTTTATTTTATTATCATAATATTCTTTTATATGTTTTACTAACAATAAGCAAAATATAGTTTCATATAAAAATGCAACTACTAAATTATAAGGATAACTAACACCAAATTTAAATTCACTCCAAGAAGGATTAAATGCCATCACTAAACCAAATATTATAGCTATACTATCTCTTATAATTTTATTCATTATATTGACTATATCCATAACCAATAAAGCCTGAAATACTTGTTGGTGCAGTATTAAAATTGTATCCGCTGTAATAATCATACGCTAAGGCTACTGCTGATGACATTATTTTTGTTGCTCCAAATTCTGTTATTGTTAAAGCAACATCAAGTGTAATTTTTTTTTGGGGGGGGGTAAAAAACACTAAAAGCTGACATAGCTATATCTTCTATTGAGTAGGTTTGATGTTTTTTACCTCTTTTATCAGGTAATTTTTTAAACTCTTTTCTTGTTAATTTTATGATTTGGCCTAAAATATTCATTACTTCTTTTTCCTAAATGGATTATTTCAGAAAAGTAGCAATTTTTATTCCTTTGGTTTTAATATTTTAAAATTGTTGTTGATTTCAGTTAGAATTGCTACCCTTCGTCCCCTTCCTTTTTACTGTCACTTTTTACTTTTATTTCGTTCCATGTAATATCTAGTAAATAGAGCAAGGGATATAAACATTATCATAAAAAGAATAAATCCCACAAGTAATCTTTTATCAGGAAATATGTTATATACAGTTGCAATTTTTGTAAATAATAATGTTATTATAAAAACAAATAATCCAATAATTCCTCTTATTTTTACCCAATTTTTTTTCATTTTTCTACCTTATTCAACAATAAACCACCAAAAATAATTAATACAAAACTCCACTCTGAATTTATCAGAAAAAGTAAAATAAGACCAGTAATTAACGATACATACCCTAATATCTTCCAAATCATCTTAATATCCCAACGCTTCTTTTGCTATTTCTACTGCTGCATCTTTGTAAAAACTTTCAGGGAAAAAATCAGTCGCTAAATCAAATGCTGCACCTTTTGTGACTTTTTCAATAGGGGATGGGTCAATTTCTTCTGCAATCGCTTCTAAAAGTGTCGAATAACCAAGCAAAGCAACAGATGCTTCTGGTATAGATATTGTTGATGCCGCCGCTGCATCTAATATCTTAGCATCTGTCCTAAAACCTTTACCCCAAGTCTTAGGATTTTTCAAGCCATTAATCGTAGCTTTTGTCCAACTCTTGACCCCACTCCAAACCCCACCTTTGTCTTTACTCCCATCTTTATCGCCCCAAGAACTATTTAACTGCTCACCAAAATAACTATCACTAAGAGAAGTATCTATCTTTGTTGTTTGCGTATAGTCATACTCTTTAGGAGCAGATACAGTCGGAGTTGTTGATTTAGGAGGATTAAACACACTTACAGGTGTAGTGGTTTGACTGGCACTACCGTCTCCTCCGTTATAACCACTATCCCTGCTCATTCCATATCCGTCACTTGACCCTTTTATTCCTAAAAAGTAGCCTGTCCCGAATGGCACTTACTTAAGCAAATACTCTAACAACAACATGGAATAAAACTGGCTTTCAAAAGGTATCGTTAAGAGACGAAATACCCAAGAAAGCCAGCATATGAATCATATCAAAAAAACAATTAAA
>WGDO01000028.1 GCA_015493225.1 Patescibacteria group bacterium
CACATCTGGGACATAATTTTTTTTAGGAATAACCATGGTAAAAAGTTAAAATTTAGTGTTTTTTACTTTTTAAAGTAAAAACATCTCTATTTTACCCTAAGGTTAGCTTAAAATCAATGTTTTGAAACTACTAATTGGTTACCAGTGCCTAAAATTAAGTTATTTTAAATTGAATTAAAATTTAAAATTTACAAATTAAAATTAGTGAATGTTCGTATATATGTCGTTTCTAAATAAGAAATAAAATAATTTCATATAATTATCTAAACTAAACTAAAAGGGGGTTATGAAAACTTTAAAATGGGTTAATGTCAGTAGTATAATAATGTTTACTTTATCTTCGGTGGCTTGGGTATTTTTAGCTACCGATTATTTTAAGGTACAAAAAGTTTCTGAGGTTGATGTTAAGGGCGCTAAAATAGTTGCTAACGATAGGCAGGGAGTTAAAACAAGAAAAATAAAACAAGTTGATAAAAATAATTCAATTTTGGATGAAGCGATGATTACTTCGGAAGCAGTTACGGAAGCAGAGGCTCTAGTGGATCAAGGAGCGGTTGTTCCTAGGAAAGAAGATGGAGTAGGTAGTACCTATGTTCGGGCTAAGGCGGCGGTGGCCATTGATGTTGATAGTGAAGCAATTTTACATAATCAAAATGCTAGTAAAAAATTAGCCATTGCCTCTTTGACTAAATTAATGACAGCCCTGGTGACAGTTGATAAAATACATAATTTAAAATCGGAAGTGGTTACCATTGATCAAGAAGTTTGTCATACCCCAACCAGTATTATTGGTTGCCCGACTAGTAGTTATTGCTTTTCGGATACTTTGTCCGTGGGAGAAAAAGTTTATGCTCAGGATTTACTAGAAGCAATGCTTTCCAATAGTGCTAATGATGCAGCAGTGGCTTTGGGAAAGCACGTTGCTGGTTCACAAAAAGATTTTGCTAAATTAATGAATAAAAAAGCAAAAGAAATTGGTTTGAAAAATACTCATTTTTGTAATCCTTCTGGGCTTGACGATGATGACCATCCAAAGGATTGCTATTCTTCGGCTGAGGACGTGGCTAGAATAGTTGTTTATGCTTTGAAAAATGATAAGTATAAAGTTTTGTGGCCTATTTTTCGAGTAAAGGAAAGGTGGTTTAATTCGGTGGATGGCAAGAAAAAACATCGTTATGCCAGTACCAATATTTTATTGGATACAATGTCAAACTGCGAAGGAGCAAAAACAGGGTTTACCTATGAGGCTGGAAAAACTTTAATGATGATTGCTGACAATCCTCAGGATAAAAATAAAAAAGTGGTGGCAGTAATTCTTAATGATCCCTATCGATTTGATGATGTTCAAAAATTATTTAATTGGATATTTGAAAATTATAGTTGGAAAAATAATTTATAGGTCTAAACGATTATGCATCTAGCTCAAGTGGAAACAATTCCGGAAGTAATGGCTGTGGCTAAAATTATTGTTTTGGCGGCTAGTTCTTTTGTAATAACAATGGTTTTGACGCCGGTTTGGGCACATATTTTGTATAAATATAAAATAGGAATAAAGATTAAAAAGAAATCAGTTGATGGAAAGAAGTTGACCTATGTGGGAGAATTGCATAAACATAAAAATGGTACGCCAACCATGGGAGGAGTTTTGGTGTGGGGTTCTACTATAATACTGGCTATTTTAATGTTTCACTTGGCGCCATTTTTGTCAGAGAAATTTTGTAATGTTTGGATTAGTAGATTAAATTTCTTTTCTCGCAGTCAAACTTTACTGCCATTATTTACTTTGGTGGTAACAGCTTTGTTGGGATTGGTTGATGATTGGATGAGTATTAAAAGTATCGGTAAGAATAAAGGAGGAGGGATGCAATTTGCTTGGCGAATGGGTTGGCTGTTGGGGTTTGCTGGTTTGGGAGCCTGGTGGTTTTATGACAAATTGGAATGGACGACCATACATATTCCAGCCATGGGGAATGTAGAAATAGGATGGTTATATATCCCGCTATTTATGTTTATTGTGGCGGCGACTGCTTTTTCCTCCAATGAAACAGATGGTCTGGATGGATTAAACGCTGGAATTTTGGTGCAGGCTTTTACTGTTTTTGCAATTATCGCTTTCTTCCAGCATCGAATGGATTTAGCAGCTTTTTGTGGAGTAGTGGCTGGTTCTTTGTTGGCTTTTTTGTGGTTTAATTTTTATCCGGCTAGATTTTTTATGGGAGATACGGGGGCATTTTCTTTGGGGGCAACATTGGGGGTAGTGGCGCTTTTATTAAATTCAGTTTTGGTTTTGCCGTTTGTGGTTAGTATTTATGTTTTAGAAACTTTGTCTGTTTTTATTCAATTAGCTAGTAAAAAATTTAGACATAAAAAATTCTTTTTAGCAGCGCCAATTCATCATCACTTTGAAGCCTTGGGTTGGCCGGAGACAAAAGTTACTGTGCGTTTTTGGATACTAAATGCAGTGGTGGCGGTGATTGGATTGTTGATTGGGGTGATTGGAGGCGGATAATAACCCTACGAATCTACAAATCAATTACAAATTTACAAATGACGCGCCTTCGGCGCGTTGTATATTAAAAATGAGTATATGAAAATTATTAAAAAGAAATCGTTGGGGCAGAATTTTTTGAGGGATGAGGGAGTTTTGGATAAAATAATTTCTGCGGGAGAACTTTCTTCAAAGGACAATGTTTTGGAAATTGGTCCGGGAGAGGGGGCTTTGACTAGCAAATTACTTGAAAAAGTTGATAAGGTGGTTGCCGTGGAAAAAGACAGTCGCTTAGAGGATGCTGGTAGTGTTTTGCAAAATGTGCAAACAGATAACAAAAATCTTAAAATATATTTTGAGGATATTTTGGATGTTAATTTTCCTAAGATTTTGAAGAAAAATAGTTTTGATAAAAAGGGGTATAAAGTAATTGCCAATATTCCTTATTACATTACGGGAAAAATTATTAGATTATTATTTGAGCAAGAAACAAAGCCTGAGTTAATAGTTTTATTGGTTCAAAAGGAAGTGGCAGAAAGAATTTGTGCTTTGAAGGGGCGGGAGAGTATTTTGTCTTTGTCGGTAAAATATTTTGCTCAGCCGGAGATTGTGGATTATGTTTCTCGAGAAGTCTTTGAGCCGGTGCCGAAGGTTGATTCGGCTATTCTAAAGATAATTCCGTTTAAGAATGGAACTCGCAAAGCCGGGCTTTTAGAACGTAGCGACAGCGGAGTGAAAAGCCCGGCTTTTAGCGAGCTAACTAATGAGCAAGATTTCTTCAAATTAGTAAAGGTAGGTTTTTCTTCTCCTCGCAAAGTTTTAATTAATAACTTAAAAAACGGTCTACAATTAGACCGTTCTTCTTTGGAACAAATTTTTAAAAAGCTTCAACTAAATCCCACAATTCGCGCCGAAAAACTAACTTTGCACCAGTGGCAATCTTTAGCGGAGGAAATATTTTAACAATTGATTAAAAGACCATTTTTAAATTTGATTAATCATAGATATTTAAATTGATAGATTTGATTATGGGACTGTTTCTAATTCCTGTTTTTGATGATTTTTTTAAATTTTAACAGAAGCGATATTTCAAACATCACGGCTGTAGTGATGGGTTGGTGGAGAGGAAGGCAAACTTAACTTAAAAAATCTAGAGATGAACTATTATGATATTATGAATAATATCATAATAGACAGGATAAAATTTGTGATTAAAATTTTGTTTTTGAAACAATTTGAAAATGGAATTTTGATTGACAAAAGATAATTTGTCATTGACAAATACTTTAAATAATATATTATGAGGTATAATTTAAGGTGATGAATAATTAAAAATATTTTAAGAAATTTTAATAAACCTAAGTCTAATTTTATGAACAAAAGAAATTTGATTATTGGAATTGTTATTTTAATAGCTCTTGTTGGAGGAGTTGTTTTGTGGCAACAAAAAAATAGTCAGCAAGAAACGAAACAACGAACAAATAAAGAGATTACCAAACAAACTCAAGAGCAAAAAATTAAAGAACAGTCAAACGCTCAAAATCAAACCATTGATGGTGAATTAAAACCGGAAGAAAAAATTGATACGAGTAGTTGGAAGACTTATCGGAATGAGGAATTTGGGTTTGAATTTAAATATCCGAAAGATTGGGAAGTTCAGAGATTAAAAAATGTTACTACGCCGTTGTATGATGGATTATTGTTGGACGTGGTACCCATTAAACACCCCGTAAACAATAAACTAATTTTTGGCATTGCTAAATTTAGCACTGCCTTATACCCTAGGCAATGGTACATTGAAAATATCGACAATCCGGATACCAGTTTAAATGAATCTGGAAAAATGATGAAAATAAACAATTTCGATGCATATTATGTTTTTGAGAATAAAAGCTATAAATCAATGAATTATAGCATCAAAATATCTCCTAATCTTATCTTTTTTTTAAATTTCCGCCCATTATCAAATGATATTCCCTACGATTTCAAAGAATATATCCCATACTTCAAAACAATGGTTTGGTCATTAAAGTCAATTCAAGGACAAGGGAATGAAATAACCCTCGGTGCTGAAGATAAAAACAAATTATTTAATGTTTTCTTGAGTTATCTTAAAACAAACAAAAAAGATCTCTTTGATATATTTA
>WGDO01000029.1 GCA_015493225.1 Patescibacteria group bacterium
AAAACAACATAATGACATTTTTAAAGAGTATTATCAGAGACTGATTAATGATGGAAAGCATTATTTTACAGCTGTTATTGCTACTGCTCGTAAATTTCTTTATTATTTTTTTAAGGTACGGGTTGACTTTTCCTTATAACTTGTCTTTATAAAAGGGGGCAATTAAATGATTGAATAGACTCTGCCATCAACTCACCGCCAGCATAACTAAATTATTCTCCATATCTTTAACATCTTTTTCTTTGACGTTTAGTTTTGCCTCTCCCTTGCTACTCTTAGCACCAAACTCACTGCAAAATTCTTTACAATCGTTCAATTTTTCTTTTAGTCCTTTTATTTTATAGTTCATCGGAATAATCATTCCTGGTTCTAGTTGACCGACTATTTCTTTGAGTTGTTTAAGGGATAGGTTGTCCGGATTACCAACAGGCATTAGCAGAATGTCTACATTCCCAATATTTTCTATCTCTTTTTCTGTTAGGGTATGTCCGATATTGCCTAGATGACAGACTTTTATGCCTTCACTTTCAACGGTGAAAATAGTGTTACGACCCTTTAGCTCTCCGTTTTTATTGTCTTGAAATGATTCAATCCCTTCAATATTAACTCCTCGAAGGCTATATTCGCCAGCGGAGTCTATTGTGAAAGATTTTCCTTGGAATTTTTTGGCACTTTTCAGAAGGTGTATATTAGAAAGTGTGACAATATCCATTTTTCCTTGAGGTGGTCTAAGCCCTGTTTTTTTATCAAAAGGGTCTAATAATAAAGTTGTTTCTTCTCCTCCTCGTTTTGCTTTTGTTTGTATTTTAATACAATTTTGCCCATACCAGGATAAACGCATAATTTTTTATTTAATTCGTTACTTATTTATTTTAACATATTTTTTCAATAAAATCAAAGAACTTTCCTAAAAATGTTGATGTTTTGTGGATAAAAAATAAAGTTATTAATTGTGTGTAGTTGGGTTGTATTGACTTTTGTTTGTGTCAAGTATATAATATTAAGAGTTGACGGGGCATGGTGTCAACGGCTAGCACGTGCGGTTTGGGACCGTATAGACTGGGTTCGAATCCCAGTGCCCCGACATAGATAAACAACAAAACAAGCTTTAAATAAAAACAGAGCAAGACAACGGAAAGAGGAAGCCAACTGCTTGGCTTTCGAGTTTGGGATTCGAAGGGCGTTTTTTGATAAAAATTTTAAATTTTAAGTTTTAAATTCTAAATGAGTTTTGAATTTTCCTGCCTACCGGCAGGCAGGCAATTTTGAATTTTGATTGAATATTTAATTTTAAATTTTTATTGTATTTTGTTTTTTACGCCTTAAGGATTTTGAGTTTCGTTAAAATTTTAACAAAGTAGACTTTGTAAATTTATGCTAAAAGATAAGGTAGAAAAAATTATTAGGGAGGTTTTTGAACTGTAGTTTAAAAATTCGCTAGGCTCTGGCAATATAACTTCCGACCGATGAGTACAAAAATCCGGTAAAAAGAGGAACTGTTCCTAACATAAAAATTTCTCGTTGGCCTGGATATTGCCAAGAATTAATTTTTGGATTTGTTTTAAATAATTCCATGATGGTTGCTAAGACATGGAATAAAAAAATCACCTTAATTTCTTCTTTGCTTTCTGCTTTTGTGGTGATTAAAACAAATTGAAAAAAGATGGCTATTAGAAAAATGACATCGTAACGAGTGAATGATAAATTGGAAAAGTTAATCCATTTGGTAATGATGATAGCAAATAATAGCAGGTAACCAAAAATACTGGCCCGGGCTTGTTTGCCAGTAAAAATTATAAACTCCTTAAAGAATTGATTTAGTATTTTTCGCATGATCAGATTATAATCTGTGAAAAATAATAAAGCAAATAAAAAATCCCTTCGAATCCTGGGACGGAAACTGAAGCAGTTCAGTTTCCTGGTTTGGTTTTTTGTCTTTGTTTGTAAGTAGCGTTTGTTTTGTTGTTTGGCTGTGGACGCTAAGGGATTCGCCCGTTGGGCCCGGGATTTTTTTAGCAAAAAAAATCCCTTCGAATCCTGTGACGGAAACTGAAGCAGTTCAGTTTCCTTCATCGATCTAGGGGTGCATTCGTTGTTTAAGTGTCGTGTGACTTACTTGTGTGGACGCTAAGGGATTCGAACCCCTGACCCCCTCGGTGTAAACGAGGTGCTCTGAACCAACTGAGCTAAGCGTCCGGATGGCACTGATGTGCAATTTTAAGTTTTAAATTTTAATTTAATTTTTAATGTTCAAATTTTTAATTTTGAATGCATGATGATAAACTTTATATTAAAAATTTATAATTAAACATTCATTGAAAATTTTAAATTGAAAATTGAAAATTAGTCTTTGGTGCCCCGAAAGGGACTTGAACCCTTATGCCCTAATGGACCACGGCCCTCAACCGTGTGTGTATACCAATTCCACCACCGGGGCCGATCTTGGCATTATCTCCTATTTTTCTTCCTTTATGGGCTCTGTTTTCTTGGACTCTTTCTTAGACTCTGTTTTGCCATCTTTCTTTTCAGCACTTTTTCCGGTTTCCTCTTTAGTTTCTTTCTTTCCTCCTTTTGTTTTTTCAGTATCTTCCGCTTTCTTTTCCGATGACTCAGTTGTTTGATCTTCAGCAGTTTCTACTTCTTTCTTTTTATTATAAAAATTTTTTTCATCTTCTGTTAATTCAATTGCTTGCATTTTAGCGGCTTTACCAAATCTTTCTCTCATATAATATAATTTTGATCGTTTAATCTTACTGTGTCGTAAAATTTCAATTTTTTCAATGATAGGACTAAAAATAGGGAAAATCATTTCAATGCCAATTCCCCCAGAAACTCGTCGGACGGTGATTGTTGGAGAAGAGCTTTGTTTTCCTTTGATGGCAATTACTAATCCTTTGAAAATCTGAATTCTTTCTTTTTGTCCCTCTTTAATTTTTCGGTGAACACGAACAATATCCCCAACGTTAACTTTTGGAAATTTATTGTGTTGTTGTTTTTTATTGAAGTCTATAATTTTTTGATCCATAATTCTGTGGGTTAAATTCTATTACTTTCGTTTCTGAAATAACTCTGTCAAAAACAAAAAAGCTTATTAGGTGTTTTAATAATCCCTAGCTCTTTTATAAGAATAGACTATTTTTAAAAATAAGTCAAGAGAGAGAAATTTTAAGTTTTAAGTTTTAAATTTTAAATGAATGTTTAATGTTGAATATTAAATGTTAAATGTTTAGTGTTGGGTGAATGATGAGTGGTGGATGATTAGGTTGTGGGTAAGGGTGTGATTTTTGGGGTTGGTTTTTGGGTAAAAATGTGGTATTATTGGTAGAGTAGTAGAGAACAGTTATATACAAAACTGTTAATTTTAACTTGTCCAGTCTTCTGTCCCCTTTAAAAAAGGAGTAACTTGAAATTGATGATTTTTTGTATGATTTTCGTTTTTTTTATAAGATATTAAATTAAAATATAATGGCAAAAAGAAAAAAGAAAAAAATAAATAATAAGAGAAAAAATAAAAATCAAGATGATATTCTGCGTAGTGATGTTAGAAAACACATCACAGCTATTTTGTTGTTTTTGTTTGCTTTGATTTTTACTTTGAGTATTTTTAATCAAGCGGGAGTTGTCGGTAGATTTCTTGGTAAAGTATTAACTTCTTTGTTTGGGCAGGGTAAATATATTTTACCAATTTTAATGATGGCGTTGGGCGTGATGTATTTTAGGAGAATGAAATCAATCAGATACATATTGGCGACCAGTGGAATGTTTTTATCATTATTGACGGGTTTGGGTCTTTTGCATATTTTTTATAAATTAGATGAAATGAATACCATGGCTAAAGGTGGTTTTGGCGGAGGGTATATTGGTTTGGCAGTGGCTTATTCTTTAGTTACTTTAATTGGTAAATTTGCTGGGGTAATTACTTTAATTGCTTTATTGTTGATTGGTTTTATGCTTTTAGTTAATGTGCCAGTTCTTAATTTGTTTTATAGGATTGCGGATATCTTTAAAAAAGAAGATGATGAGGAGTTGGAACATAGTGGAAAACCATTATTGACAGATGATAAATCAACGGATAGTGTAATGAACTTAATAAATAGTAAACAAAGTGAAAAATATTCCAAAAAAGATAAGGAAGGTTTATGGAGAAAATTATTTTTAAGAGGTGATAAAAAAGATGAAAAAAAAGAGGAGGTTGAGGATAAACAAAAAGAAAATAATAGTGAGGTTGTATTGACTAAAAAAGATTTGAAAAATAATATTAAAAAAGTTCAGTTTATAGACGAGACAATGCCAGGTGAAAATAATATTCAAAATATAAAAAGTGAAAGTAGCCATAAAGCGCCGTTAAGTGATGTGGTTGATAATAATTTCAAGCGAAAGCCAATAAGCGATAATAAAAAGCATAAAAAACAATCTGCTGGCGGGAAGTGGGAGCAACCAATTTTGTCAATTTTTGAAAGAAGTAAAGGGAGTAGTGGAAAAAATAATACTGAGGAAAACATTGAGACCATTAGAAGAACAACTCGGGAATTTGGAATTGAATTGGAGCCGGCTGGTTATAATGTTGGTCCCACAGTTACACAGTATACTTTTTCTCCTCCGCCAGGGGTGATGTTAAGTAAAATTGTTAATTTGCAGAATAATTTGGCTTTGAGTTTAGCATCGCCGGCAATTAGAATTGAAGCGCCAATTCCGGGAACTTCTTTGGTTGGAGTGGAAGTGCCAAATACAAAACCAACGATGATTAGATTGGGAGGATTATTAGAAGAGGATGAATTTAGAGATAGTGATAATTATTTAACGATGGCTTTGGGAAAAGATGTGAATGGAAATTCTATTATTGCGGCACTGGAAAAAATGCCGCATATGTTAGTGGCGGGTTCAACCAATACTGGAAAAAGTGTGTGTATTAATGCTATTTTGTCATCATTATTATTTAAAAATTCTCCTGGTGACCTACAATTAATTTTAGTGGACCCAAAAAGAGTTGAACTTTCGTTTTATAATGGCATTCCTCATCTTTTAACAAAGGTTATTGTTGATATGAATAAGGTTGTTAATGCTCTGAAATGGTCTACTGGTGAAATGGATAGCCGGTATAAATTATTGGAGGAAGCGGGAGCAAAAAATATAGTTTCCTATAATGAAAAAGTAGAATTGGGTGAAATGAGAAAAATTACTGATGTGGAGACGGGAGAAGTTACTGAAGAGCCACTAAGAAAAATGCCTTACATCGTAATCGTGATAGATGAGCTAGCTGATTTGATGGCCACTCATGGTAAAGAGGTGGAAGGATTGATTGTTCGTTTGTCTCAGATGGCTAGAGCGGTTGGTATTCATTTAATTTTATCAACTCAAAGACCGGATGCGAATGTAATTACAGGAACAATCAAAAATAATATTCCGGCGCGAATTGCCTTTAAGGTATCTAGTCAAATTGATTCGCGAACTATTTTGGATCGACCAGGAGCGGAGAAGTTGTTGGGTAATGGTGATATGTTATATATGGGTCCAGGCTATCCACAGCCAATTAGAATTCAGGGACCGTTTGTTTCGGAGACAGAGACGCGTAAGTTAATTAAGTATATTAAAAATCAAGCCAAAAAAATTAATTTCGATAAGGATGATGAGCTACAAGGATCTTTGGAAGATAAATTAGAGGAGAAGGTTATTTCCGGAGATGTGCGAGAGGGGGAAAATTATGATGATGATGAGTTGTATCCTCAGGCTAAGGAATTAGTTATTCAGGCTGGCAAGGCTTCCATTTCTTCTATTCAGCGACGGTTACGAATCGGCTATAATCGGGCGGCGAGAATTGTTGATTTGTTGGAAGAGAATGGAGTGGTTGGTCCAGAGAATGGCTCAAAGCCCCGAGAGGTTTTGATTGCCAGTGAGCAAATGATTGATGAAGTCTCTGGTCCGGAGGATGATATGGAAGTGCAGGGGGAGAGAGACAATAGGGAATTTTAAATGACCAAATTTTAATTTATAATTGTTTGTTGTTTATTTTGAAAATTTAAGCATTGAAAATTAATTAAAAATTTTAAATTTTAAATTTTAAATTATGTTGATAGGTGGTTTACAAAAAATGACATTAATAGATTATCCAGGGAAAATTGCGGCGACGGTTTTTACTAATGGTTGTAATTTTCGTTGTCCGTTTTGTCATAACCCGGAGTTAGTTCACAGTTCACAGTTCACAGTTCAGAGTAGTGAGCAGGCTGAGAAGCAGATGGATGAATTTTTTGAGTTTTTGGAGACGAGAAAGGGGAAATTGGATGGAATTTGTATTACTGGTGGAGAACCAACCTTACAACCAGATTTGGTTGATTTTATTAAAAGAATTAAAGAACTAGGTTTTGTGGTGAAATTGGATTCTAATGGTACACGGCCGGATGTTTTGCGAGAACTATTTGAGAAAAAATTAGTAGATTATGTGGCTATGGACATTAAGGCTAGTTTGAAAAATTATCAAAAAGTTTGTGGGGCTAAAATTGACTTGGAGAGAATAAAGTTGAGTGTTGATTTGATAAAAAATTCTGGAGTTGATTATGAATTTAGAACAACGGTTGTTCCTGGTTTACATACGGAAGATGAATTTGAGGAAGTGGCGGAATGGTTAAATAGTACGAAAAGATATATCTTGCAAAAATATCAGGATTATGGGAAAATATTAGATGATAGCTTGAGAGATAAAATTAAGGGAAAAGAAATTGATTTAAGTAAAATTAAAAAAATGTTTGAAGGGAAGGTGGATGAGGTGGAGATTCGATAATTTTTGGCGGTTATGTATAAAATCATTACTCACCCCCTGTGTAAAGGGGGTCAAATTTTCTCATCGCTTTTATTCATCAACGTAGTTGATGAATAAAAGCGATGAGAAAATTTGGGGGGTTTTTGGGGATTAAACATTTAAAGGTTTTATTTTTTTATCAATTCTTAACTTCTTAACTTTACAACTTTTTAACTTTTTAAATTTTTAATTATTTTCAAAAATGGCAGGTAGTTTTAATAGTATGAGAAATAGTGGTAGCTCGTCAGTTGGAGGAGGCCGTTTTGGTAATGGGACGCGTAAATTTGGTAGGGGTAACAGTGGTGTTAGTAAACAATCTGTTAATAATGGCGTTGGAGGCGTAGGCAATGGTGCTGCTGGACAAGAAAAATTTTCTGGTGGGGCGGATAGATTCCGAGCTCAAACTCCATGGAAGTCACCGTTAGTTGGTTGGGGGCAAAGTTTTAAGAATGCTGTACTAGGTGAAAAAAAATATGGGCAATATGATATTATTAAAGAGCAGAAAGAAAAAAAGAAGATTAAAAAAATGTTTAAGGAAATGTCTGGAGAAGTAGATATACGTTTTGTGAAGCGAAATAAACGAGATAAAAATAAAAAACCGTTAATAAAATATAATCCTAGAATTACTAAAAAAAGAATGCAGATAAAAGGAATAGAAGAAGTTGTTCAAGCTGGTGGTGATTGGGGGAAGATTGTTAGAGGCGGAAAAATTAATCAGAAGGAGCTTGCGAGGGCTGTTGCAAGGCAAATGAGAGAAGAATCTACGAAACAAGATAAAAGATTTCGGAGACAGACTGGTTTTGGTATAATAAAGGGTACTAAAGTTAAAGTATTAACGAGGGATATGAGGAGAAGTTATGGATTAAAGAAAACAATAGAAGATATTGAAGCAGATAGACTAGGAGGATCAAAAACTAAAAGAAGGACTGTTAAGATGAAAAAATGGCAAAAGAAATAGAAGGTGTAGTCCATGCAAAATTTTTTTGCCGTGGTTAATTATTAATAAAAGTATTATGGGATTGTTTACTAAAAGCAGAACCTTAAGTGATGATACAGAAAAAGAAAAGGGGAAGGGCGGTTTTTTAAATGGCTTGTTTAGGATGGGTAAGTATAAAAAAACACCTGAAGAAAAAGAAGAAATACAGGAAGCGAAGAAATTAAGAGGCAGACTTACTAATCTTAAAATAAAAAAATATAAAAATAATAGGCAACCAAGTTATAATGATGATCGTACAAAGAGGCGGTTAGAGGTAGGCGCTGACTTTAAAATGAATAATCTTCCTGCTATTATTTTTAATCTTGCCCAGTCGTCTGGTGAATTTAGGAATGCTGTTGGCGGAAGATTCAGTGTAAAAGATAGAGATAAATTAAGATTTATTATGAGGCATAAAAGTTATCGCGTAAGAAAAATGGACCAACAATTAAACAACAGGAATGAAAAAAAATGCAAAGCTTCATTAGCTGATTTATTTTAAATTTATGCGTATTTATATCAAGGTTATTCCCAAGAGTAGCCAAAATAAAATTGAGAAAATGGAAGATGGAAGTTATAAGGTTTGGGTGACGGTGGTGCCGGAAAAAGGAAAGGCTAATCAGGCGGTTGTTAAATTATTGTCTAAATATTTTAAGGTAGCGAAAAGTCAAATAGAAATTGTTGGAGGAAAAACAGCCAGGAAAAAAATTGTGGATGTGGATACTAAATAGTAAATAGTAGATAGATAGTGGTAAATAGATAATGATAGGTAGCAGCTTGTTTTGAGCTCAGTGTGACTCTCGGTTTTAAACTTTTAGTTGTTAGGTGTTTAATTGAGTGTTTAATTCCGGAGAAAATTATAAATAATAAACTGAGTGACCTTTTTAGGTTGCTTTTTTTGATATTTTGATATAGACTAATTTACTAAACAAAATTTTCCCAAAGTTAGTGCGGTCGTCGCAACTTTGGGAAATATAAAGAAATTTAGTAGATTGTCCCAAAGTTAGTGCGGTCGTCTAAACTTTGGGAAAAAATAAAGAGATTTGGAAAGAGCTTTGGTAATTTTTCTTAAGGTTAGTGCAGTTTCCAGTGTTTGTGGAGCGAATTGTCGTAACTTTGGGATAGATGTGTGAGATGAGTTAATTATTAAATAAGTTAAAAAATATGATTGATAAAAAAATAAGAGTAAAACGAATTGGTGAAATAACACGTAGTCAAAAGCGAGGTGCCTGGGGGCGTGACAAAAAAATAGAAAGTTTTGCAAAAAAAATGATAAAAAATATTATTGAAACAACATACGATAATACGACAATAACTTTTATAATTTTAAAAGCTATCAGCAAAGGGACTTTTGGAGCATTTTTAAGAAAGCCAACTTATTATATTGATGATCCATCAGAATTTTTAGGAGAGATAGCTATGTTTAAGCAACAACGATTAGAAAAGAAAAATTTAGAGAGAGCGTTATTACGTTTGCAAGGATATGGAATAGTCGCTAAGTCAGGTGATATATTTTCACTAACTAAAAGAGGGGAATCATTGGCAAATAAAATATCAGGATATAAGCAAAGATTAGAGGAGAAGTGGGATGGAAAGTATAGATTGGTAATTTTTGACATTCCGGAAATATACAGACATCATCGCAATTGGCTAAGGCAGGAGTTATATTTTTTAGGATATAAAAAATTGCAAAATAGTGTATTTGTAAGTAAGTTATCCTTGACAGAAGATATTATAAAAGAAATTAAAGAACGAGAAATAGAAAATTACGTGAATTATTTATTAGTTGAACATATTTATGATTTAAAAAAAGGATTGTTTGAAATTAAAAAGTGATATAGTTTTGAAATTAATTTTAATTAGGTGTTGATTTGTAATAATTTCTAGTATTGTTTGTATGTAAGAATTTCTAACGTTATTTAATTATTTAATATGGTGTATTGAAATTAATTTTCCCAAAGTTAGTGCGGTCGTCGCAACTTTGGGAAATATAAAGAGATTTAATGGGCTGTCCCAAAGTTAGTGCGGTCGTCGCAACTTTGGGACAAATTTTGTGATAAGGGTAGTGTTATAAAAATTTAAATTAAGACTTCGTTGGTTTTGAAAATGGATAGAGAAGATGGTTATAATTTTTAGATTTGTTTTAGTAAGTTTTTTAAGTCTTGTAAATTGGTAATTTGAACGGCTTGTTGGCGGATCGATTTTGGGGATTTAAGATTTTTAAGATAGGCGGAGAGTTGAGTACGAAAACCAATAAGACCTTTTTCGCCAAAATAAGAAGCGACCAATTCGGCGTGGTCTAAAATAGTGCTAATTTTAATTTGCTTGCTGGAGGATAATTCTTTGTTAAGTTCGATTGATATATTTGGAGCGGTGTTAGTGGTTTCATTGCTGGCTAATAAATTTTGAAAGTAGCTTTTTATTTCTTGGAAAAGCCAGGGGTTGCCAATGGTGGCTTGGCCAATCATTAAATTGTAACAACCGGTTTTTTCCATATAAAATTTAGCATCTTCTGGGGTTTTAATTCCCCCGTTGTAAATCACCGGGATGTCTAAAAGGGTGTTTAGTTGTTTGATGATTTGCCAATTTGGTTCTTCTTTAAACATACCTTTTAATGTTCGAGCATGAACAACCAATTGGTCTAAACCGGCCTCCACTAAACGAGGTGCAAAATCTAAAATTTCCGTAGGGTCAGTAAGTCCTAATCTAGTCTTTAGAGAAAGAGGTAGAGAAATTTCTTGTTTAACGGTTTTAATAATTTCTACCACTTTATCAATTTCACCAATTTGCACAGCGCCGTAACCTCCTTTCCTGGCTTTGGGAACTGGGCAACCAAGATTGATATCAATGCCAATTGGTTTGATTTCTTGTTCAATTATTCTAGCTGCTTGAGCCATCGTTTGCGGATTGGTACCAAAAATTTGTACCCAATAGGGTGCTTCTGTTTTATTGAATTTTTGGGCTAATTTTAAGGATCTGTTATTGTCCAAATTTTGTCTAACTAAACCTTCACTACTAATCATCTCACTCCAGGTTATATCACAGTTAAAACTTTTGGTGATTTGACGAGTGGCTTGGTTGGTAATATTACACATTGGCGCAAGGTGGAGGATTGGTTTTTTTGAAAATTTAAGCATGTCAATCTAGTGAAATATAATATTAAAAAGGTCGCTAATTTTACGAGCAAGTAATAGTTGTTTTTGTTGTTTTTTATTTTGGGAGAGTAAGTTTTTATCAGAAGACGATGATTTACTTGGGTTGATTATTGAGTTGATATTTTTTAATTTTGTTGTGAACTGTAATAAAAAATCTTCTAAGTTGTCTATATTTTGTTTTAGTAAATTGGATAATTTTAAAGTAATTTCTAATTTAACTCTTTCAACAATGTTGTAATCAAAACCTAAAATGTCAGTGGTTAAAAATGATTGCAGTTGATTATATTCATTTAAAAAAGTGAGTATAATTTTCGGATGGATAGCTAATGGATATTTAACAATGTTATTGATTTCTGTTGCCAAACTGGCAATTTGACTAATAATTGCTGTCTGGTTATTAGGGAGAATTTCGAGACTTATTTGATTATTGGATGTGTCTTTTTTTATTTTTTTAGTCAGAGAAGCAAGTTGCTGTATTTTTTTAGTTAAAGAATTTAAATCTTGTGATGATAGTTTATCAATTAAACCCTTGCCATCATTTGCAAATATTAATTTTTCTTGATGTTCAGTGCTTAATACTTGTGAAATAAAAGGATCACAAGATAACAAATTATCAATAATTATTTTTTCTTGATTATACCTTTTTTCTTCTTTGCGATATAAATTAAGTTGTTCTGGCATAAAATTTTATTTTAAGTATACCAAATTATCAGTCATTGGTCCATTGCCGAAGGAGATAATTTGGCAGTCAGTTTGTTTTTCAATAAATTCTAAATAGTTGTTTAGCTTTTTGTCTAAGTCGGTTCTATCGATTGGTTGAGAAGTTTTCCAACCGGGTAATTTTTTGTAAATTGGTTGACAGTCTTTTAATATTTCTTCATTCGGGAGGTCATTTTTTAGAGAAATAATTGTACCATTTTTATAAATTTTGCCATTGGATTGTTTTGTTTTTCCTTTGTAAATATATTTCACAACTACTAAAACTTTTTCTAAATTATCCAAACGGTCTATGCAGGAAATAGACAGATGTTTTCCTTGGTATTTTATTGTGTGAGCTAGATGAGGAAGATCTAGGGTTCCACAGACGCGTGGTTTTCCAGTGGTGGCTCCAAATTCTCCATACTCCACACAGGAGGCAATGGCCAGGGCCTCGTTGTTTGTTATTTTTTTGCCTTGAGCCAAAACCAGTTTGTTGTTTTCGTTTAGATAAATTTCTTCTTTTTGTTCACCTTTTTTGTTAATGGAATTTATGAAGGTGTTGTAGGCGTGTTCAAAATTTAAATTGAGTTTTTTTAAATCACTACTGGTAAGTTGTCGTCGGGAAAACCAATCTTGTTCTACATAACCACTGGGATTGGCACCACTGCCAACTCGAGAAGAGGGTACTTTGGTAACATTTAGCGTTGCTACGGAAAAATGCAGAGGCATATTACTGGAAGCATAAACACCGGAGGCCGTTGTGTTGGCCGAGGTGCTACTTGAATAGTGGGTTCCTTCGGGATTAGCTAAAAAAAATGACTGAGAACCTTCCAGCAAAACTTTTTTCCCCTGATTAGCTAAATCAGTCATTTGACTGCGGACATTGGTTGTTTTTGGAAAATTTTTATTTCGAAGGGTGCGGGTTATGGATGAGATTATGTATTTTTGGATATCTTTTTTTCTCTTGTATTTAAGAATATTTTTGACATGAAGAGGAATTTTTTTATTGTTGAGAATTGCCTGGGTATTTTCCTTTTCCAAAATACCTTGTTGGATTAAGTATTCCCACCAAAAATTAATACTTTTTTCTAATCGATTGTAGTTTTTATTTAAAAAATCTTCTAATCTAACCGCTCGTTTACCAACAATATCTTGATGAACAGCCGACATTCCTTTGCCGGTAGAAGCATTGGGGTCTCTCATAATATCTACTAGTTTGTGAAGAGCATGAACTATGAAAACATTTCCAACTTGTAAATTCTTGTAATTTATTTTATTTTTGGAGAGAAGGGAAACTTCTTCTTTCATAAAGTTTATAGGATTCATTACGCAATTTTCGCCAATAAACGTTTTTTTACCAGTCATGACAGCACTGGGAATGAGGTGAAAAACAAATTTCTTTTCTTGGTAGTAAACTGTGTGTCCAGCATTTTCTCCTGAATTTACTCTGGCAATGGCATCGCTTACTTTTGATAATTCATCAACCATCTTTCCTTTGGCTTCATCTCCGAAGAAGGCTCCGGTGACACAGGCTACTTGATTTTTTCCAATAAAGTTTTTAACGGCTTGAAGTTTTTTTGTTTCTACTTGTTTCATAAGAGTGTGATTAATTACAAATTATCAACCACATTTAGTATATAGCTTGATAGGTGAATGGTCAATGTTTTTTGTATAATAGTAATGTGTAAAAAAATAGATTTTTTTATAAATAAGATAATTATAAAGGATGTAAAAAGTTGAACAGCCCCCCGCAGTAATACTAGGAGGGCTGTTATTCGGTGGGCATCATTGTCTATCTCCAGAAAGAGCTTGATTTATACGTTGGTGATTCTTTTGATACCCTTGCAGCCTCTTTTTTGAGACCTAAAACAAAGTTATCTTTCTTTTTTGCCCTATCCTCAGGGTCATTTTTTCTTGACTCTGCTGTTTGTTTGGTTTTTGCCTTCGATGATGCCATAATGTATCCTCTCGTTTTTATTATTGGGGCTGATTTCAGACCATTTATAGGATAGTTGATAACTGAGGTATTGTCAAATATATTTCTTTACTTAAAGATTTAACAATTATTTGACATTTTTTTTAGTTGTGTTATTATATCAATATAGATTGATATATAATATTATTTTATGATTAAAAATTGTTGTTCGGTGGTGAAATCGCCTAAAAAAAATTTAACTGGAGTGGAGAAGTTTTTGAAAATTATTAGTGAGGAAAATCGTTTGCAAATATTGTATTTATTGCGAGAGGGAGAGAAGTGTGTTTGTGAAATTTATGAAGCATTGGGAATTGCTCAGAATCTTGCTTCACATCATTTGAAAGTCTTGAAGGATTTTGGTTTGATTAAATCGCGAAAGGAAGGGCGGAAAATTATTTATTTTGCCGATAGAAAAGTGATTAATAAATATATAAATTTAATTAATAAATTATTTTAAAAAATTTTTCCATAAATGTAAGTTTAGTTGAAGGAATATGTCTCACTGAACTTTCTTGATGTTATTTCCTATCTGATGTTTGATACTTTGTTGATTAAAGAAGGTATCAAACATGCGTCCAAAAATAACTCTAAGAAAGTTCAGTGAGAATGGCTTTAGATAAGCTGTATCATTTGTGAGGAGAATAATAAAAATATGAAAGAAATAAAAATTCAAGTATTTGGTTCGGGATGTCCAACCTGTGAAATGCTTTATAATCGTGTTTCTAAGGTGACCAAGGAAATTAATTCGGAATTAGAAGTTGGCTATATTACCGATATCAGAAAGATGGTGGAGTTGGGAGCAATGAGTTCCCCAGTTTTTGCCATTGATAATCAAATAATTACCGCCGGACAGATGCCGGAGGAAGATGAAATTAAAAGTGCCATTGAAGAAAAAATCAATAGTTAATAATTGATTTTAGATATTTGTATTTTCCACAAGCAAGGCTTGCGGAAAAGAATTTAATAAATAGACCTCTTCGGAAACTATCTTCTACTGCAATTTTCCACTTTTGGTAAAATTTATTTCAAACTTTTTCAACTTAGCTAAGGCTAAATTTTCTAAAGTTGTTCAATAAATTTTACTCAAAACTAGCAAATTTCGTAACGAAGCTAGTTTCCGGAGAAGTCTAGTATATAATTTAATAATTAATAAAATCTTATGTTAGTAAATTTTTTACTTGTCAGTTTAATAGTCGGTGTGGTAACCGCCGGTTTGAAAATTCGTTTTGACCGATTTTTCACAATTTTGTTACTTTTATTTGTTTTTGGTTTAAATATTAGAAATTCCATAGATGTTTTCTTGTGGGTTATTATGTTAGGAGCTTTAACAATTATTTTTCAAAATAGAAAAAAGATTGCTCAGTTACCAAAGGCAATGAAAAAGAAGTTATTTGTGATAATTCCAATTTTTACTTTGATTGCTTCTTGGTTGGGAACATTGTTATTTGAAAATGTTGGTGACGCGACACTAATTATTACTTTAGGTGTTTTGGCTATTCTCTACGGTTTGCGTTTGATGTTTGTGCACTTTAAAAAACATGAGATGGAATTTAAGGAGGGACATCCAGTTATTACTAAGGCCTGTGGATTACTTGGTCCTTGGCTCAGCGGATTTTTTATTGGCTTTGTAGGTACATCTCTGAAACCATTAAAAGTTCCTTTTGCTATCAAAATTGGTAAGATGAATATTAAGCAAGTATATTTAGGAAATGTAATTGTGGCGTTTTTTGCTTCATTATTCACCATTGGTTGGCATTATATTTTTAATAAAAATCAGACATTAACTAATTGGTATCAGGAGGCAGTGCTGGGGATTATTTTGTGGGTTGGTATTCATTTTGTATATGAAGTAACCGATAAATTTTTTCCGCAAAAGTGGCAAAAAGTTTTTCAGATTTTGATTGGTATTATTTTGTTATTAGTGTCTGTAAAAATATTTTTATTAGTTAAATAATAGTATATGACACATAAACACATACATGAAACGCCAAAAACTTTTTCTGGTTTAATAATTGCTATTGGTATAAATATTGTAATCACGGTTTTTGAAATTATTTTGGGAATTATGGCCAATAGTCTGGCTTTAATATCTGATGCTGCTCATAATTTGACGGACATTGGTTCGATGGTTTTGGGTTATGTAACTGAGAAGATGGTTGCTTGCCCAGCCAATGATAAAAAGACCTATGGTTATAAAAAGATGGAATTTGTAACCGCTTTTGTTAATGGTCTTATTTTGTTATTGGTAACTAGTTATATTTTATATGAAGGTATCACTAGATTATTTACGGCTCCAGAAGTGATGAGTGGAACGATGTTTTATGTTGGACTGATTGCCTTGTTAGGGAATACCGTGGCTACTTGGATTTTAACAAAGAGTTCCAAAAACAATACTAATATGCAGGCGGTGTGGTTGCATTCTTTACAGGACGCTCTTTCTTCTTTGGGGGTTGTTATGGGAGCGGTTATTATTAAATTTACTGGTTGGAATATTGTTGATCCAATCATCTCTATTTTAATTGCCGTATTTTTGATTAAAAGTATTTATCATTTGATTAAAAGAACTGTGGATGCTTTGCTGGATTCTGTGCCAGAAGGAATTGATTATGAAGAGGTGAAGCGAGATTTATTGCAAATCAAGGGAGTGGTTAAACTTAATGATTTGCATATTTGGTTGGAGAGTTCTCGTTTGCCAATGTTGTCTGTGCATTTGCAAGTTAAACAACTGGGCGACTTGGAAAGAGTTTTTCAAGAAGCAAAAAATCTTTTGTTTGATAAATATCACATTGAGCACACAACGGTTCAGGTTATTCCAGTAGATATTAGGACGAAGTGTAAGCATTGTAATTAATTTATAAATATTATGGACATTTTTTATCATTTTGAGTGGTTGGTAAAAAAGTTGTTGTATCTTAGTAGGTGTTATTTTAAAATTAATTCCAATTAAGATACTTCCATTGGTTGAGTAATTTTTTAAAAATAAATTTTATTAACAAATAATATAAAAAATATGTCACACGATCACACACACGAAGCACCAAAAACACTTTTTGCGCTTATTATTGCAATGATTATTAATTTAGGAATTGTTGTTTTTGAAATTATGTTTGGAATTTTGTCTCATAGTTTATCTTTGATATCAGAGGCTATTCATAATTTGACGGATATTTCTTCAATGGTTCTTGGTTATTTTGCAGAGAAGGCATCAATGCGCCCAGTAAATAACAAAAAAACTTATGGTTACAAGAAAGTAGAATTTATTGCTGCATTTACAAATACTCTTATTTTACTAGCAGCAACAATATACATTCTCTATGAAGGTGTTGTGCGACTTCTAAAGCCCGAACATGTTTTGGGATGGCAGATGCTTTTTGCTGGAGTTGTGGCACTGATTGGTAATGGAATTGCGACTTGGATTTTAACCAAAAGCTCAAAAGAAAATACAAATATGAAAGCCGTTTGGTTGCATTCTTTGCAAGATTCATTGCTTTCACTTGGGGTTATCTTTGGGGCGGTGATAATTTATTTTACGCATTGGAATATTGTTGACCCGATTCTCTCTATTGTAATTTCCATTGTTTTGCTTAAGAGTATTTATGCACTTTTACAAGAAACTTTTGACGCACTTACTGATTCTGTCCCTAAAAATATGGACTTTGAAAAAATCAGACAAAGCCTAGCTCAAGTAGAGGGAGTGCAAAATGTTAGCGACTTGCATATCTGGCTTGCATCTTCCCATACCCCGTTGCTTTCCGTACACTTGCAAATAAAAGACAAAGGCGAGCTTGAGAGAGTCTTCAATGAATCAAAAAAGATTCTGCATGACACATACGACATAGAACATACCACGATACAAATCACCCCCGTTGATTTAAAAATGGAAACACATTGCGAACATTGTAATTAATTGAAAGCAAATATGATTAAAAAAATTAAAGCCAACTTATCAAAAAATATCCTTCTTTACACACTGACAATCATGCTTCTCGGTGTTTCTTTAGGATACTTTTTTGACTTGAAGTTTCTTTCAAAATTCATTATTTCGGTGGTGTTCATAATGATATACCCAATGATGATAAATTTGTCATTGACTTCTCTTAAACAAACAAAAGGGCTTGGCAAACCGGTTGCAGAGGCGTTAATTTTAAATTTTATTGTCGCTCCTTTGCTGATGTGGTTTTTGGCGTGGTTGTTTAGGTTAAGTCCGGACATTACGCTCTCGCTAATGCTTCTTTCCATAGCGCCGGCATCAAGCATGGGACTTGGTTATATCGGACTGTCCAAAGGGCATATGCTTTCCGGAACTATCATTGTTGCTTTTGCGTTTTTGCTTTCCGTTTTCGTTTATCCTGTTTTGGGACATTACTTTGCACTTGGAGGCAATATTCAAGTACCGTTTTCTTTAATTACCAAAAATTTGCTCTTTATACTGGTTTTGCCACTGGTTCTGGGCATTTTGACCAGAGAATATATAGAAAGAAGACACGGTGCGGAAAAATTTTTGAAAGCAAAATTGTATTTTTCCGTAACCACCCTTGCTTCACTTTATCTTTTGATGTTTATCATCTTTGCCTCAAAAGCGAAATTGATTTTGCAAAATTATCAAAATATATTTTTGCTTTTCCCAGTCGCATTGTTTTTCTATGGAGCTATCGTCTTGGTGATACTCTTTCTTAATAAAAAGGTTTTCAAATTTGAGTATGGATATCACCAGTCAGTAGTTTTTACTGCAGTAAGTAAAAATATTGCTCTCACTATTGCTATTTTAGTTTCTGTATTTGGCGAAAAAGGACAATATCTAGCGGTATTTCCTGCTATTATGTCTTTATTTCAAGCTCCATTTTTGATGATCTATTTAAAGTCTAGTAAAAAAATAAGGCATTGGTTTGAGAAATAATATATAACATTATATGAAACAAGCAATACAAAAATCGGCTAAATCATTATGGGGTACAGTCCCAATCCTGTTAAGTATTTTATTATTGATAGGAATATTAAATGCACTATTAACTAAGGATATTTATGAAAAAATCTTTGGACATGGAATATTTTTAGATTCTATTATCGGGGGTTTCTTTGGAAGTATCTCTGCAGGTGCTCCAATAAATAGTTACGTCCTTGGCGGAGAATTTTTGAAAAATGGAGTTAGTTTGACTGCTGTAACAACATTTATTGTTACTTGGGTTTCGGTTGGATTTATTCAATTACCTGCCGAAGGAAAAATACTTGGAATGAGATTTGCAATTATTAGAAATATTTCTGCTTTTATTTTGGCTATTTTTGTGGCAATTATTACTAATAAAATTTTAAATATATGAAAGACCAAAAAATATTTTATTTTCTAGTGACGATAATTTTTGTTTATGGTATATTATTTTTTGGCTTTCCAAATTTTTTTTGGATTAGTTTTAATTTTTTCATGAAAACATTTATTAAAATTATTCCAATTTTTATTTTTATTTTTGTATTAATGGTTATTATTAATAAATATATAGATAATAGTTTTATCGTTAAGCATCTTCGTGGAAATAAAATAAAATCTTGGTTTTATATAATTATTGGTGGAATTATTTCGACAGGACCGATGTATGTTTGGTATCCAATTCTTCATGATTTAAAAAATAAAGGTATTAGTGATGGAGAGATTGCATCTTTTCTATATAATCGTTCTATTAAACCGGCATATTTTCCCATAATAATTCTTTATTTTGGATTAGAGTACGCGATTGTTTTAACGGTTGTAATTATTTTAACGTCTTTTATTCAGGCTTTTGTGGTAGAGTTTTTAATTTCATTATTTAACAATTAATTTATAAATATTATGGACATTTTTTATCCTTTTGAGTGGTTGGCGGATTATTTTACTTTTAATGTATTTTCTTTGGAGGCAGGGTCTCGCTGGGCGGATTCGGTGCATTTTTTCATTTATGATTCTTTGAAAATTATTGCTTTGATTTTGGTGATTACGCACTTTATGAGTTTGTTGCGATATTATTTGCCGGTGGAGAAGTTGCGTGATTTTCTGAAAAGTCGTAATTTTTACGGATTGGATTATTTTCTGGCAACTATCTTTGGGGCGGTGACACCGTTTTGTTCTTGTTCGTCTATTCCGCTTTTCATCGGATTTGTGGAAGCAGGCATTCCTTTGGGTGTTACTTTTGCTTTTTTGGTTGCTTCACCACTTATTAACGAAGTGGCATTGGCTCTTTTTATTGGAATGTTTGGTTTGAAAATTACCGCTCTTTATGTTGGGGCGGGGATTGTTATTGGAATCGTTGGTGGATTTATTATCGAACATTTGCATATGGAGAGATTTGTGGAAGATTTTGTTTGGAAAGTAAAAAGTCAACCTCAGGAAATTAAAACAAAAAAAGCTTCCTGGCAAAAAGTTGCCAAAACCGTTTCCAAAGAAGCGATGGATATTACTAAAAAAATTGTTTTGTATGTCTTGGTTGGTGTGGGACTGGGGGCATTAATCCACGGATTTGTCCCTCAAGGATTTTTTGGGAAGTATTTACAAAAAGCAGGGTGGTGGGGTGTGCCGTTGGCGGTGATTTTGGCGGTTCCTCTTTATTCCAATGCTAGCGGAGTAATTCCCATTATGCAGTCCTTGGTAGAAAAGGGCGTGCCTATTGGTACGGCCTTGGCTCTAATGATGGCAATCGTCGGTATCTCCCTCCCCGAAGCCCTCATCCTCAAAAAAGTAATCAAATGGCAACTCCTCGCCACCTTCTTTGGTATCGTTACCCTTGGTATTATTTTAATCGGTTATCTATTCAACGCAGTGGTGTAGGAATAATTTTTTAAGTTATTTTTTTGTTGTATATTTTGGTAAATTACAAGGAAAATAAAAAGTAGTTGGAATGGAAAAGAGATTCTTGCGGTGTTATTGTTTTATTCCATATATCCCCCAGGATAAATCTGAAAACCTTTTAACTTTTATTTTAAATCCTAATAATTCTAATTTCTTTAATTCATTGTCAATGTGCCAATAAAATTCATTATCAAAATCTTCTACTAAATCAGGATATTTATTTTTCATCTTATTCTCATGTTTTTTATTTTTAAACATTAAATCGCCAAAAATAATTTTTCCATTCTTTGGTAAAAAATTAAATATTTTTTCAAAAAGAATATGTTTTTCATCCTGGGTTAAATGATGGATTGCGTAGGTGGATATAATTGTATCTACCTTTTTATTATTTTTAAAATTATCAAAAAAATCTAATAAATCATTTTGTACAAAAACAATATTGTTATTATTTTTTAGTTTATTTTTTGCTATATTTAACATATTTTGTGAAATATCTACACAATATATTTTTTTGTAAGATGTTATTTGTTTGGAAGTATTTCCAGTTCCGCAACCTAAATCAACTAAAATATTAGATTGTTTGGTTTTGGATTTAATCCATTTCATTAAATTACTGTATCCATTACGAATTGGATTGTTTTCATTTTGAATATTAGTGTCATAACCATTAGCAATTGGATCATGATTAAATTTTTGAACAAATTTACTTTTCATAGTATTTTTGAGATTTAAGAATTTATAATATTATTTATCAGACAGCTTTTTAATTTGTTTTTCAAAATCGGAATTTATTTCTTGGGTTTTGTTGAATTTGTTATATTCTTTAAATGCTTTTTCTTTTGCTTGTTGGTGCAAGATTTTTCCGTGACCTTCTAAAATCTTACTTGCCCATTTTCTGAACTGAGTTGCTTGTATGGAATTCACACGATAACCGACGGATAAAATGGCGTCTAAATTATAGAATTTGACCTCATACTTTTTGTCATCAGAGGCAGTATGTGTAAATTTTGCACTAACTGATTTTTCTTTTAATTCCTTGCTTTCAAAGATATTTTTTAAATGTTTTGTAATAACAGAACGATCAACGCCAAAAAGCTCCGCCATTCTTTTTTGTGTCAGCCAAATATTTTCATCATACAGAAAAGCCTCAACTTTAATATCACCACTTGGGGCAGTGTAAAGTAAAAACTCAGTCAATTCATCTTTGATTGTTAGGTCTTTTTTCATATATTTAGTATATTTATTCGACTAAACTTATAAAAGTATACATTAATATGCTACCATAGTAAAAATCGTTTTACAATGAAAAATTATTTTTTTAAAAAATAATCTTTTCAACTGTTTCTATGTTACCATTTTTTAGAGGTGTGCATAATTGAAACAATGGCAATGTGAGTTTTATAAAGTTTGTAGATAATAATAAAGGGTAGTTTCGGAACGGTTAATTCTCTGGTGTTTTTTACACGACCAACTTTTCCCAATTCAGAAAATTTTTCCAAATGGTCTATCATATTTTCAATAGAACTTAAAACTTTTTTTGCAGTAGAAGTGTCGCTGTTTTCAACAATGTAACTATAAATATATTTAATGTCATGATTTGCTGTTGGGGTTAGTAGTATTTTCATAAAATTAAAAGTTTCCTTTTAATGATTGCCTCCATTGTTTCTCGCTTATAAATTTTTCAGCATCAGCCTCTTTAACACCTTGTTTTATATGTTCGATCTGCCAGGCATAAATATCAAGAATGTTATTCATCGCCTGGTTTAATATGTAGGTTCTGTCCTCACCGATTGATAGAGCTACTTTATCTAATGTTGCGCATTTAGCTTTATCGGCGCGGAAAGAAATTGTTTTTTTCTTAGTTTTTTGCATATGTATTATGTTATATTATTATATAATATAGTGTAATATAGAGTTGAGAGTTTGTAAAGGGCGGTCCCTCTTGACAATATTTTAAAAATTGTTACAATAAAGAACTGATTTAAATTGAAAGAACAATTTGAAAAAAGTTTTTTGAAAGCACCATACTGCCCCTGAGAAAATAGTAGAGCTTTTTCCCTCCTACGCTCCGTTATTTCTCTTGAGGGTAGTATGGTGTTTTTTTGTTAATTTCTATAAAACTGTAAATTTAATATAAATATACGGCCCCTACGAAATTATCTAATCTTCTGCCCCCTTTACACAGGGGGCGATTTAATTTCCATTCTGTTAAATTCATTCATAGCTGATTGGATATCATTATAAATATAATAATCTAAAAGATTGTCAGTGGTGAGTAAAAGTTCGGTGATTGTTTCTTCTTCCTCTTTAGTAAATTTTCCCAAAACAAAATTATGTCCTTTTTGATGTTTAACGGGACAGCTTCCCAGGGGCGCAGAAATACCAACCCTTAGACGCCCGAAATTCTTTGTGCCTAATTTTTCAATGATGGATTTTATTCCATTATGTCCGGCTGGCCCAGCATTGATTGCTAACTTGAAATTTCCCAGGGGAAAACTTAAATCATCATGGATAATTAAAATATTTTCAGGGTTTATTTTGTAGTAGTGGGAGAGGGATTCAATGCTTTCTCCAGATTTATTCATAAAGGTTTGGGGCTTTGCTAAAATAATTTTTTTATTATCCAAAGAAAACTGATTTATTTCAGCCTGATGTTTTTTGCTATTTTCCCATCGGCAAGAACAATTTTGATGCTTAAGACTTGGGTTCATTAACCAGTTGTCTAAAATTCTGAAGCCAATGTTATGTCTGGTGAATTGATATTCTTTGCCGGGATTTCCTAGTCCGGCGATTAAAATGGTTTTCATGTTGTTTGGGATTGTTTGTGAGGTTATTAAATTTAAATTGCTATTTTTATAGAGAGGGTAGCAAACTGGGATTGTTTGAATTCCGGAGATTTTTGAGTAAATAACTTAAAAACCCCCGAAGCCTGAATAAGCCCTTTTTATTTTACTTTTCTACTTCGTCTTTGGTTGTGTGGGATAAATTTACAAGGCTACGCGAAAGAGGGCTTATCCAGCCTTCCGCCCCCTTTAAAAAGGGGGCAACTTATAATTTATTTTTCATTATAGAGTGCTTGTCCGTTATCGTTTATTATAGCATGTTTAGGATTGTTGTCATTACTGAGATTATTTTTAATTGGTTTATCATCTTTGGTTGTGAAGAATGAGATTGTTGGTTTGGTTAAACACAGAAGGATGTCTGGTGTGGTTGATGTTTTGTTTTTGGAAGAAGCTCTTTTTTTGTAAATTATGGGAAGATTAAATTTACTGGCTAAATCATTTAAGGTGAATAGTTTTTTTTGCTCAGAGAGGCTAATGATAGCATCTTCATCCTGGGGACAAAGGTTTTTCAGGGAGACATGATTTTGTTGAATATTGGAATAGCCCCATTGATGTAATAGTTTAATAAAATCTGGAGATATTTTATGGGCTGAGTTGTATAGAGCTATGGAAGTATTTTCTTCGCTAATATGTTTTTTATTTTCATTTAATTTATCAAGGTTAAATATATTTTTACTTAGGCTTTGGATGTCGGCGTAGCTTTTTATTTTGGGAATTAAGACATAGGCATAGATTCCACCTAATTTAATATGAGTTGATTTTAAAAGAGAATTTTTACTCCAAGCATCTAAAACGTTGGTAGTTGTTTGATGGATATTGATATTTTGTAGTATTTTAACAAAAGCAAACATTTCTTTTTTGCTAACATTGGTTTTTAGATGATTTCCTAGGATATTTAATAATTCACTTATTTTTTTGGGATTGGTAAGTATTTTTAAGGAGAGGGCTTTTTCCCTGGTGGCAGAAATGATTTGTTGTTGACGACGGGCTCGTCCAAAATCGCCTCCCTTAACATGTCTAACTCGAGCATATTTTAAAGCTGTTTCGGCATCAAGATATTGCCAACCTTTTTTAATTTCAAAAGTTTCGTAGGAGTAATTTGGTCCGGGATAACGAGTGTCTTTAATGTCCTCAGGAACTTCTAGGTTTAAACCCCCTAGAGTTTCAATAATTTTTTTAAATCCGGAAAAATCAATAATGACATAATAGGGGATTTTCTCTCCAGTTATATTTTCAACGGCGGTGCGAATTAAATTAACGGATTCATTTTGAGATAAATTTTTGTTTTTTAATCCATAGGTATAGAGAGCGTTTATTTTAGTGTGATAATTACTGTGAGGAATTTGGACATATAAATCTCTAGGAATTGAAAGGATAGCCGATTGATAGGTTTTGGGATTAATGGATACAAGAGCAATGGTGTCGGTAAGATAGGTGCCACTGCGACGAGAGCTACCGTCTAAACCTAATAATAGAATATTTATTCTATTATTTTTTTCTCCTTTTAAATGGGTAGTGGAGGGTAGGAAATTTTTAATTTTGTCTAGGGTGTTGTCTTTGGTGACATTTGTTTCTGGGACAATGGTTTTGTCTAAATTTTTATTGGCATTAATTAAAAAAAGACCAAGATAAAGTATCAGGCCAATTATCAATAATATGAAAATTTTCCAAAAAAATCCTGACCAAAGTATTTTTGTTTTAGGATTGTTGTTTTGAGACATAAAATTGAAGTTATCTAGAGTTTTTGTTAAGTGTTCCGTAAAATTTAATAGAGATAATTTTAACTGGAGATAATTTCTAAAAAAGTTGGTTAAAAAATACTAATCAAGAGATAACTTAGACCAGTAAATATGAAGGATAAATTTAATTTACTAATGATTAAGATTGTTAAAAGCACTGCTATTAGGCGAGCAAGGTAAGCAAGCATCTGTTTGAATACAATAAATTCATCAAGATTTTTATTTTCTTTAGCTGTTTTGTAAACAGTGTCTGCCAGGGGAATGGAAAACATTATGGCAAACATGGCAGCGATGACGGAAATGGCATAGATTGATATTTTTTGATTAGTGAAAGTTTTTAACATCCAGGAAGTGGCTAACATAAAAGCAGATATTCTGATAATTAAATGATGACTATGTTTAGCTATAATTTTACTAATGAATAGAGTGAAAATAATTGTACCAATCCCAACTAGACTACCTACTATTCCTACGGCCATGGTATCTAATAAAACTAAGTAAACAAATAGAGGCCAAAGAATTTCTTCGGAAAATGTTCCAAAGGAATCAAGCATGATTGTTAGGAATAATCGAGTATGTTTTTTGAAGAAAGATAGGAGGTCTTTAAATGAAAAATTGATGTGAGGATGAATATCTTTAGAGTTGATTAAAATGATAATAGGAACGATTAAAATGATAATTGCTAAGATGAATAAAAATTCAAAACCAAAATAAACGGAAATTAGACCACCTAAAACAGGAGCAATAATACTAGCTAAACTTCTTAAAGAAAAAAGCATGCCTATTTGGGAAGAACTATTTTTATTGGATGATAGTCTGGCAAAAAGTGTATATAATGGAACCCAATAGAGAGACGATATAAAAGCTCCAAAAATTGACAAAGAATACAAGAGAAATAGAGAGTGATTTTCCTTGAGACTCATTATGCCAAGTAAGTATACTAGAAATAAAGGTAGACTAATCATCATGGTGTGTTTTAGCCCAAGTTTATTGCCAATTCCACCAGCTAGAATTGAGAATAGTATAACGAAATAATAATAAACAGCAAAAAACCACAAAATGGTTGGTAGGGAAAAACCAATTGTTAAAAAGTAGATTGGTATAAAAAATCCAATCAAAGATGAAACAAATCCTCTGATGGTATGGGCTACATATAAAGGGTAAATCCCTTCTTTGAATTTTCGTAATTGATGGGGAATATGTAAATAATTCCGATGATTGCTATGCATATTTTTGTTTTTGTTGGAAACTGAAGCAGTTCAGTTTCCTGGTTTGGTATTTTGTCTTTGTTTGTTAAAACCCCCCAAAATTCTCATTCTTCGAATTTTGACCCCCTTTACACAGGGGGTGGTAGCTATTTGGTTAATCTAGTGTTGGGCCGGAGGGATTCGAACCCCCGCATGACGGGATCAAAACCCGCTGCCTTACCGCTTGGCTACGGCCCAGTGTGTTGATTATTTTTTAATTAATTTACCGCCGACTTGTTTCATTGCTTCATATAATAAATCTGATTCCTTATTATTTTTTTCTTTTTCTTGGGGTAATTCATCGGCAGTAACAAATTTTACCTTTAAGGGTACTTTAAGAATTTTAGCAAAAACTTCCTCGGTTGTCAATCTATTTTTTGTTTCGTTTAATTTATCTTTGTGAAAAGGATATTTAGTTTTAACTAAGAGAGTATTTTCTTCTATTTTAGTAGGGGCACAGTTTTGGAGAAGGGCTAGAATTGATTGATTGCGTTTTTTTATTTCAATTAATATTTTTGACCAATTATCAAGAAGGGTTTTGATGTTAATGTTTATTTTTTCTGTAGAAACGGTTTCCGTTGAAGATGTTTTATTTTTATTTGCGTCCAATGAGCCCTCTATTACACTTTCTTTTTCTTTTTTTACTTCTACTTTTTTTTCTTGGGAGGGGGATTTTTTTACAGGGACTTCTGTATCAGGTCCTGTTGTTTTAATTAAATTCTTTTTTTTTACAAAAGATTCTTTGGGGGGATTAATTTTTAAGAAATATTCTACCATGGCCATTTCCAAGGGAAGCTGAGGAATGTCGGATTGGGCAAAATTCTTTTGACTAACTTGTAATAAAGAGATTATGGCAATTAAATTTTGTAAATCAAAATCTTGGCTTATTGTTTTTAACTTGGCCAATTCTTCGGTTGTTAGTTTTTTTAATAATTCTTCATTATTTTCGGGGGAAATTTTTAGCAAAAGAAGATCACGAAAATAGTTTAATAATTGATTGGTAAAAGTTTTCATATTAACCCCACTTGTCTGCAGATTATTTATTAGGGAAATAATTTCCGGTAAATTATTTTTAGTTATCATCTCAACCATTTTTGGTAAGGTATTTTTGGCGGATGAACCAAGTATTTCTCTAATATCATTGGCAGTTATTTTTTTATCACCCAGGGATATTATTTGTCCAAATAAGGATTCGGCGTCACGCATTCCACCATTGGCTTCGGTGGAAATTAATTCTAAAGATTCTTTATCTATTTTTATTTTTTCACTGTGGGCAATTTGTTTAAGTCTAGCAATAATTTGGTCCTTGGTTAGGGGCTTGATGTTAAATCTTTGACAACGAGATAAAATTGTATCAGGTACTTTATGTAGTTCGGTGGTGGCTAAAATGAAAATAGCGTGGGCCGGAGGCTCTTCTAGGGTTTTTAGAAGGGCATTAAAAGCTCCCATGGAAAGCATATGAACTTCATCGATAATATATACTTTGTATTTGAAATTTGTTGGAGGGACATTAATAGATTCTTTTAATTGACGAATGTTGTCTACTCCGGTGTGGGAAGCGGCGTCAATTTCAATTAGATCTATGGCTTGGTTTTTTAAAATGGTTTGACAATTTTTACATTTATTGCAGGGTTCTATTTGGACGGCATCACTATCTATTTTTGTAATAGGTTTTAAGCAATTGACTGTTTTGGCAAAAATTCTAGCCGTGGTTGTTTTTCCTGTCCCGCGGGGGCCGGTAAATAAATAGGCATGACTAACTTGCGAATTTTTAATCGCATTGGTTAATGTTTTGATTACATATTCTTGACCACTTATTTCTTGAAATAAGGTTGGTCGATATTTTCGGTAGAGGGTTGTCATTTTTTTTTAAATCTAGATAGTAGATAATAGTAGGTAGTAGGTAGTAGGTAGTAGGTAGTAGATTCTTGTAGATCACCCCCTGTGTAAAGGGGGTCAAATTCTCTAATTACTTTTGTTTATCAACGCAGTTGATGAATAAAAGTAATTAGAGAATTTGGGGGGTTTTTCGGTTAGTTACTTAAAAACCCCCGAAGCCTGGACAAATTCTTTTTAAACTTTCTATCGAAAGTTTAAAAAGAATTCGTCCAGCCTTCCGCCCCCTACTATAAAGACATGTGCTATAATAATAAAGAAATCTACGAGCGGTGAGTACAAACCCCCCTTATTGCTTTAAGCATCTAATAAAGACTAGCTCACCGCTTGTAAACAAACCCATATGATCAATAACTTGTTA
>WGDO01000030.1 GCA_015493225.1 Patescibacteria group bacterium
CACAATTTATGAAATAATGCAAATACTTGGAGTATCAGCATTGGATAAAACCCCGATAAAAGAGCTTCTCACTGAATCAGAAGTCAATCAAAATGTCAAAGAACGGTATAATTTATTTAATGTAGATTTTTAACGCATCAGTAGTAATTTCTAAAGTTGAATATACAAATTAATGCAATACAAATCTAAAATTTTAAAATACTGCCTTAAAGAAAACCTTGAAACCTATGACCCTTATGATATTTGGAAAACCAAATTGGGCTTTTGTGTAAAAAACGGCTTTAATAAAAAAAGATATTTATATTTTTTGCCGGCAGCAGTATTAACATTATTTGATACTTTTATTAACAATAAAACTCGCTTGTTTTATAAAAAACAAGAATATCCTGTAGTACGGGCTTTTGCCGCTTTATCTCTTTTAAATTTATATAAAAAAGAACCTAAACAAGAGTATCTGGATTGTGCTAAGATTCATATTGCTTGGCTTATTGATAATAAATCAAAATATGAAAATGGTTTTGGTTGGGGAATAGGTTTTAAGTGGAATATTAGCGGAAACATTTTTTTTAATAAAAATACACCTTTAAGCACTCATACCCCTTATGGTTTAGAAGCTTTATTTGATTATTACAAGTTAACTGGAGATATAAAACCGGTGTGTTTTAAAGAAATTTTCCTATTCTTTGAGAAAGATATCAAAATACTTTACGATAAAGATAATTCATTGGCAATTTCTTACGGCCCGTATGGTGAGCTTATTGTTAATAATGCTACATCTTATGCATTATTTTTGTATTCAATTTTTTATAATTTATTTCCGGATAAACAAGATTATATTAAAAATAAAATAATAAAATTTTCTAACTTTTTAAAAACAACACAGCAAAAAGACGGTTCGTGGTTTTATGCACCATTTGAAAAAAATACATTTATCGATTGTTTCCATTCTGCAGTAATCTTAAAAAATATTATTAAAACTCAAAAAAATATTGATTTTGACTTAAATTTTAACAACTCTGTAGAAAAAGGATACAAATATCTAAAAGAATCATTTTTTGTAGAAAAATACAGACTATTCAAGAGGTTTTCAGTTTCAAACAAACCAAGTATCACTAAATTTGATTTGTACGATAATGCAGAAATGTTGAATTTAGCTATTCTTATGAACGATACTGAATTAGCTAATACATTAACAGAAAGTATAAGTAAAAACTTTGTAACATCGAATGGCATTTTTTCAGTAATTGACTTGTTTGGTATAAAAAGAAATAAAGGTACATTAAGATGGGCTGTAATGCCCTATTTATATTCACTTAGTAAATTGTAGTCAATGTGCGGAATACTTGGAACAATAAACAAAGAATTTAATCAAGATACTTTAAACTTAATAAGTCATCGCGGACCGGATTCGTCAGGAATAGAAAGTTTTGATATAGATAATCATAAAATTATTTTTGCTCAAACCCGTTTGGCAATAGTAGATTTATCGGAAGCAGGGTATCAACCAATGTTAAGCAATTGTGGTAATTATGCTATTACTTTTAATGGCGAAATATATAATCATCTCAACTTAAGAAAAAAACTGTCCGAAATAAAATTTAAAGGACATTCCGATACTGAAACTATTCTATATTATTTAATTCAGTATGGATTTGAAAGCGTGAAAGACTTTAATGGAATTTTTGGATTTTCATTTTTAGATATTAAAAACAAAAAACAATACATTGTTCGCGACCGTTTTGGCGTAAAGCCGGTTTATTATTACAAAGCAAATAATCAACTCATATTTTCATCAGAAATTAGACCGATAAAAGCACTTACAGAACAAGAAATAAACAAGCAAAATCTTGCAACACTTTTGCGTTTACGCTATTTGCCTTCACCAAACACTTTGTTCTCAAGTATAGGAAAAATTAAACCTGCACATTATTTAGAAATCGATTTATCAAACGAAGAAATAAAATTGATTGAAAAAAGTTTTGTGCAACCGTTACCAAAAACAATAAATATTGATAAAAAAAATGCAATTAAAAAATATGGAGACATAATTGAACAGTCCATTAAAAGGCAATTGATGTCTGATGTTGAAGTTGGTATTTTGCTTAGTGGAGGTATAGATTCTGCTGTGGTTGCTGCAATTGCTCAAAAACATTCCGATAAGCCACTAAAAGCATTTACAATAGGTTTTGAAGGTTTGTATAAAGAAGATGAAATTAATGATGCCAAAGAAACTGCTAACATATTAGGGCTTGAGCACATTCATACAAAAATAAATTTTCATAATTTTCTTGACATATTTAAAGAAACAACTCGTATAGTTGAAGAACCACTTGCAACAACTTCGGTAATACCAATGTATTATTTGGCACAATTGGCATCAAAATATGTAAAAGTCGTTCTTACAGGTCAAGGTGCCGATGAACCACTTGGGGGATACCGAAGATATCAAGGCGAGATTATCTCAGAAAAAATGCCCCGCAGTTTAATAAATTTTGGAGGTAAGGTAGTTAATTCGTTAGGCGTAAAATCAGAAAAAATAATTAGAGCTGCTAATTCATTAGGCGAAAAAGATGATGTAAAACGATTCTTAAATATTTATACAATTTTTTCACAGTCAGAAATAAAATCTTTATTAAATATAGATGAAAATAAAGCGGTAGAACAAATTGCATATTTTTATAATCAATTAAAGTGTAATTCAAAAAAACATTCCGTAGAAAGAATGATGGCAATAGATACAAGAATGAATTTGTCTGACGATTTATTGCTTTATACCGATAAAATTACAATGAACTTTGCTTTGGAATGTAGAGTGCCAATGCTTGATAAAGAGCTTGTTAAATACATTGAATCTTTACCGTACTCAATGCGTGTTTTACGAGGACAAACTAAAATTATTCATAAAGAGTTTGCAAAGAAAATATTACCTTCAGAAATAATTAATCGCCCTAAAAAAGGATTTCAATCACCTACACAAGTTTGGTTTAAACAATATAATAGCGAGATAAAAGAATTACTTCTGACAAAAGGAATCTTTACCGACATTTTTAATTCAAAAGCCGTTGACAAAATTTTAACCCAACATTTGCAAGGTTACAATCGTGAGAAACAAATATTTCTATTGTTGAGCATTTATTATTGGATGACCTATTTAAGTGAAACAAAAAAATATCATCAAGAGTTTTCCATATAAAACGCTTCCTGTCTTGGATTATATATGCTAAAAGTTTTTATCTAATAGGTAAGTATGCATAAAAGTGAAATTAACCCCCTAGTAATAAATTCAATAAATATATTCCCTTTTCGTTCCTCTAATGATTTAATAGAATATATTAAAACCAAACATGGAATTTTAGTTGCTGTCAATGCAGAAAAAATTCTGCATGCTAATACATTAACAAGAAATCTAATTAACAAAAATATTGGTTATGCTGATGGAATAGGTGCAGTAATGGCCATTAAGAAATATTATGGCCTAAAAATATCAAGAATTGCCGGTGCTGATCTGTGGCTTGAAATAATTAGAAGTTTTGTTGAAACAAAAACTTTTTATTTAATAGGAGGAAAAAACAAAGTAATCAAAGAAACTGTAAATAAATTAGAAAAAGAATTCCCCGGGATTAAAATTGTTAATTACAGGAATGGATATATTAATGAAGAAGATAAAAAATTATTAATTAAAGATATTTCACAAAAAAAACCCGAGGTTGTTTTTGTTGCAATGGGCTCTCCAAAACAGGAACTCCTTATGCAGGAATTATTCAAACATCACCCGGCAATTTATCAAGGTTTAGGGGGTAGTTTTGATGTTTATACAGGAATCGTTAAACGCGCCCCTGAATTATGGCAAAAATCAAATCTTGAATGGCTTTTTCGCTGGTTAAAGCAACCTTTAACAAGAACAAAAAGGAATTTGCAATTGGTAAAATATATTTATTATTTACAAACAGGAAAATTTAAATGAAAATAATCTCCGTCGTAGGTGCTCGCCCCAACTTTATGAAAATAGCCCCTTTTATTAAGGCCATTAACCAATATAATGAAACGCTACTGTCCCCCGCTGGCGGGGGTGCCCGCCAAAAGCGGGCGGGAGTGGAACATATACTCGTCCACACCGGCCAGCATTATGACGACCGCATGAGCAAGGCCTTTTTTGAAGCATTGAACATTCCCAATGCAGATATAAACCTCGGGGTTGGCTCAGGAAGCCATGCGGAGCAGGTGGGCAATACCATGATGGCTTTTGAAAAAGTGCTGGAAAAAGAAAAACCCGATTGGGTAGTGGTGGTGGGAGATGTGAATGCCACCCTGGCTTGCAGCGTAACCGCCAAAAAGCTCAACATCAAAGTCTGTCACATAGAAGCCGGTCTGCGCAGCGGCGACATGACCATGCCCGAAGAAATTAACCGATTGGTTACCGACCGCCTATCCGATTTACTCCTCATCCCCGACAGGATTTCCGGTGAAAACCTCAAAAAAGAAGGTGTCCCGGACAATAAAATCGCCTTTGTCGGCAACATTATGATTGACACCCTTGAAGCCAACAGAGAAAAAGCTGAACAGTTAAGCATAAAAGAAATTATTTCAGAGAACACTCTTTCCCCTTCAACCTTTAACCCTTCAACCTTTAAACTTTTTCCTTTTGCCTTGCTTACCATGCACCGTCCTTCCAACGTGGACCGTAAAGAAGTCCTCCAAACCATAATTAAATTTTTATCGGAAGAGGTTACTCAAGATATGCATTTAATCTGGCCCATTCATCCCCGCACACAAAACAGGTTGAAAGAATTTGGTTTATGGGAAGATTTACAAAAAAATGAGAAAGTGATTTTATTGCACCCCGTCGGTTACCATGAAATGCTGAAACTCAACATGGAAGCACGTATTATTTTAACCGACAGCGGCGGCTTGCAGGAAGAGAGTTGTGTGCTGGGAACACCCTGTTTAACGTTGCGTTGGAATACCGAACGCCCGGTAACCCTGCGGGAACATGGCGGAGCTTCCGTATTGGTCGGCAACAATGTGGAACGCATCAGAAAAGAATACCGCGACACCCTGAAACTCACCCGTCACCCCCAACGCCCCGAGCTTTGGGATGGGAATACCGCCGGGAGGTGTGTGGAGGCCATTGTGGGGTATGAGGAGAAAGGGTAGCCCTTCAGTCCATTCTGTCATTAACCTGCATGGTAAACAGGATAAATTCTTTGATAAAAATTTTGTAAACCGGGGCCTGTTTCTAACGGGCTTTCTTTCTTTTAGCTCAATCTTTTTTCAGTGGAAACGATGATGCCAAAAAGAAACGCCCCTTTTTCTTGATAAAATCGCAGTATTGAGTACTTTTGTTACTCAAATAGTAAATACTTTTTATGAATGGGAGGGCGAAAAGTGCTAATCCCTAAAACTAATTACTTTTACTTCGGGAAACCGCGTAAAATAATTATAACGCAAAGGGTTAAATATTAGTTCCTTACAATGAAAGTAATGGGACTTAGGAGGCGGAAGCATGTACGGGAAAGCTGTTAGGGCCTTAACAAAATACGAAGTATTTATTCTGCGAGCCTTCCATAGGAAGGCGTGGCAGACTCCTGATAAAAATACCAAACAAAAAAATGAAATACTGGGCTTACATGACAACCAATCGTCCTAATGGGGTCATTTACACAGGTCAGACACACGAACTAAAAGACAGAATACTAAAGCATAAAACGAAAAAATATAAGAACTCCTTTTCTGCACGATATAACGTTGACAAACTTGTTTGGTACAAAGAATACCCAACTATTTTTGAAGCCAGAGCAATGGAAAAGAAGTTAAAAGCCGGACCAAGGGCAAAGAAGATAGCATGTATTGAAACAATGAACCCGGAATGGAGGGATTTGTTTTATGAACTTTAGGGCCCTGGCGTATGGGGAGATTGCTTCTCTCGCCTGAGGCGAGATCGCAAATTACCTCTCCGTAACTGAGTTTTGGAGCAATACGAACAAATGAAAAATGAAAAATGAAAAATGGCGAAAGAAAACATTCTAAAAATAAAAAGTTTTGCATTTGCTTTAAAAACAATACAGACTTACAAAGAGATAATAAAAAACCATAAAGAGTACGTATTGAGCAGACAGTTCTTAAAATCAGGAACTGCAATAGGTGCGTTGGTAAGAGAAGCCGAATTCGCCCAATCCAAACTTGATTTTATTTCAAAACTAAGCATTGCCCTTAAAGAATCCAATGAAACCGAATACTGGATTTTACTTTTGCAAAAATCAGATTATATTACTCAAGTAAATGCTAATGAACTTTTATCCCAAAACAGAGAACTAACAAGTATATTGGTAGCTTCAATAAAAACTACCAAAAATTCACTAAAAAAACGAACTTAAAATTTTTCATTTTTCACTTTTCATTTTTCACTTTAAAAGTTCAAACATCTAATCAATAAACCATGCCAAATATCTTAATCACCGGCGGCGCAGGGTTCATAGGCAGCAACCTGATAGACCATTTCCTCGAAAAAGGCCACAAGGTAGTTTGTCTCGACAACCTCTCCACAGGCTTTGAGCATAATATCAGCCATCATTTCAGTAACCCGGATTTTACCTTTATTAAAGAAGATATTCGTCATCCGGACACCTGTAAAAAAGCGGTTGAAGGATGTGATTATGTGTTGCACGAAGCGGCCCTGGGTTCGGTGCCCCGCAGCATTAAAGATCCGGCCACGACCAATGAGGTAAATATCGGCGGATTTTTGAACATGCTGATTGCCGCCCGTGATGCTGGTGTAAAGCGTTTTGTTTATGCGGCCAGTTCTTCCACGTATGGCGATAGCAAAAAGCTTCCCAAAGTGGAAGATGAAATCGGCAACCCGTTGTCACCCTACGCCATTACAAAGTACGTAAACGAACTATATGCCGATGTCTTTTCCAAGACTTATGGCATGCAGTGTATTGGTTTGCGGTATTTTAATGTGTTTGGAAAAAGACAAACGCCGGAGGGTGCTTATGCTGCCGTAATTCCCCTTTGGGTGAAAGAAATGATAAACCACCGCCAGCCTAAAATAAACGGTGATGGTTCCTACAGTCGTGATTTCACCTACATTGAAAATGTCATCCAGGCCAATGAAAAAGCACTTTTTACCAGGGAAGAACAAATAGCCAAAGGACAACATGAATATTATAATATCGACTTAGATAAGCATAAGTATTTTCGACAAGGCGACAAGGCGACTGAGCAATCCGGCGAATCACCCACTCACCCACTCACCCAATCCCCCCTCATTTTCTCTGAAGTTTTTAATGTGGCGTATGGTGGTAACACGAACTTGTTGGGACTTTTTGCAGCATTACGGGATAACCTGGCCAAATACGACCCTGAAATAAAAAAAATTGAACCTGAATTCGGCCCTTTTCGTCCCGGCGACATCCCCCATTCCCAGGCCAGTATAAAAAAGGCAGAGATGATACTGGGATATAAACCGGAGTATGATGCAAGGACGGGATTTGAAAAGGTAGCGGTGTGGTATTATGAGTATTTGAAAGAATGGAAGGGTGAAGCGAAGGGTTGAAAGAGTGATAAGATTCATGGTATATAGTCCCTTCATGCTACCCCGTCATTTCGAGTGAGGAGTGAGGCACGAGCGAGAAATCTCCCGGGAAAGAAGTTTCTCCTTCAGCGGCTTTTTTCTGAGTGGTGCTCTCTGATTTCCGGGAGATTTCTCTCTAGCCAACGCACAATCCCAGCCCGCATCGCTCGAAATGACAGCGTTGATTTTAAAGTCATAAAGAATCATGTCCCTCTTCCACAACTACTTCGTTTACATTATGACCAACAAACACAAAAATGTATTGTACATAGGTGTAACAAATAATCTCGAAAGAAGGGTGGAAGAACATGAAACAGGAAAATATGAAGGGTTTACAAAAAGATACAACTGTCATTATTTGGTTTATTACGAGCATTTTAACTGGATACAACATGCTATTGACAGGGAAAAAGAGCTAAAGAAATGGCGTAGAGAAAAAAAGGATAAATTGATCATTTCATTTAATCCGG
>WGDO01000031.1 GCA_015493225.1 Patescibacteria group bacterium
CTTGACCATGATACAGGGGTACAAATAGAAGAAGGTGTTGACGATGATACTTTAAGAATAGATACCGCTGGTAGTCAAAGAATGGCAATCGACAATACTGGTAATTTATTATTATCAGATACAGAGCCAGCTAGTTTTATAAATCCCGGTAATTTACAGGGTTTGTTGTATAGAGATGATAAATTTGCTTTAAGAATTGGTGAAACTAATAATAATGAATGGGATGATGTAAATATTGGTAGAGGATCATTTGCTAGTGGGCGTAATAATATTGTTAGTGGTAATTATTCCACAGCTCTTGGTGGCAGTAATAATATTAATGATGTTTATTCTACAGCTTTAGGTAGATATAATATAATTACCAGCAGTTATGCTGTGGCTGGTGGTTTTCAAAATACAGCTAGTGGTTATGCCAGTGGTGTATTTGGGCAAACAAATCAAGCAACTGATGTTAGGGCAATGGCCTGGGGATTAGATAATATTGCCAGTCAAGATGAGGCAACTGCCTGGGGAAGAAACACTAGGGCTAGTGCTAATTATGCCACTTCCTGGGGACGAGATACGCAGGCCAGTGGAAATTATTCTACCGCTTTTGGTTATCAAAATACGGCCAGCGATGATTACGGCTTAGCTTTTGGTTATCGAAATACAGTTGGTGGACGATATGCTACTGGTTGGGGCGGGCAAAATACAGTTAGTGGACAATACGGAACGGCCTGGGGTTCTCATAACACAGCCAGCGGAGCGCATTCTACAGCATTTGGATATTATTCTGAGGCTAGTGCAGAAAATGGAACTGCTATTGGTGATTCTTTGGCAAACTCAAATTATATGACTGCTATCGGTCGTTTTAATGAAAATGTAGCTGGCCAAAGCTTAACTAATTGGGTGGACACAGATCAATTATTTGTAATTGGTAATGGTTCAGGTTGGCAAAATGCAAATCGAAGCAATGCTTTAACTGTTTTGAAGAATGGAACAATTACAGCCCCGTCTTTTAGTTTGGCTGAAATTAATGCGGCCGGTGCAACAGCATTAACAACTAAGGAGTATGTGGATGGTGCAATTATGGGTGGGCAACAAACATTTCAGGATGTTGTAGATAGATCAATTGCTGTAGACGGGTACGCACATGCAGATTTAGGTGCAGGAGAAATTGAAGATGACGGTGGTATGTTAGCAGTTAAAGCACATACAGGTAAAGATTTTGATTATGGAGTTGATTCATTTTTAACATTTTCTTTGAGTGGAGGAATGGGTGACAGTGGACATGCTTATATTTATGATGAAAGAAGCGCTGGTAATCAAAGAGGATTAGAATATCACGCAGATTATTCAGCTAATTATACCAATAGAACTTTGGTAGATAAAGAGTATGTGGATAATCAATTAATGTGGGAAATAATGCCGGCTAGTACCGGAGGAATGAGAATTCAGCCAAAAAATAATAGTGTGCGACAAATTTTTGTGCAGAGAGATGATAATAGTTATACTCAGTTTAAGGTGAGGAATAATAATGACGCGGGCAATGGAGCGGGAGCTATTATTGAGTTGAAGGGTTCTGGAGCAGACTATACCAATAATATGTATATTGGTAAGTATGGAGCAAGTTTTTGGATACCGGAATTACGAGATAATGGAGCAGTTTTAACAGATAAAAATCTTGTTATTGGTACCGCTTCTGATTCACATGAAATTCATTTTGTAACAGGAAATTCCTATACAGATTTGCAGCCTGTGGTAGTGGCCGATAATGAAGGGTTTAGATATACTTCTGATTTATCTGCGACTTTTGTGGATAGAACTTTGGTGGACAAGGCGTATGTAGACAATGCTATTATTGCTGGGACTAATAATATTTATACGGCGGACGGGACTTTGACTAGTGAAAGAGGGTTGAGTGGTAATGGAGGTGCGTTTGGGATTGCATTTACAGAATTAAATGAATTTAATATAGATGATACAGGCTCAATTAATTTTGAGGCTACGGGAGACGGTAATTTTACAGCTCCATCTTTTAATATAGGATCGTATAGTACTGTAACCCTTGATATGACAAGTGGAGTTTCTGCTATTTTTAATGACCATAGAGTTACAAAAACAGGCGTTGAATACGGAGCTGATTATTCTGCAAATTATACAAATCGTTCTTTGGTGGATAAAGAATATGTAGACAATGCTATTACAGCTGGAATTAATAATATTTATACGGCGGATGGGACTTTGACGGGAAATAGAATTATTACTATGGGAACTAATAATCTTCAGTTTGATTCCGCCGGTCAGATAGGGTTATTATTTTTGGACAGTGTTAATAATAGGGTCGGAATTGGGACAAGTAGTCCAAATAACTTGTTTCAGGTAAGTGGGTTGATTGATTTTGATGATGCGACTTCAAGTACTTTTTTTGGAAAAGATGCCGGAACTAACAATACGGCCAACTTTAATACATTTATTGGATTTGAAGCCGGCCAGGTAACAACTTCCGGTCAACAAAATGTATACATAGGATATAGGGCGGGTAATGCCAACACTACTGGAAAAAATGGTGTTTTTATAGGAGAGAGTGCCGGAACTATGAATACTACCGGTAAATCCAATACTTTTGTTGGGCGTAAATCTGGTGAAAATAATACAACCGGTAATGAAAATACTTTTATCGGCAAAGAATCCGGTCGATATACTACTACCGGAGGAAATAATACCGGGCTAGGTACCCAATCTTTAAGAGGCAATACAACTGGTGAATATAATATGGCTTTGGGAAATAATTCTTTACAGTATTCTGCCAATGCCAATCGTAATGTTGCCATTGGGTTTAGTGCTTTAGGTGGGTTTGATCATGTATATAATAATAATGTTGTAATTGGTACTGAGGCTGGCAATCAATCAGCGGATTTAGATGGATGTGTCATGATAGGGGATAGAGTTGGAGTGACAAATACCGTAAATAATCGTTTAATGATTGATAATTCCGGAACAAATACACCGCTTTTGGATGGTTATTTTGATAGTGATATTTTGCGAGTAAATGGAACTTTTCAAATAAACGATCCCAGCGGAACGGGGTATGCTTTTCCCATTGCCGATGGAACAAGTGGGCAAGTTTTACAAACGGATGGTAATGGAAATTTGTCTTGGGCTTCATCTTCTGGTGGTTCCGGAGTTACTGCCTCAAATGGCTTAACGGAAGTGGGAAATGATATTAGACTGGGCGGAACATTAACACAAAACACTACAGTGGGAAGTGATACCGACAATAGCTATCTTATATTCAGAAATTATCAAAATAATATAGCATTTTTTTCTCATAAAGACAGTGCAAATTATTCATATTTGTCAATACATTCAGGAGCGGCTGATTTTCCGCATATAGCTTTTAGGACATATAATAATGGTAATAAATATGAAATATTGGCAGATAGTAGTTTAGGTGGAGTTATTACTGATGATATAAATCATAGAGGTCTTCAATATTATGAAGATTATTCAGCTAATTATACGAATAGAACTTTGGTAGATAAGGAATATGTAGATAATCAAATTAGTCCATTTGACACTACTGCTAATGTTACCTCAAATGAAAACGACGATTATGCCAATGATGATTTTGTGTTTGGGTCTTCTAGCTTGGCTAATGACGGCAATGACAATCACGATAGAAGATTTTTCTTTGATAAATCTAAGGCTGCGTTTAGGGCTGGTTATACTCCAGGTTCTGAATGGGATGATGCTAATGTTGGTGTTGGTTCAATTGCATTAGGTAGCGGATATGTTGATGGTGAAGGTTCTATAACTAATGCTCCAATTGCTTCTGGTATTAGGTCGACAGCTATTGGTATCGATGCAGTTGCCAGCGGTGATGATTCATTCGCTATAGTGCGGTCTGAAGCTATTGGCAATACTTCATTTGCTATAACGAATGGTACTGCAAACGGCTCTAATTCAGTTGCAATGTCTGGGGGTATAACTAATAGTTCCAATTCAGTTGCAATGGCACATGGTACAACAAATGGAAATTATGCAGTTGCTATTGGTAGTAATACTACTGCTTCTGCTTATGCAGTTGCAATGGGATATCTTTCAACGGCATCTGGTCAAGACTCTGTAGCAATGGGGCAAAATTCTACTGCCTCTGCACTTGGTTCTGTTGCCTTAGGTCTTAACCCTATTGCTTCTGGTAATGCGGGTATTGCCTTAGGGCAAGGGGTATTAGCTAAATCTTATGCTGAAATTGCTTTGGGTTCTTATAATACGGATTATAATCCTAACAATACTACTGATGTTGATTTGTCTGATAGGGCGTTTGTGATTGGTAACGGTATTAACGATGTAAATAGATCAGATGCATTTATTATGCTAAAAGATGGTTCAAGTACGTTTACTAATGTAGCATCTTATGATGCTGATTATTCAGGTTCTTATACTAATCATTCTTTGGTAGACAAGGCTTACGTAGATAATGCTGTTGCCAGCGGCGGTTCTTCCTCTTGGACCAAAACTGGAACAAACCTTTCCCCAACAACAGCAGGAGATGATGTTTTGTTAAGTGCTGGAGAAACATTAAGCATCGCTGATTTAGCTCAAGGTTCTATTCCTTTTATCGGTGTTGGAGGATTGTTTACTCAGGATAACAATAATTTATTTTGGGATTCCGGGAACAATACTATGGGCATTGGTACCAATACTCCTTCATCAGCTCTTGATATAAACTCAAATGGGGCTAATGGGGTAGCGATATTTACCATAGGCAATACTGCCGGAGACATTCAAATGTTTAGAACAGATGCTACCCCAGATGGTTCGGTAGCTGGTTCAATTGGTGATTTGGCTTTTGACGGGACAAATGGTGAAGTGTATATTAAAAATTCTGGGAACGGAACAAATACTGGTTGGTTAAGAATGTTGCGACAGGGAGATTTGTCTTCTTTATGGGATGCAGATGCAGATACGGGAATTCAGGTTGAAGAAACAGCCGATGAAGATATGATTCGGTTTGATACGGCTGGCAGTCAGAGAATGATAGTAAACAATAATGGTTATGTTGGTATAAATACAGAAAATTTTGCTCATAATGTTGCAACTTTTGGTTCTGTTTTACCAACGGTTAATATTGTACAATCAAATTTAACAATGGCTGGTATAAATATTGATAGGTTTAGTGACGATGACCAACCGGCAAGATTTTCACTTGGAAAAGCAAGGGGTACTGAATCTACTCCGACAGTTCTTCAAGCGGGGGATGAAATTATGGAATTATCTGGCATAGCTTATGATGGTGGTCAATACATATCTTCAGGTGGTCTTATTGTAAAAACAGATGGAGTTCCGGGAGCAAATAATGTACCAACTGAAATGACTTTTTTAACTACTCAATCAGGTGCTTTAGGTTCGGATGAAAAAATGGTTTTGACTTCTGATGGTAAATTAGGTATTGGTAATTTGACTCCAAGTAGTACTTTACATGTCGAAAGTGTTTCTGGTAATGTTGCTGATCCAATTTTAACTTTAGAAAATGGTGGAGGAGATTTTCAAGTTTTTAATGTTGTTAATAGTCCAGAAAGTGATATTAGTGGCTCTATTGGAGATTTAGCAGTTGATAATACTCACGGTAATATATATATTAAAGGAACAGGGACAGGTACTAATACTGGATGGTTGCAATTAGCCACAAATAGTGGTTCTTCTCCTTGGACTAAAACCGGAACAAATCTTTCTCCAACTGCTGCTGGAGATGATGTTTTGTTAAATGTCGGAGAAACTTTAAGTATTTCTGATTTAACTCAAGGTTCAATTCCTTTTATTGGAGCTAGTGGTTTAGTTTCCCAGGATAACAATAATTTATTTTGGAATAATGCTGATAATAGGTTGGGGATTGGAACAACTAATCCAAATTATTCTTTAGCGGTAGTTGGAACTGGTTCCGGAACAAATGGAAGTTTGGAATTGGCAACCTATGCTAATGCTGGACCCCCTTCTGCTTTGTATTTACATAGATCAGGTGGTACAGAGGCTGCACCTACAGCTGTAACAAACAGTATGCCAATGGGCGGATTAATGACGGGAGGATATGATGGAACTAGTATGGTAGCATATTCTGCTGGGGTGCAAATGGATGCAACAGAAGATTGGTCTAATTCAGCCCATGGAACAAGACTATTTTTTTCAACAACAGCAAATGGAACAACTGGTATGAGTACTAAAATGGTAATTGACAATAATGGTAGGGTTGGCATAGGAAGTGCTATTACTCCAAATGCTTTATTGGATGTTCGTGGAGATGCAGTGTTCAATGATGATGCCGGAGATTATGATTTTAGAATTGAGGGAGATACTGATCAAAATTTATTTTTTGTGGATGCTGGGAATAATAGGGTGGGTATTGGTACGGCTACTCCTAGTGTTAAATTACAAGTTAGTGGACAGGCAAGAGCTTCCAGCTTTAGGTCGGCCAATGGTACAGCTGGGTCTCCATCCTATAGATTTGATGGAGACACAAACACGGGATTATTTAGAGCGGCGGCCGATAATTTAGCTTTTACAACGGGAGGGTCTGAAGCAATGAGAATTGATGCTAGTGGCAATTTAGGACTTGGAATTACAGTTCCTACCTATAGGATGACAATAGCTGGAGGAGCGTTAATGTTGGATGGTATTGCAGCAGCTCCAACTGCATCCCAGGGTTACGCCGGTATTTATACTAATAATGGAGAGTTATATGCTTTTGACGAAAGCGCTAATTCAACACAAATCTCTCCTCATGATAAGAATGGCAAGTGGTGGTATAACTCTACTAATTTAGAAACTGGTAGTACTCTGCAAATTAAAATGGAAGACTTGACTAAGGATTTAAATAAACTCTTAGGAGGAGGATATATTTTGGAGAATGGAACATTAGTTGACGAGGGGCAAAATGTTATTGAAAATTTAAGAACTAATATTTTGAGTGAGGATAAAGTTATAGAGGATTTACGAGAAGCGTTGAAAAACATTGATGTGGAGGAATTGGACAACAGGATTGATGATAATGAAAATTTGATTGGTGAAATTAATAACAGTATTAAAAATATCATAGATGAGATCAAACAACTTTGGGAAAAGGTAACAAAAAATTCTGATGATATTGAGGGATTAAAGAAAGAAAATGACGAGTTAAAAAAAGAGCTTTGTAAAGAAAATGATGATTATTCTTGGTGTGAAGATAAGGATATTAATAATGAAGATAGTGGTGATGAAGAAAATAATAATGAAGAAGTTCAGAATGATGGACAGCCAATGGAAGAGGGAATTGTTGAAGATGATGCAGATAATGTAGGAGGGGATAATAATTCTGGGGTAGCAGAAGATACAATGGGTAGTGATGATGAGCAAGTAGTTGAAAATCAAAATGATAATGAAGACGGTGACAATGGGGCTGTAAATAGTCAGCTTGACAATAAACAAGATAGTGTGAAGTAATTTGGTTGAGGTGATAATTTTTAATGTTCTGTACAAGTAAGATTTGTCGCCTACAAAGAATAAACTTTGCTTAAGCTCAATAGTTTCTAAAAATAGCTTTAAAAAAAGTAAAGATATTGAAAATAATGAAATGTTAGATTTGATTAAAAAAATTAGTGAATTGAAAATACCGATAATTGTAATTATTGGTGGAATTTTTTTGATATTTATAGCCTTGTTTTTAAAAAAGGCTTATATTAAAAAACAGCATAAATTTTTTATTGGATTGGCAACCTTGGGGATGAGTTTATTGATTTTTTTAATTTTACTGGTATTAAATATTCCTTGGTTTCAAAATTTAAATTATTTACAAACTAGATTGTATAATCCGCAGAAAGAAGAAAATCAACATGCTAAACTTGATACGACCCAAGATGTTATTCAGACACTTGATTTTAATAAGTTGAATAATACTTTAAATATTTCTGATGGCAATACTGTTAATCTTTCATCTTTAATAGAAAAGTATAAGGCTGGATTAGGTTTGAGATTAGATGACGATACTTTTTCCCTAACCAGTAAAAATAGTGAGGGAACCTATGGGTCTAAAAATAAAATTCCTCAAATTAAAGTTGACGAGCAGGGGCGTATTTTAGATGTTACAGAAATTTCTTTAGAAGACTCTGGAAATGGCAATGGTGAGGCTCAAATTTTATCCTTTGATTCCAGTACGGATAGTTTGTCTATTTCTGATGGTAATGAAGTGGACTTGTCTTCCCTGAATAATAATTATGATGGGGTTGCTGGTTCAGTTTTTTTTGCTGGAGCGAATGGAACGTTAGCTGAAAATAATGGAAATTTATTTTGGGATAATAATCATAATAGACTGGGACTGGGGACAACTACGCCGGATGAGCAGTTACATATTACGCAAAATATGAGGTTAGACCATGCTTTTGAAGATAAAGATGGAGAAGCTGGTACTGTAGGTCAAGTTTTAACATCAACGGGTACGGGAACTGACTGGGTTGATAATGTGGCGTACCCAATTCCATTTATTTCATCTTTGACACCAGTAACTGTTATTAATGGTTCTACTAATACAATTACCATTACTGGTTATAATTTTACACCAACATCGGCAGTAGCTATTTCCGGAGGTAATGTTGTAAACTCAGTAAATATTTTATCACCGGTGGAAATGCAGGTAAATGTTACAGCGGTTGGAATAGATGGTAGCTATGATATAGTTATTTCAAATGATGGTGTTTTAAATACAGAATGGACTGGTAACGGAGTTGGATTGTTCAAAGTGAATACCAGCGATGGAACAACTCAAGCTACGGCGGGAATAAGTTGTAAACATATTTTAGATGATGGTTTTTCTACGGGTGATGGAACTTACTGGATAAATCCCGATGGAGGTAGCACGGCCAATGCTTTTCAAGCATATTGTGATATGACAACGGACGGAGGCGGTTGGACTAGAATTGATTATGCTGCTGATTTACCTCATCAGGCACAATTTTCTGGTGGAGATGCTGATCGTTGGTTGCCAAATAATTTTACTTTTGTTTTAACTGATACACAAATTAATAATATCAGAAGTGTTTCGACGGAAGGTAAACAGAGATATCACGGCACTTGTCAGGGAGTAATTCATTATCGTTATCAAACTAATAATTATGCTTATGCCTTTGGCTTTAGATTTCAAAATGGAGATGAAACAGTATTTGATCAACAAAATTATCCTAGTACTAATATAGCAGTACCTAATGATGGTTGTCGAATTAATAATAATACGATGAGTAGTACTGATTTTGACATTGCTGACATTAGGGTGCCGGTTATTAATGTGCATTCACGAGATAATTCTAGTACGGAACAATTTGGTTCACCTTTAACAAGTTATCCGGCTTGGTTAAGATAGCATTTTGTGGCATAATACATTATATAGAACTTATCTAGGGTTCTTTTCTTTCAATGTTCCGCTAAGCTTTTTGAATGTTATTTTCTACCTGATGTTTGACGCTTTGTTGATTAAAGAGGGCGTCAAACATGCGTCCGAAAATAACATCCAAAAAGCTTAGCGGGTAAAGGGCTTAGAAGTCTAATAAAAACTAGGAGAATAAATGGTTAAAAAGTTTAATTACAAGAGATGTTAAAAAGAAAAATAAAAATTTTTATTTTTATTGGAGTTATTTTGTCTATATTTAATGGCATTAATATTGTTCAGGCCAAAGATAAACAAAAAAATACTTATGTAAAAGACGGAATGGTTTTTGTGGTGGGTAAACATAAACCAGATGAGAGAATTAAATCAAAAGACAAAGTTAATAAGCGTATTAATCCTAAAAAAGCAACAACTAGTAATATTAGTGAACAGGATATATCTGATAACGAGAAGATGGTTGAAAATATAGATAATGAAGATAGCCTGGAAAAAATAACAGAAAAAGATGTAACTGAAAAAGAAGGTTTAATATATGTATTTATTGGGGCAATAAGGGGGCTTTGGGAAAAAATAACTTCCTTAGGTGAAAGAATGGATAAGCAGGATGATAATATTAATAATTTAGTGGAAACAGCAACATCAACAACGGATGAGCTTACTGACCATAATAAAAGATTGGAAAAATTAGAGGAAACTGTTTTTAAAGACGGGGCTAATCAATCTGATGGTAATAAAGAAAAATAAATGTTATAATAAGGTTAGTTAGAACTTATCTAGAATTTTTTCTGCAATGTCCCGTCAAGCTTTCTGGATGTTATTTTCTACCTGATGTTTGATGCTTCGTTAATTAAAAAAGGCATCAAACATGCGTCCGAAAATAACATCCAGAAAGTTTGACTAATAAAGAATTTAGGAGAATAGCCCTGAATGAGTTATTAAATATTTTTTACTAATTGAAATGCCTAAAAAACAAAAGAAAAAAACAAACAAAAGAGTTTCCCAGAAAGTAAAGGATCATCTTTTTAGTGATGTGACAGCAAAGGATAGGAATAGGGCGGTTGAGGATATTATTGAATCTTCCAGTCCGCGCAAAAGTTTTTTTGTGATGATTGCTGTTTCGGCTGCTTTGGCGACAATGGGAATTATTGATGATAATGTAGCGGTGATTATTGGTGGTATGATGGTAGCGCCGATGTTGTCTCCAATATTGGCAATCGCTCTTGGAATAGAAATGGTTGATAATAAATTAATTTATCGTTCTTTTAAAGTTGTGGCTCTTTGGACTATTTATGCTTTAGGAGCTTCTTTGGTTTTTGCCTTATTATTAAATCAAGGTAAGGTTAATATGGAACAGTTGAACCATGAAATGTCTTTGAGGGTTAGTGTGGGGTTGAGTACAATTTTAGTTGCCTTGGTAGCTGGTTTTGGGGCCTCTCTTTCGGTAGTTAGAAGTGAATTGGCTAAATTTATGTCTGGGGTAGCCATTGCGGTGGCTTTAATTCCGCCGATTTCCACAAGCGCCATTGGAATTAGTATCCTGAATTTTAGAATTTTTTATAATGCTTTTGCTTCGTTTGTAATTAATTTAATCGGAATTATTTTGGCGGCCTTGGTGGTGTTTTCTTTAGTGAGATTGTCGGATGCTAAAAGAAGATTAAAGTTAGAGTTGGAAGAGGAGAAGGATTTGTTGGGGGAGTGAGGTTTGTAAACCAGACATTCGCTGGTCAAGACTTTGTAAAGTCTATAAAGTCGAAAGTCTGGAAAGTTTATTATGGTAAAGTTTTAATAGGATTTAAAATTTTAATTTTTAAGTTTTTAAAAATATGATGATTAAGACTATGACAGGAACATCTTTAGAACATCATCAAAAAAATAATAAAAACTATAGTGTAGAAAATGGAAGTCAGCAAGAAAAAGATAGAGAATTTATTGAAGATTTAAAAGAATGTATAGTAGAAGATTTGAATAAAAGTAAAAAAATAAATTTGCAAATAACAACAGAAGATGAGGAAAAAATTAAGGAACGTATTAAGAAAATGGATAATGATGAGTTTTTAAGTATGATTTCTATGGCATTTGCTAACGTGAATAATAATTTAAGTGTTTTAAATATTTTAATTGGCATTGCAGAAGGAAGGGAAACGGATGATATAAGAAAAGCAAAACAAATAGTTAAAAGAAATGTTAAAAAAATTAACAGGTGGTTTAAAACTGATTTAAAGGTTGTTTAAAAGTATTGGAAATATTTTTACAGTAAGGATAAATTTTAAAATACCATAAAATGTGGTGTTTTTTTATTGCCAAAGAGTTTGGGGCGTGGTAGTATTTATTGTAGTTAGAAGAAATGGATCACATGAAATTATTGATTTTGGATTTTCTTTTCTAAGGAGAAGGTGGAAGCTTAAATAAGGTTAATAAATGAAATATTATGAAAAATAAATTTTATATTACGACGCCGGTTTATTATGCTAATGCTCAACCGCATATTGGTCACGCTTATACAACGGTGGCGGCGGATACAATAGTAAGGTTCAAAAAACTGCAGGAAAAAGAAACTTATTTTTTAACAGGGATGGATGAACATGGGGCGAAAATTGCCCAGAAAGCAAAAGCGGAAGGAGTGGAGCCTTTGGAATTGGTGGATGGGGTAGTGAGCGATTTTAAGGCGTTGTGGGAGCGTTTGGGTATTGAGTATGATGTTTTTACTAGAACGACTGATGCTAAGCATAAAAAAGCTATTCAGACGGCAATGCAGAAGTTGTATGGCGAAGGAATAATTTATAAAGGTGAGTACGAGGGATTGTATTGTGTTGGTTGTGAGCAATTTAAAAATGAAAGTGATTTGGTGAATGGAAAGTGTCCGGATCATAATACGGAACCGGAAATTATGAGGGAGGAAAGTTATTTAATGAAAATGACGGAAATGCAGGATTGGTTGGTGGGGGCAATTAAAAAAGATGAGTTTAGAATTAGGCCAGAAAAATATAGGAGAGAAATTTTGTCTTTTTTGGAAGATAATAAATTAGAGGATTTATCTGTTTCTCGAAAGAATGTGCAGTGGGGTATTCCCTTGCCTTTTGATGAAAGTCATACAGTTTATGTTTGGTTTGATGCTTTTTTAAGTTATGTCACTGGGTTAAATTGGGATGGAGCTAAGTTTGCCGACGAGATTGGTCAGAAGTTTTGGCCGTCGGATGTTAATTTGATTGGTAAGGATATTTTGCGGGTACATGCTACTATTTGGCCGATAATGTTAAAACATCTGGGGTTGGAAGTGTCTCGGGGTTTGTTTGTGCACGGGCATATTTTGTCTGGTGGGAAAAAGATGAGTAAGAGTTTGGGAAATGTAATTGGTATTGATGAAATGTTGGATGAATTTGGTTCGGAGGCAACTAGATATTTATTATTGTCAGCTGGACAATTTGGAGAAGATGTGGATTTGACGATGGAGAGAATGAGGGAAAAATATAATGCGGATTTGGCGAATGGGTTGGGGAATCTGCTTTCGAGAGTAGTTACTCTTTCGAGCAATTTTAAATTTAAATTTGTAAATTTTAATTCAATTTTAAATGATGAAATTTTAAATGATAATTTAGGCGAGCAAAGCATTGCCTTTAGAGCGGAACGCAGTGTAGCGAAAGGCGAGGATTTCCCGTCCGACCAAGTCATCCGGGTGGATAGCGAGCGGGAAAGTTTTGCTAAACTCATTGAGAGTTTTGAGTTTGACAGGGCATTGAAAATGATTTGGAAGATTGTGCAGGATAGTAATAAATTGATAGAAGAAACTAAGCCTTGGGAGTTGGCTAAGCAGGTCGAAACTGAGCATTCGCCAGTCGAAAGTCGAGAGCCTAAAGTCGAAAGTGTCGGAGAATTTGAAAAAGTGATGAAAGAATTATTTAGTAATTTGCTTGAAGTTTCCGGGTTGTTGCAAATTTTTATGCCGGAGACGGCGGAGAAAATTAAGAAGCAATTGGAAACGGGGGAGAAGGAGATTTTGTTTGAACGAAAGTGATAGAGCGCTGCGCTCGTTGGATTGGCTACGCCTTGTTATATTGCTTCGCTCGTTGTATCGGCTAGCGCCTCGTGGGATCGCTTTGCTCGTTGTAGACGTTGTTTCCCTAATTTGGAGATAAATGCTGGTTTCGTTCGTGGTGTTTTTTTGTTTTGTTAGTTGACAGGGGTTTGCGTGAATAAAAAAAGGCCCGAGGATAAAGTCAGGCCAGGTGCATCAATGTTTTGATGATTCAGGGATGATAAAGTCGCCATACAATAATTCCAAAAATAGTTATCAAGAGTAATAGAAAAGGGCGACGTCCTCGATCCCACTCTTTTTTAAGAGTTGTCTTTTCCTTTTTTCTTCGCATATTTTTCTCCTTGAAAGAAATTAAGATAGATAAAGAGTATCTTTTACTAGCGTAGTATATTTTGTCATAAATTGCAAGTATTAAAAAACAACGGTGTTAAGTCGTTGTTTTTTGTTTTTGTTCTTATTTTGCTTTAGTCTAAAAATAGTTTTTAAAACTATTTTTTCTTGAATTCAGAGTCGTCCATTTTGGCGACGGTGATTTCAGACCAGATTAGGGCTCCAAGAGCTAGGGGAATTCCTAGAAGGGCTCCGATAAGAGTGATAATAAGAAGTAGTGCTGCTCCAGCCATAATAATCTGAATAGTTCCTTCTTTCTTTTTACCGGCAATAATTGTGCCAAGTCCGGGAATAATAAAATTCAGAACTAGGGCAATAATTTTTTCGTTGCTCATTTGTTGTCTATTAAAGTAATTATATTTTTATAATAGCATTGTTTTTTACTTTGGGCAAATTAGAGTCAAAATTATTTATAGAGGAATGTCGATATTCATTTTTTTAAGTAAAAAGTCATAGAGAATTAAGGCAAGGACTACTAGGAAAATCATTATTAAAAAACGAAATTTCTTTTTATGGCGATGATAGGACGTTCGTTCGTGGTGATTGACTTTATCTAAAAGTTCATCACCAAATTTAATGGAGACAAAAGTTCCCAGGGCGGAAATAAAGATAATTAACCAAAATGGGATTGGTTGTTCTAGAATATGTTTGAAAAAATTAAGAAGAGGTGTTTTGCTATATATCTCTGGGTGGATAAAAAAAGTGTATAAATTTAAAGAAATAGCAATAATCCAGACAGTTATTTCAGAAAAGAGCATTTTGATTTTTGTGATTAGACGAAAGGGGAAGTCTAGGAGAAAGCCGGCATCGGCAATTGGTGTACAAAGAACAAAAAAGGACCAACTTAAAATGGAAACAAAAAAACCTTGCTGGACACCATATTTTTTGGCGATGAAAATAAAGTAACCAACAAAGACTAAGAGTACTAAAATAAATTTAGTTAGAACTTTACGCTTGGTTTCGTGCTGAAGGAGGTGTTTAGTTTTAATTTTAGGGGATGTTTTGCTCGACATTGTTGTTTACAAGGTAATTGTTATCTTTTGTAATTATAACACTAATTTTAAAAACAACAATGATTTTTGGATTGGTTTTATTTTTGATAATATTTTAAAAGAATTTATTTGAGTTGTAGTGAAATTGATCAGGTAATTACTTAAAAACCCTCCAAATTTTCTCGCTACTTTTATTTATCAACTACGTTTATAAATAAAAGTAGCGAGAAAATTTGACTCCCTTTACACAGGGGGTGGGCTAGGAAATGTTAGTCATTTTCTTCGATGCAGATTTCTTTATTGAAGATAGCTTTAAGGGTGCGAAGAAATAGTAAAATAATTAGAATATTAAGAATGATAAAAGCAAATTTTACAAAAGAAAGCATAAATACCCAATGGGTCTTGTGTAGCAGGAAGAAGGAGGCAATAACAAAGGCGTCCAAGGGGAAGGAATAAGCCCAGGAAGAGAGGTAAAATTTAATTTTACTAAAATATTTAAATTGAAATAGGAAAAGGAAGAAAATAAACATTGAAAAATAATACAAAATACGAGCATTAATATCAATGGTGTTTGTTAATTTAACATAGGCAATAAAACCAACAGCAGAGGGAGCCATTAAGATGAAAAAAGTTGGCATAAGTTTTTCTTTAAGGGGCTGATGAAAAATAATGCGATTTAAAACAATGGCCATTAATATTATCCAAAAAATTATGCCGACACTAAAGAAAAACCAGGAAACTTCTTGAGAAGCATGGGCGACTCCGGCAATTGGAATAAGAACATTACCGACTACCGGCATAAAAATTGCTGGGCTGATGTGTTTTAATTCAAAATGGTCTTTATGCATCCAGAAAGTTAAAATAGTCATTCCAAAACCGAGTTGAGCAATTACACCTAGTATCCAGAAAAATTTGGAATATTGCATAAAATGAACATTCATAAAAAGAATGCTAAGTAACAATAAAATTTTGGCAATGATTGGAAAAAAATTTATTTTAACTGGATCGTTAAACTCTCTTTTTACTTCACTGGGAAATTTAATCCATTTTGTAAGATAAATGATGGTAGTGAGTGCAAATAAAGTTATAACTAGAGTAAATAAAATTGGGCTAAGACCAAAATTCCACTTTAAAAGAGATTCCGCTTTTTGCCAGGCAACAGTAAATCCTGCTAATCCAAGGGTGATGGAATAAAAAGAAATTGGAAAGTTTTTTAATCTAAGAGTTGTAAACATAATTGTATTGATTAATATTTGATTATTTTTATAGCCCAACCATTAATTATGGCAGAGGCAATTTTTTTTTGAGAACTATGTAAAATTCTTTGGAAAGTACTTTGAGAGGTATGCATTTTTTTTGCAGCAGTTGTTTGATCTAATTCTTCAAGATTTTTTAATCTTAAGGCCTCCCATTCTTCCAGGCTAATTTCTATGATTTTAAGGTCTCTAATAGGAACTCCTTGAGGTTTATAGAAGGTTGTGTTTGGGTGTAATTTTATTTTTCTTTTTAAATGTGGCCGAGCCATATTTTTTAATTTTAAATTTTATGAAATCTCCAAGCCGTCTTATTGTTAAGACGACCTGGGAGATTTCACTAAGGTTATTTGTTTAAATCTCTACCTTGACCAGAGCCGTTTCTTAGCCTTCTACCTAAACCTCTATTTTGGACAGAGCTGTTTCTTAATCCTTTGCCTAAACCCCCAAGAGGAGTGTTTCGGAGCTGATTGGAGCTGTTTACACAGGTACTTTGTTTTCGGCCTGTTCTTAGCCCTTGTCCGTTTGGACCTGTTCCATCTAAATTTGGCATATATTTGATTTAGAAAAAAGTATATTTATTATTGATATAAATATAGAGTTTCTAATAATTAATTATTAAGATGTAAATAATGAGTATTTACATTATGAGTATATACCCATAATTAATTTTTGTCAAGTGTCTTAATAATAAGTATTTATAAATAGTTGTAATTTTATATTTAGGGATATATACTTAAAGTATAATATTTACAAGTGGTATTAATTAATAATTGTTTTAAACTATGCTTATAGATACACATTGTCATTTAAATTTTAAGGATTTTAGGGAGGATGCAGATGATGTTATTAAAAAAACTTTAAATGAAGATGTTCAGATGATTATTGTTGGGTCGCAGTATTCTACTAGTCGGCGAGCGGTAGAATACGCAGATAAGTATAATAGAGATGGGCAGGGTGGTGTTTGGGCGGCGGTAGGAATTCATCCGGTACATTTGACAAGTCAAAAGTCTAAAGTCAAAAGTCTAAAGTCAAATAATGATAATGATTTGCCGGAAAAGTTGAGTATAGAGAAATTTGATTATAGCAAATATTTAGAATTAGCGAAAAATGAGAAGGTAGTGGCGATTGGGGAGGTGGGATTGGATTATCATCATTTTGATACCGCGAATCTACAAATAAACTACAAATCTACAAATGTTGTTAGTGAAGGGGTTGATAAAAATAATGATGATGATATGGAGCAGAGAGTGGTTGATTTTGAGATGGCTAAAAAGGAAGTGGCGGGGATTATTGAGTTGCAGAAAAGTGTTTTTAGGGATTTCGTAAGGTTGGCAGATGAAGTGGGGAAGCCGTTGGTAATTCATGGTTGGAATGCGGATAAGAAAGATAAAGAGTTAGTTGAGGGAGCGGTGGCGTATGAGGATATATTGGAAATAGTTAGTAGTTCACAGTTTACAGTTCACGGTAAGAGTGGTGATCAGTCAGTAGCTACTAGTTCACGGGCTGGTCACTTAAAAACCCCCCATCCCCCTTTTCGCGAAAGGGGGGATGACCCCCTTTATCCCACTTCGCTGAAGCTTCGAGGGACAGGCACAGGGGGTAGAAGAGGGGTGGTGCATAGTTTTATTGGAAATTATAAAATAGCGCTTAGATTTATTGAAGAGGGATTTGTAATTGGCTTGAATGGAATTATAACTTATTCGGAAAGTTACGATCGGTTAATAAAAGAAATTGGTTTGGAGAATATTATTTTAGAAACAGATGCTCCGTATTTAACACCAAACCCTCTAGAGCGATACAGCCGTAATGAGCCATTAAATGTAAAATTAGTAGCTCAAAAAATTGCGGATGTTTTAGAAATAGATGTCGAAAAGGTAGAAAAAATAACAACTAAAAATGCTCAAAGGTTATTTAAAATATAGCTATGCTGCAAGAATAAAATTCCTATAGTATTTATAAATAATATGAAAATAATAAAAGTTGATCTAGATAATTTTTCTAAGGAAAATATTGAAACAATTGCTGAAGAAATTAGAAAAGAGCAAGTAGTTGTGTTACCAACGGATACGATTTATGGGTTGAGTGCGATTGTTGCTAACAAAAAAGCAATTCGGAAAATTTATCGAATTAAAAAGAGAATGCCAGAACAACAAAAACACCTGATACTTTTGGTAAAAAGTTTTTGTATGGTTCGGCGGTATTGTTATTTATCGCTGAAACAATACAATTATTTAAAAGAGCGATGGGTGGAAGGAAAAAGAGCATTGACGGTGATTTTACGAGGAAGAAAAGATTATTTTCAAGAACAGGGTATAAATTTATCTGAATTAATTAGTGATGATGATGGGGTGGCTGTACGACGGCCGAATAATAAATTTTTATTAGCATTATTAAAAGAGGTTGATGAGTCAATTGTTTCTACTAGTTTGAATATTACTGGGAAAGAGGATTTAAGGGATATTTCTAAGATGGATAAATATTTTATCGATGTTAAACCTGACGTGGTGGTTGATGCTGGTTTTTTACCAAAACAAAAACCCTCAAAATTGGAGGATTTGAGGGATATGAAAGATATAAATGTTTTGAGGAAATAGGGAATAGTATATATTAATTTGGATTTAACTTTTAGTTTAACCCTGCTATAATGTAGGGGTGGGATTTGGTTGTGAGAAAATAAATAAAAGGTTAGTTGTTTAATTATTTTTTTATGAAAATTGCAATAGATACGGCGGATTTGGATTGTGAGAGGATTGATGGGACAAGGGTTTATATTCAGAATGTTTTGAAGTACTTGGGGAGATTGGCTCCGGAGGATGAGTTTTTTTTGTTTCATAAAACGGAGTATAATAAGTTGTTGCGACCAGCGGAATTTAAAAATTATCATGATAAAAGTTTGGGCAAGGGTTTTTGGTGGACGCAGATTAAATTTGCGCGAGAAGTGCGAAAATTGAATTCTGATGTTTGTTGGATGCCAATTCAGCAAATACCTGGTCTCAATTTTCAATTTTCAATTTTCAATTTTCAATCAATTTTCAATGATTTAATTTTAAATTTTAAATTAATTTTTAATGTTTTAATTTTGAATAAGCGAAAAAATGATAGGCGAGCGCGGGAAATAAATAAGAGGAACAATACCGAGGCAAGGCCTCGGTATTCGGAGAAAGTGAAATATGTTGTTACGATTCATGATTTGGCGTTTAAATTTTTTGGGAATCATTTTCCGTTGGTGGATAGAATAAAGTTGAATTGGTACACGGATGTGGCGGTGAAAAGGGCGGATAAGATTATTGCCATTTCGGAAGCGACGAAAAAAGATTTGATTAAATTCTATCCGGAAGTTGATGAAAATAAAATAGTAGTGGTGCGTCATGGGTTCGATAGGGAAAATTTTGAGCAGGAGTTTAGTGAAAGAGAAAAAAAAGTGTTTGCAAAAAAATATAATTTAATAAAAAAAGAGGTTGGTGAAAATGCTGAAATTCAAAATTCAAAATTCAAAATTCAAAATTATTTACTGTATGTTGGGGCGATTCAGCCGAGGAAGGATTTGGTGACTTTGATTAAGGCCTTCGATAAAATAAAATCTCAAGATGCAAGAAGCAAGATACAAACAAATCTCAAGATACAAGGGACAAGATACAAACAAATGACAAATGATAAATTACAAATGACAAATGATAAATTACAAATGACAAATGACGAGACGCAGATAAATGACGGGTTGCAGGCAATATCAGATGTAGATGTTTCTAATTTGAAATTGGTGTTGGTGGGGGAGAAGGCATGGAAATCGGAAAGTACATTGAGGGCAATTGACAAATCGGAGTTTAAAGATGATATAATTGTGACAGGGAAGGTTGACTTTAGGGAATTAGCGATGTTTTATCGTTTTGCTAAGGTTTTTGTGTTTCCATCGTTGTATGAGGGATTTGGAATTCCAATTTTAGAGGCGATGGCTAGTAAAACGCCGGTAATAGTAGCGGATAATTCTTCTTTAACGGAAGTGGGCGGAGAAGCGGTATTGAAATTTAAAACGGGAAGCAGTGACGATTTGCAAAAACAATTACGAAAACTTTTGGAAGATAAAAATTTACAAGATAAAATAGTTGGACGAGGTCTGGAGCAAATTAAAAAATTTAGTTGGGAGAAGTGTGCGAGGGAGACGTTGGAGATTTTGAGGGGAATGTAGATAGTGTGCGGGCCCTACGAAATTACAAATCAATTACAAATCTACGAATTACTCACTGCGTTCGCTATGTAGAAGTTGTCGTCTCTAAACGGGAGATAAAATAAATTTGTAGTAAATTTGTAGTTTAGTAGGGACTGTAGTTTTGTAGGAGTTATACAAATTAAAATTAAAATGCATGAAAAATATTAACAAAATTTTTAAGAATAAATTTTTGGTTGGATTGGGTGTGATGGTGTTTTTGGTATTGGTGATGAGGTTGTGGTCATTTGGTAATTTGTTGACTTTTAAGATGGATCAGGCGAGGGATATTAAATTAATTGAGGAGGCCTATGATGGAGGGGTTGGTGAATTACCTTTATTGGGTCCGCGGGCGGCGAAAACTTATTTGCGACTTGGTCCGATTTTTTATTATTTTGAATATGGGGCGATGTTGATTTTTGGAGATCAACCTTGGTCGGTGGCGGTGCCGGACTTGATTTTTTCTATCTTGGCTATTCCCTTATTTTATTATTTTTTGCGACAAGCTTTTAGTCGCAAGGTGAGTTTTTTGACGACGATAGTTTTTGCTTCGTCGTTTTTTCTTAATCAATACGGGCGATTTGCTTGGAATCCGAATTCCATTCCGTTTTGGAGTTTGTTGTATTTTTTGGGGATATATAAGGTAGTCAATCCCACTTCGCTGAAGCTTCGAGGGATAAAAAGTCAAAAGTCCATAAAATCTGTAAAGTCTATAAAGCCAAAAGTCGAAAGTTTACCCCGTCGAATGACTTTGGGTCGAAAGTCAGATGTTAATGTTTTTAATAGTAAAGGCAGTGATTTAAAAACCCCCCAAAATTTTCGTTCCTCAAATTTTAACCCCCTTTATACAGGGGGTGGTAAATGGTGGTTGTTGGTGGCGGTGATAGGTTATGGGGTGGCTAGTCAGTTGCATTTTACGGCAATGTTGGCATATCCTCTGATTGGGGGATTATTTGTATTGGTGATTGCGTTTTGGGAAAGTTGGAAAGAGGGTAATTCAAGAGAAAATAAAAATATATCAAAAAACAAAAAAATATTGTCAATTGACTACTTGACTATACGGGGTTTGAGGAGGTTTGTTTGGAGATTGGGACAAGGAATTTCCTGGAAATATTGGTTGGGAGCGGTGATGATTTTGGGAGTGATGTATTTACCGATGGTTTTGAGTGAAATTTACACTCATGGAGATAATTGGGTTCAGTTTAAGTATGCTTTGAGCGGGAGAGGGAAGCCTGAATTTTCTTTGTATGCGAAAATTATTCAGTCGGTGAAATTGCATAGTGAATATTTTTGGTTTAGTTTAACGTCTTGGGGTGGAGGAGCAGGAACTGTTGGTTTGATTGGTTTTTTTGGTGTAGTGATTGGTGCTATATTTAGTGTATGGAAAAAATTTCAAGATACAAAATACAAGGTACAAACAAATTCCAAGATACAAGATACAAGGTACAAACAAATGACAAATGACAAATTACAAATGATAAATGATGGTGAGGAAATGACAAATGATATTGGTGTAAATAAAACAGAAAAACCCCCCAAAGTTTCTCGTGATCTCGAAACTTCCCCACTTCGTCAAAATGACTTCAAGGGGCAGGCGCCAGGGGTGGATGACAGAGTAATATTTTTTGTTTTGGTTGGTGTTTGGTGGATGGTGATGTTTTTGTTGTATACGAAGTTGGCGTTTAATGTGTTGAAACCGAGATATTGGTTATTGGAGGCGCCAATTTTTTTTGTGGTGTTGGCGGTTTTTTTGGAGGGGTTGTTTAGAAATGGGCTTAAGAAGATTAAGGGGAAATATGTTACTTATTTAGTGGTGATCGTTTTAGTAGGGATGAATTTGTGGGCGACGGGGAATTGGTATTGGGAATTGAAGAACCAAAAAGATAGTTCGTTGCCACTATGGCATTTGAAATTAAAAGACCAAAATAAAATTCCTTGGGGGCAATTGCAAAAAAGTGCAAATTATATTGAAAATTTATCTAAACAGACGGATAAGGAGGTTTGTTTTTATACGACAGGAGAATATCGTCCGGTTTATGATTATATTTTTAAGCAACGGGGATTGAGTGAAAAAATTAGACGAATATCTTTTAGTAAGGATACAAATGATAATTGTTTGTTTATAGCCATTGATCATCATCAGCATAGAGAAACTCCGAGAATTCCAAAAGATCATAAAAATGAGTTTGAGAAAGTAGAGAAGAGGGAGGTTGGGTTTGTGACAATATGGCAAGTTAAAAAAAGAATACAAGAAACAAGACACAAACAAATTCCAAGGTACAAGAAACAAGACACAAACAAATTCCAAGGTACAAGAAACAAGATGCAAATAAATGACAAAGCACAAACAACAAATGACAAGTCGCAAATGACAAATGACAGTGGGGGAATGACAAATGACAAATTACAAATGACAAATAACAGGGAACAGGGAGCAGTGAATAAGGAGCAGGGAGTAGAGAATAATAAAAAGAAAAAAGTTAAAAAGCCGAGGAGGGTTGAGAGGGTAAGGTGGAAGGACTTATTTAATTAGAGATTGAGAATTAAAATATGTTTTGTTTGAATTTTCAATTTGAAATTTGAAATTTGAAATGAATTTGAATTTTTTTAATTTAGAAACTAATTTTTTGTTTGCAGTTTACAATTTATGATATGCTGATTATTATTTATTGTTTTAAGAACTTAAACATTAAAAATTTTTATCTTTCATTTAGGGATGACACTTAGAACTTAAGGTTCTTTTAAATCACTTGCTTTCCCATTTCTTAAAAGGGATTAAACAGGGGTTTTAAAGTAAAAAATCGAAAAACCCCCAAAGTTTCTCGTGACCTCGAAACTTTAATCCCCTTTATACAGGAGGTATTAAAAGTGCTTGAAAAATGGGGGGAGTTGGCGTACAATGAATATTGTAGAATTTGTTTTGGATTTTTCTGATACCCCGTCAAACCTTCCAGATGTTATTTTCTCCCTGATGTTTGACTTTTTACTGATTGAAAAATGTGTCAAACATGCGTTTGAAAATAACATCTAGAAAGCTTGACTGATATTTATGGAGATAATCCTGAATTAATTAATGATTATTTTTTAAATGTAATAAGTTATGAGAAAAATAGATTATAACAAAATTACTAAAATTGATAGATTGTTGGAGAAAACTTTACTTAGGTTTATTCCTTATTCGGTGACGCCAAATCAAGTAACTTATTTAAGATTTATTTTAACGCCGATAGTGGGATGGTTGTTTTACAAAGAAATTTATGACTGGGGTTTGATTTTGTTTTTGCTAACAATGTTAACGGATGCTATTGATGGGGCGATGGCCCGAACCAGGGACCAAATTACTGATTGGGGAAAAATTATTGATCCCTTGGCAGATAAATTGGCAGTGGGAACGGTGGCAGTTTTGCTAATCATTCGTTTTTTAAATGTGCAAATTGCCGGATTAATTATTATTATTGATATTTTAATAATGTTGGTGGGTGGATATAATAAATATATTTTAAAAAGAGGAATTCAGGCAGAAATATTTGGAAAGATGAAGTTGATTACGCAGGTAGTCGGGATAGCTGTTTTATTATTGTATATTTTATTGTCCTGGGGTTGGTTGTTGGTGTTGGCTAAATATATTCTATATTTAGCAATTGGGTTGGCGGTGATTAGTTTGTCGAGACCACATTCCATATAAGTTAGCTTGCAATTTACAGTTTATGGTTTGTAGATGAGCGCATGGTTTATAATTAGCAGTGATTAAATTTAAAATTTAAAATTTTAAGTTCTAAATGAATAATTAATTATGAATTTTGAATTTTTATTTAAACTTTTTATTTCTCATTAAAAATAACGACTTTTTCTTTTAGAATAGAATCTGTTATTATATATTTAATATTAAAGACTAATCATCTAAAACTCATTTAAAGTTTAAGACTTGAAAGCTGAACTGAAAAACCCCCAAAAATTATCGTTCCTCGAATTTTGACCCCCTTTACACAGGGGATGTCCGAAGGGAGCTATTAGATAAATTAAATTAAATGCCGAAGATAAATACACATCTTGATTTTGCTAATGAAGTGATTCAAAATATAGAGTCATCAAAGTTGGCGGAAATTAATTCAAATAATAAAAGAGAGTTTTTAATCGGGAGTATTTTCCCTGATATTTTTTTCTATAGGATAAATAAGCGGTTATTTAAAATGTCCGAATATATTCATGGTAAAGAAGGAAACAAAACTAATGAATTGTTATTTGATATTTTAAATGTGGCCAAAGAAAAGCAAGATGAAAAATTATTAGCTTTTGTATTTGGTTTTGTAACACATATGGTTTTGGATATGAAATTACATCCATTGATTTATTATTTAGCCGGAAATTATTATGATGAAAACAAGGAGAGGCAAAGTGAGGCGGTTTATCAGCATATTAAATTAGAAACGATGTTGGACAAATCAATCGCTGGAAAAAATAATATTAATAGTCAACTTAAATCAGTAAAATTTCTAAAAATATTAAATGATGTTTTAAGTCAAAAAGAAATTTATTTTAAAGATATTCAAATTTCAAATAAAATAATTTTATTTATAGATAGTAAATTTTTGCCAAGAAGGAGTGTACATGGATTGGCTAGGATATTGGTAAAAATTAAATTATTAGATAGAAAATATTTGGGGTTATTTTATAATGAGGTAAAAAATGAAAAGATTGATTTGGATAAGATGATGCAATATAGGGATTTAATTAATGGAGAGCAGAAAAAGGCTAGTTTTAATATTCTGTTGCAAGAAGCTTTGGAGGAGGTTATACTGAGAATAGAAATGGCATATAAATATTACAATGGCGAGACTAGTTTGAAGGAGGCAAAAAAGATTATAAAAGGGGAAAATTTAAGTGTTGGGAAAGAGGGGGTGGCGAGCTATGCTATAAAATATACAAAAGATAAAAAATGAAAATATTAACAAAAATTAGAAAAAGATTTTTGGTGACTGTGGAGGATGTTAAAAAATATTCTTCAGTTTCTAAGGAGTTGATAGATGATGAAAAAATATTGAACAAGGGATTTTTTTTGCAAGGGAGTAATGGGCAGGCAGTTATTTTGATGCATGGTTGGTCTTCAACTCCTTATACCATTCGAAAACTAGGTGAATATTTACATCAACAGGGTTATACGGTTATTGGTCCGAGATTAACTGGACATGGTACAAAACCAGAAGATTTGCAGGGGGTAAAGTGGCAGGAGTGGCTAGATGATGTTGAAAAAGTTTACAAGGGAATTGTTGGAAAATATAATAAAATTTTTGTGGTTGGAACTTCTCTCGGTGGAAATTTGGCAATTTTGTTAGCGAGTAAGTTTCCACAAATTTCAGGTTTGGTTTTATTGGCAACGCCATATAAACCTAAGTCTAGAATAAAAACATATGTTTTTATATTTTTGGCAAAGGTATTTAGGATAAAATTATTACCAAAATATTATCCGGCTAGTATAAAAAGTTTAGGTACGGCTATTACACCAATGGTTTCTTATCAAAAATACCCTGGGAGTAGTGTAGTGGAGTCTATGAAATGTATTTTAGTTTCTCGAAAAAAGATAGGAGCAATAAAACAACCTTGTTTAATTATTCAATCAAGTGATGACCATATGATTTTATCAGAAAGTGCTGATAAAATTTATGAGGAAATTTCCTCAAAGGTAAAAGAAAAAAAATATTTGCAGAACACTTATCATTCTTTTATATCAGATGTGAATAGTCGATATGTTTTTAAGGACATTTATAATTTTTTGAAAGTCAATGGTTAATTATCGGAAAAAATTTAAAATTACAAAAGAAGTGGCGGAAGCTTGGGAACAAGAGTCTATTTTTTTGGCTGGGCAAAATGATGTTTTGATTATTTTAGTGCATGGTTGGTCTTTAACACCACGGCAAATGTTAGGCTTGGCGAAACATTTAAACAAAAAAGGTTATTCAGTAAGCTTGCCTCGGTTATTAGGACATGGAACTAAACCGGAGGATTTGGAACAAACGAAATGGCGAGATTGGGTTGGGGCTTTGGTGAAAGAAATTAGAAAACAAAAGCAAAAAAATAAATTTAGGAAAATTATAATTGGGGGGACATCAATGGGTGGTAATGTTTGTTTATTGGCTAGTTTAGTAGCGCGGGTTGATGGACTTGTTTTGATTGGTGTTCCGGTGCATTTTAAAAATCATTTTTTTATTAAACTTGGTTCTATTGCAGTTCCATTTTTTAGAAAATATGTTAAGAAAATTCATCCCCAAAAGATAAAGTTTAATCCAAAAGATAGTTATCAATATTTTCCGATGAAAAATTCTAGACAAGTTTTATATTTGGTACGAAATTCTGTTTTTTCCCTTAAAAAAGTGACAGCGCCACTTTTAGTTTTACAAACCAGAAAAGATTTTTTTGTGACGAAGTATTCACCATGGATTATTTATAAAAATGTATCTTCTAGAATCAAGAAAATGCAATGGTTGGAGACTGAGTCGGAAAATCATGTGCCCCAGGGAGAAGAAGTTGGGAGAATGGCGAAGTTTGTGGAGGAGTTTGTGGAAGATGTTTGTTTTTGATACTACGAATCTACAAATCTATTACGAATTTACAAATGTACGAATTGTGATTTTTAAATCCTAATTTCTAAAGCCTAAACCCTAAACAATACTAAATTTCAAAATTCAAATGTTTCAAACAAGAGATATTACAGTTTTGAATTTTAGAATTAAATAATTTGAATTTGTTTAGAATTTAGAAATTAGGATTTAGTATTTTAATCAAAATTCAAAATTTAAAATTCATTTAGAACTTAAAATTTAAAACTTAAAATTCTTAAAAACCCCCCAAAATTTTCGTTCCTCAAATTTTGACCCTCTTTACACAGGGGGTAGTCAAGGAAAATTCACTGTCTACTCATTATGAATAAGTGCATCAAGTTTTTCCAGTTCTGCTTTGAGGGCTGGGAGTTTTTTTAATTTTGGGTCGAATTCCAGGACTCTTTGGGCCTCCTGGCGGGCCTGTTGAATGGTTTTAACATCGGAGAGAGACTCCATGGCAATGTCTGGGATTCCGGATTGGGCAGTACCCATAAATTGTCCTGGTCCACGAAGTTTAAGATCGGCTTCGGATATTTTAAAGCCATCGTTAGTTTTTTCCAGAACCCTAAGACGGGCGGTGGTGTTGGCAACATTGTCGGAAGTAAATAGAAAACAATAGGATTGATGTTTACCTCGGCCAACTCGTCCTCGAAATTGATGAAGTTGAGCCAAGCCAAATCTTTCGGCTCCTTCAATAATCATAATAGTGGCGTTGGGAATATCTACGCCAACTTCTACGACGGAGGTGGATACCAGAATGTCCAATTTTTTGTTTTTGAAATTTTGCATTATTTTATTTTTTTCGGCTGGTTTCATTTTACCGTGCAAAAGTCCTAGTTTAAATTCTGGGAAAATTTCTTTTTGTAGTCGCTGGTGTTCTTCGGTGGCGGCTTTTACTTCTGATATTTTGGAAGTTTCAGTTACTAGGGGAAAAATTATAAAAACCTGACGACCTTGTTGGACGGATTGTTTGATGAATTGATAAATTTGGACTCTGCCTTGCGGTTTAATTACTTTGGTAATAATTTTCTTTCGGCCGGCGGGGAATTCATCAATAATGGATAGGTCTAGATTTCCGAAGGCGGCTAGGGATAAGGTACGGGGAATGGGTGTGGCAGTCATACTGAGTAGATGAGGTATTTCTTTTTTTTCTTTTTCTTTTTGAAGAGTTTCTTGTTGCAAATGGGCTCGTTGACGAACACCAAAGCGATGTTGTTCGTCAATAATTATTAAGCCGAGATTTTTAAAAATAACATCTTTTTGAATAATAGCATGGGTACCAATGAGTAAATCTATTTTCCCCTGGGCTAATTTTTCTAGTAATTTTTTACGGGTGATTTTTTTACTTGGTTGATTGGCTGGAGCGCAGTGTACTTCGGAGCGGGTAAGAATAGCAATGGTAAAATCAAGTTTACGGAAAAACTTTCTAAGGCCTTTGTAATGTTGTACTGCTAAAACTTCGGTGGGAGTCAGAAGGGCTGCTTGGTAAAGCTGATTTACAACGGAAAGAGTCGCAATGGCAGAAACAACTGTTTTTCCTGTTCCAACATCTCCTTCCAAGAGGCGATTCATCGGTTGAGGTTTTTCTAAATCTTTAATAATTTGCCAGGTACATTTTTTTTGGGAGTTGGTCAGGGTAAAGGGAAGAGATTTTACGAATGCTTTGATAAAATCTTCGTTAAAGGGAATTGGTGGCGCTGATTTTTGTTGCCAATCTTTTTTTAATAAAAGAGTTTTTAATTGAATAAGGAATATTTTTTCAAAAGCAAATCGTTTTTTAGCCAGTTCTGCTTCTTCTTGATTGCGGGGAAAATGAATGTGTTGCAGGGCCGTGGGTAGGTCGATTAAATTTTGTGATTCCAAAATGTCATTGGGAATAAAATCATTAATTTCTACTTGGGGCAAGAGGTCTTTCATAATACGACGAAACCAAAAACTTTTTAGGCCAGCTGTTTCGTGATAAACTGGCGCCATGATGCCAGTGTTGTAGCTGTCATCATCATCTACTTGAATAATTGTTTCTTCTTGTTCTCGTTGAAGGGCGCTAACGGGGATGAACTCAAAATTGGGGTGGGAAAAAAAGGCTTCTTGTTTTTTATCAACGGAAATTTTTCCACTAAGACGAATAGCTTTACCTTCTCGGAGATAGCGAAGGGGGGCAGGAGTGTTAAACCAGGTGGCTTTGATATTGCCGGTGTCGTCTTCGATATAGGCTTCGGTAATAGTCATTCGTCGTTTCCAGGCTTGGGAAGTTTTGACATTGGTGACTCGTCCTTGAACGGTGATGGTTTCACCAATGCGGATTTGGTCTATTTTTTTAAATTCGGAAAAATCGTCATAGCGATGAGGCAAATGATACAAAAAATCACCGACAGTTTTAATGCCGAGATTTTCCAGCTTAGTTAAATATTTTTTGCCGACGCCGTTGACCACATCGATTGGTTCGTTCATTTTTAGCATAATAGAGTTTTTTATACAGAAGTTTTTAATTTTTTATCTCTTTGATGTCTGGAAATTGCTAATTGAATTAATTTATCTAGTAACTTAGAGTAAGAAAGTCCACTTTTTTCCCATAATTTTGGGTACATACTAATAGGAGTAAACCCGGGAATGGTATTGATTTCATTTACAAATATTTTATTATCTGCTGTGAGAAAAAAATCGACCCTACCCATACCTTCACAACAAAGTGTTTTAAATGATTTTATGGCTAACTCTTGAATTTTTTTAGTAGTAGTTTTTGAGATATTTGCTGGTATGGCCATTTCTGCCCCATTTTCATCAAGATATTTTGCGTCATATGAATAAAAATCTTGTGTAGGAATTATCTCTCCAAGGATAGAGGCAGTTGGATTTTCGTTACCTAATACTGCACATTCAATTTCTTTTCCCTCAATACCTTCTTCGATAATAACTTTATTGTCATATAGGAAAGCCTCCTGGATTGCTTTTTCAAAATCTTTGTTTTTGTTCACCTTACTAATGCCTACTGATGAGCCTAGATTTGCTGGTTTTACAAAGAATGGTAGACCTAATAATTTTTTGAGATTATCAAAAGATATATTTTTTTTATTATCTTTTCGATAAGTTGCAAACTTGACAATTGGAATACCCGCCTCCTTTAGTAGTTTTTTAGAGATATCTTTGTCCATATTGATTGCAGAACTTAAAATGCTGGGACCGACAAAGGGGACATCCAACATTTTTAAAAGACCTTGGATTGTTCCATCTTCTCCAAATGGGCCATGTAAAATTGGAAAAACTACATTGACTTCTTTTTTCCCTATTCCTATTTCTTGTAAAAAGTTACTATTTTTTTGATGAGTAATTTTTTGTGCGTGGGCTTTGTCTTTAGGAGCTTTTTGTTCTAACAGTAGATTGCCACTTAGTAATGCTTCTTTGTCAATATTTAACCAATCTCCTTTCTTGCTAATACCAATAAGAGAAATATTATATTTATCTTTGTCAATTGCCTCTACGATGCTTTTGGCTGAAAGAATTGATACTTCATGTTCGGCAGATTTCCCTCCAAAAATAATAGTTAAATTTATTTTTTTATTTTTAGGCATATTGTTTGAATATTAATTAAATATTTTTTGCTGACGCCAGTGATGGAGGCGACGGAATCGGTGCTTTAAAGCATGAAAGGGATTAATTAACGGAAAAGGCTTTTTGATATTTGGTAAATTTGGTGCTCTCGGTAGGAGTTGAACCTACGACCTTTCGGACCGCAACCGAACGCTCTATCCACTGAGCTACGAGAGCAAATTATTTTTTACAACTTTTTCCCACCTCACTTTCACTAAGCGGAGTTTATCCTCCGGAGCAACTGCGAAGGAGGAAGAGCAAGTAATTAATTTCCAAGATACAAATTACAAGATACAAACAAATCCCAAACCCCAATAATCAATGTTTGAAACTGTGGTTGTTCTGCGAAGCCGTTTAGGCGAAGTGGGGAAACTGCAAACTAGCAATAAACTAAGCCTAGCAAAAATTATGGGGCTAGTCAATAATTTAAAATTTCTTAAAACTCTCCTCATCCCCCTTTTCGCGAAAGGGTGGGATGACCCTCTTTACCCCACTTCGCTATCCCACTTCGCCTTCGGCTACGAGGGATAAAAAGCTTTGCTGGGCAGGCGCCGGGGGTGTGAGAAGTAGAAGTGCTTTGTCAAACGATGTTTTCTAAAAAATCCAAGATGGATTCTTTGTGGGGTTGTTCGGGAAGATATTTTGTAAGATTTTTTCTTATTTTATTGGGATTGGCTTTGCCAATGGGAATATGGATGTAGGGGGTGAGGCGATTAGTGGTTCTTAGGGATATTTCTTTTCGTCCAGCTGGTCCCGGTTCATAAAAAATCCAAAAGTGTTTAATATCAATAAATTCATAAAAACGATCGTGGGCGATTATTCCAGTTTGGCAAATGGCAAAATGGTATTCTTCAGGATCTTTTTTTTCAAAAAGATATATTAAAATACCAGTTAGAATTGTTATAATACTAAGGAGGAAATTATTGGTAAATAGGCTATAGGCGAGTAAAATTACTAAAAGTATAAAAACAATTATAGACCACCAGGGATGGCGTTCAAAATTTTCAAATTTATGGGCAGACCAGGTCAGAAGATAGGGATTTTTGTTTTTTGTTTTTCTCATAGACTATTTTTAGATATATTTTCTTTTATTCTATCATTTTTTAAGCATATTGACAAATTATGTAAATATGTTATAATGATGTAGTCAGAAATAGAATTATCAAAGAAGAGCATAGTCGAGTTTTATCAAGTATAATTTTGTTTTTGAAGCGTAGGGTTAGTAATAACCATGCAATAAGTAAATAAAATATTTCCAACAGATGAAAACAGGAAAAATTTCTCGTCTTACAGATAGAGGATTTGGTTTTATATCTCAAGAAGGTGAAGAGAAAGATTTATTCTTTCATGCCACTGAATTGGTTGATGTAGAATACAATGACCTACAAGAAGGTGATGAGGTAACATTTGAAGTTGCTGAAGGTCCTAAGGGATTGAACGCAGTTAAAGTAAGCCGAGCCTAATCTTTTTAGACAACGGACAGCCCCAATGATTTGGGGCTGTTTTTTTGTGTTCCTGCAAATTTACAAATCTGCTACAAATCTACAAATGTACAAATATTAAATTATAACATTTAAAACTTAGAACTTAAAATTAGGGAACTAAATCCACCTCTAAACCCTCCTTTATCCCACTACGCTATCCCACTTCGCTGAAGCTACGAGGGACAAGAGGCTACGAGGAACAGGTATCAGGAGGGGGAATTAAGGAAATCCACTTCTACCCCCTTCTTTTACAAAGTAGAGAAACCAAGGAAATTAATTTTTAAATCTTGCCATTGATTTGACATATAAGTTAGATTTGTTAGAATAAACGTAATCAAGAATATTATTAATATTCTGGATGGACATTAATAATTAAATTATAGACTTTCAAAGGTCTAATTTCTAGAAAGAGAGGTGAAAAGTATGGAAGAAGAAAAAACAGAAATCCAAGAGGATTTAGGTAATGGAGGGAAATTTAAGAATTGGTTACAAGATAATATTCGTATTATCTTATCTATCCTGATTGTGGCAACTATTGCGGCTGGAATATATTCATATTCTAAAAGAACAGTAGTGCCGGCAACGGGAGATAATAATGCGAAAGTTGAGGTAGCTAAGGTTGATGACTCTAAGGATAAAAATACTGAAGAAAATAATTCAGTGGTGGTTGTTGGAGAAGATAAGGCAGATAATAAAACAGAAAAAGTTGATAATAAGGATACAGAAAAACTTTCTGTAAACCAAGAGACTGAGTCTCAAGACAAAAAGGCTGAAGAAAAGAAAACTGAAGAAAAGAAAGAGGAAGTCAAGCAACCGGCTGTTGAGCAAAAGCAAGACAATCAGCCAGAGAAGGCTGAGCAACAAAACGAGAAGCAAGAAAAGGTTGCTTCTGGAGAAGAAACAAATGATGCTTTTGTGGAAACAGCTCAAAAAGGTGATAGTTTAACTCTCTTGGCACGTCAAGCGGTTAAACAATACCTTGAGAAAAATCCAGTTGATGGATTGACTAAGGAACATAAGATTTATATTGAGGATTATCTTCGAAAGCATGTGGGACGTTCAGCGGGAATTAATCCAGGAGAACAAGTTAGTTTTTCAAAGGATTTAATAAAAACTGCTGTGAGTTCTGCTCAGAATTTGAATGCTAGTCAACTTAAAAATCTACAGAAATATTCTGCCAGAGTTAGCAATCTCTAAACCTTGATTAATTGAGAAGTAGAGAAATAAATAATATCGAAAATAAAATTAATGTCTAGATCTTTTTAATAAGGATTTTATATCCACAATGAAACCCCGGCAACGACCGGGGTTTTGTTGTATATGATATATTCTCGTTGGTGTTGTTAGCTTTTCAAAATTTACGGCCCCTACGAAAATACGAATCAATTACAAATCTACGAATTACTCACTGCGTTCGCTATATGACGTCTAATAAACTGTGAGCAATGTTTGGAATTTGTATCTTGTATCTTGTTATGGATTATAATTAAGTGATTGACTAGGGTTGGTTTATTGAGTAGTATATAAATAAGTGTTTAATGCTTGTAAATTAAAAGTAATTAAAAATATAAACTTATGCTAAAAGATAAGGTAGAAAAAATTATTAGGGAAGTTTTGGGGAAGATGGGGGTGGAGTATGATGGGGAGATAGAATTGTCTGCTCCGCCGAAGGTGGAGATGGGTGATTTTGCGTTTGGGTGTTTTCCTTTGGCGGGAATTTTGCAGAAATCTCCCAATGAGGTGGCGGAGAAATTAGTGGAGGAGATTAATGGTTTAATCAGTGATAATAGTGAGGTAAGTGATTTGATTGAGAGTGCGGAAGCGATGGGACCGTATGTTAATTTTAAATTGAAAAGGGGAATGTTGTTTAATGATGTTTATGAAAGTATTATTGATGATGGTAAAAACAAAAGGAAAACAGAAAAACCCCCTCAGTCCCCCTTTACAAAGGGGGAAGATGGTAAGGATACAGAAAAACCCCCTCAGTCCCCCTTCAAAAAGGGGGAGGATAATAAGAAAAAAGTAATGGTGGAATATTTGTCCCCTAATACTAATAAACCATTGCACTTGGGGCATTTAAGAAATGGAACCTTGGGAATGGCAGTAGCTAACATTTTAGAGGCGGGGGAAAATAAGGTTATAAAGGCAAATTTAATTAATGATAGGGGGGTACATATTTGTAAAAGTATGTTGGCCTGGAAATTATTTGGAGAAGGAGAAACGCCAGAAACAACTGGATTAAAAGGAGACCATTTTGTTGGTAAATATTATGTTAAGTTTGCCGAGGAGGCAGAAAAAAATCCAGAATTAGAAGAACAGGCCCAGGGAATGTTACAAAAATGGGAAGAAGGAGATAAAGAGGTGAGGAAATTATGGGAAATGATGAATAAATGGGTGTTTGATGGATTTAACAGTAGTTTTGAAGCTTTTGGTTTTGATTTTGATGTAATTTATAGAGAATCGGAAACTTATAAGTTAGGAAAAGACATTGTTAAAAATGGATTAGAAAAAGGAATTTTTAAAAAAGAGAAAAATGGGGCAGTTGTTTTTGTTTTGCCGGATAGTTTCGGCTTAGATGAGGATGGAAATAATAAAAAGATTACGGTTTTAAGGAAAGATGGAACGAGTGTTTATATTACGCAGGATTTGGGAACAGCCGTGTTAAAGGCGGAGGAATATAATTTAGACCAGTCTATTTATGTGGTTGGTTCTGAGCAAGAATATTATTTTAAGTCGTTGTTTGAAATTTTAAAAGCTCTTGGTTATCCTTGGGCGAAAAATAGTTACCATCTTTCCTATGGAATGGTTTATTTGCCGGATGGTAAAATGAAATCTAGGGAGGGTAAGGTTGTGGATGCCGATGATTTGGTGATTAAGGTTAAAAAAATGGCTAAGGATGGTATTAGAGAGCGTCAGGGGGACAAAAAAATTGATGAGACTGAGTTAGAAGAGAGGGCATTGAAAGTTGCTTTGGGGGCGATTAAATTTTATTTATTAAAAGTCGGTCCGACTCAAATTATTCATTTTGATCCAGAAGAATCTTTGTCTTTTGAGGGTTTTACGGGTCCTTATTGTCAATATGCCTATGCTCGAGGCTCAAAATTATTAAGGGATGCTGAGGTTGAGCAGGAGAAAAAAATGAAAGTTGATTTTTCGGTATTGGGGTCTAAAGAGGAATTGCAATTGATTCAGAAAATTTTGGAGGGTGATGATAAAATAGAAATGGCTGGGGAGAAATTTAATCCTTCTTTGATAGCAGTGCATATTTTTGAGCTAGCAAAAACTTTTAATCAATTTTATCACGGGGAAACTATTTTAAAAGCGGAGAATAATGTGAAGTTGGCTCGTTTGGCGTTGGTACAAATCTTTTTACAGACAATTAAAAAAGAGTTGGGGTTGTTGGGGATTGAGGTGTTGGAGGAGATGTAAAGCCTAGGGCAATTTTAAATTTTAAATATTACTTCTAAATGGAAGATAAGAATTTTGAATTAAAAATGGTTATGTATAAATGTTAAGTATTGAGTATAAGTATTAACAAAGATAACAAATAAAAAATATGGGATTTAATTTGCCTGAAATAAAAAAGAATAATTCTGAAATCGCAGAGAAAGATGTGGAGTTAAAAGAGCTCTATAAGCAGACGACAGTATATATTAATGCTGGAGGCAGGGGAACTAGATTAGAGCCAGTTGTTCAAAAAGGTGACCATGGTGTTACAAAAGCCCTTTTGCGATTTGATGGGGAAACTTTGATTGAAAAACATATAAAACTGTTATCCAATTTTGATTTTGGGAGAATAATTGTGGGGGGGGGGCGATCATTTAAATCTTACACAATATTTACAGCAACAAGATTTAGAGAATGTTATTATTGATAATACAGAAAAACAGGAGGATACGGGAGGTGATTTGATTAAGGCAATTCGTAAACATAATTGTGGGAAAAATATTTTAGTGGAAAATGTTGATACAATTTTATTAGTAGACAATTTTGATAGATTATTAAAACAACATAACAAAACTAATGCTTTAGGAACTATCGTATTAACCACTAAAAAAGGTGTGCCAAATGAAGGGGCTTTTTATGTTAATGAGAATGGCAAGGTGATTTTTAGTAGCGAGGCACGAAATCAATCATCTGCAGAAGAGCCAAGTAATTGGACTGGATTTCGTGGTAGTAGTACGGGGGCAATTATTTTTTCTACTGATTTTTTAAAACAGTATAATTGGAAAGCTGGTGATGGTAAATTATCAATTTATAAAGATTTAGTTCCAGAATTAATAGAGATGGGTGGGTTGTATGCGTATGATAATGAAAATAATTTCTTTATGGATGTTGGGACACCTGATAAATATAAACAAATTAAAAGGCACCCAAAAATTTTTGGGGCAGTTGGTGCCAGATATTTAAAAAATAAAAATAATTATTATGGCAAATAAAAAAAATGAAATCAAGCCATGGGAAGAGGTTTCTAGGGAAGTGATGTTTGAGAAATTTGGGAGGGGAATTGAGAAAGTTCTTTTTCGGCAGAGTGATGGTGAGGAGTATGATGTGTATGTAAAAAAGGAGGCGGTGTCTGTGGCGGTGGTAGCCTTAACAAAAGATAGGCAAGTTATTTTAACCAGGCAATTTCGTCCCGGTCCAAAAAAGGTCTTGTATGAATTGCCCGGTGGTGGCTTGATAAAGGGAAAATCTTTACAAGAATCAATGGAACAGGAATTATTAGAAGAAACGGGCTATCAAGGTAAGATGAAATTTGTAACCAGTTTAGTTGATTGCGGATATTCTACGAGAGTAAAAAATTGTTTTGTGGCGACGGATTGTGAAAAAGTAGAAGATATTGCCGGAGATTTACACGATGATGATGGTGATGCACGAGGATTTAAAGAAGAGATTGAGGTGGAATTAGTTTCTTTAAAAGAATTTAGAGAATTATTAAGAGGTGGACAGAATAGTGATATCGAGATTGGGTATTTGGGGTTGGATTATTTGGGGTTGTTGGGAGGGGATAGCAGTGATAAATAATAAATAGGCGGATTGCAAAGTTTGTAGGGTTTATAAAGTTTATAAAGAAAGCTGGAAATAAATTTTAATTTGTAATTTGTAAATTTTAATTCAAAATAAAATTTTTAATATTTAATTTTAAAATTATCAAATATTTTAGTTGGATGTTTGTTTTAATTATTTAAAATTAGATATTTAGCTTTGAATTAAAATTTAAAACTTAAAATTTAAAATTTTTAGAAATCCCCCCTTACCCCCCCTTTAAAAAGGGGGAAGAACCGTAAACAACGCCGAAATATCCAATGGTCCAGTTTAAAGGTTTTTATTCAAAGCAGTGAGGAAATCTTTTTCGGCTTTGATGAGATTTTTGTTTTTGAATTTTATTTTGAGAATATTATTGGATGGCTTGATGTTGTATTCTTCGGCGATGGCGTTGAGAGCGCGGGAGTTATCAATGCTAAAATATCCGGATGTATTTTCTGAGTCCTGACTATAAAAAATTCCAAAAATTCTACCTTTGGTGTAGTTTTTTTGTAATTCTTCCAGAACACTTGGAACCATATTTTGGTCAGCACGGGATTTTAGAAAATCTTCAGTGGAAAGGAGTGACCAAATAAACTTACGAGAATCATCCCAGTTTAAGCGAGCCATAGCTCGACCCCATAGTTTTAGGAAGGAAAGGGGTTTGGTTTTATAAAGATGACGGATAATTTCTGATTGATCAGCTTTGGCCTTTATTAGTTTGGAAGCCAGAATCATTGTTTGGGGAGTAGTATTTGGTTTTTGGAAGCTGTTGGTAGCGGAAATAATGCCGGTTAGGAGGGCTTGGACGTTTTCTTTGTTGATGTCATTTGGGTATTGTTCAAAAAATAATTCACCAATAATTTCGGTGGTGGAGGCGGCGGTGAGGTCTACTAAATTAACTTGCCCATAGTCATCATTTTCGCTGTCGTTGTTTATGTTTACTTTGGGGATTTCAAAAAAGAGGTCAGTATTTTTTTGATAAATTTCGCCGAGGGTTTCCAGGGTAGGAGCGCCGATAATAATTACTAAATCATATTTGAAATCAGCGGGAGCCAGAGAGAAGTCTCGAGGGTCAATGGTTCCTTTTTCTGGAGTAAGGCGAATAATGGTTTCATCTTCTTTTTTATCGGTGGCGATATTTATTATTTTGTTGTATTTAGTATTGAAAATTAAAAGAAAATCTCTGGTACCGTCTAGGTCTGAGATAAAATCTTCTTTTTTTGGTTGAGTTAGAAAAGAGAGGGAACCATTATTATTTTGAAAGGAGTTATTCAAAAGTGTAACTTCTTTTTTTTGATTTTTGAGAAAATTGTAAAAAACTATACTGCTGGCAATTAGGTCGTGATTTGGTGCTGGGGGAGTGACTAAAAGAATGTTGTTGGAATTTTCTAGTAATTTGTGAAATTTTTTGAAATTTGTATTCATTTTATTTTTTGATGATTTAATAATGATTTTATTTTTTGCTATTTTTTGAGACAATTTTTTAGTTAGTTTTTTATTATAACAGAGATACAAAAAAATGCAAAATTTTGATTGTTTTTATTTTGGTTTTTTGGGAAAGTGTAGTATAATTGTTAGTAGATGGGAACTAGTTTTAAATTTTAAATTTTAAATTTTAATTCAATTTTGAATTTTTAATTTTAAATTTTGAATTTCATGGGAGCTATAAGGCTATAGTTATTAACAATAATATAAAATAGTGAAACAGAAAATTGATAAAAATATTAGTCGTTATCGACGGGTGGTGACGAAAATAAATAAATTGGAGCCAACAATGGAGCAATTGGGAGATAATGACTTTAGAGAAAAGACATTGTTTTTTAGGCGTGGACTGGAAAAGGGCGAGATAACGATTGATGATATTTTAGTTGAAGCTTATGCCTTGGTACGAGAAGCGGGGAAGAGAGTTTTGGGATTGAGAGCTTATAATGTGCAACTACAGGGAGCTTTGGCTGTGCAGGATCAGAAAATTGCGGAAATGAAAACAGGAGAGGGAAAAACTTTAACTATTTTGTTTCCAGCTTATTTAAATGCTCTGGAGGGCAGGGGGATGCACATTGTAACGGCAAATGATTATTTAGCAGAAAGGGATGCTACGGAGATGAAACCGGTTTATGATTTGTTAGGAGTAAGTGTTGATTATATAACCAGCAAAACCAGCGTTTTTGATCGACAGGTGGCCTATGGAGCGGATATTACCTATGCCACAAACAACGAAATCGGATTTGATTTTTTGAGGGATAATATGCTTTATGAGGCGAAAAACAAAAGACAGAGAGAATTGTATGCGGTAATTATTGATGAGGCAGATAGTGTTTTAATAGATGAGGCTCAAACGCCTTTGGTTATTTCCAATAATAAGGCTCAGGATGCCAGCGCTGGAGATATTTATTTAAAATTAAAACCGATTATTTCTCAGTTTCAAAAAGATATTGATTACACGGTTAATTTTAAAGAACAAACAGTGGCTTTGACGCCGATGGGCTTGCAAAAAATTGAGCAGGGAGTGGGAGTTAATAATTTATATGAAGATGATGATGTGGATTATATTTATTATGTAACTCGTTTATTAAAGGCCTACGTTCTATTTGAAAGAGACAGGGATTACATCGTGGATAATGGGGAGGTGGTTATTGTGGACGAATTTACCGGGCGGTTGATGTACAATCACCGATATTATCAGGGAATTCATCAAGCTATTGAGGCTAAGGAAGGACTGACTATTCAATCGGAAAATAAAACATTGGCTTCGGTAACATTTCAACATTTATTTAAGAGATATAAAAAAATGGCTGGTTTGACAGGAACGGCTTGGACGGCGCGTAAGGAATTTAGATTGTTTTTTAAGAAGGAAGTAGTTAGAATTCCAACTAATAAACCAATTAGAAGAATTGATAAACCTGATAGATTTTTCGTTAGCTGGGAAGATAAAATGAACTATGTAACCTGGGCGACGCAGGAATATTATTTTAAAAAAGGAGCAACTTTAATTGGAACTCGTTCGGTGAAAAAATCAGAAGATGTTTACAAACATCTTTTGGAGTCAAACATTCCGGCACAGGTTTTAAATGCCCAACATACTAAGCGAGAAGCGGAAATTATTGCTCAGGCCGGACAGCCGCAAATGGTAACGGTGGCTACCAATATGGCTGGGCGGGGAACGGATATTAAATTGGCGGATACTGTAAAAGAGCAGTTAGGATTGTCAATATTTGGAACAGAAAGACACAACGCTCGGCGAATTGATAATCAGTTGATTGGACGGGGAGGTCGGCAGGGTGATCCAGGACAATCACAGTTTTTGGTTTCGGCGGAAGATGTTTTAATTCAAACATATTTTAAGGATGATTATTTGAAAGTAATTCAAAGATTTGGTGATGTAAAACAAGGAGTGGAAAATAAAAAGTTGGAAAAAATTAGCAATAGGGCTCAGAGAAGAATGGAAGATGTTTTGTTTGATCAGCGGGTTTTGGGTTATGAATTTGATAAAGTCTTAGATAGACAACGAAAATCTTTTTATAAACAACGAAATAGGGTTTTGACTGATGAAGATTTAAGATCGGAAACATTGGATTTAATTCATAAAGAGCTTTATCGGTTGATGCTGACAAAATATAAACTGGGAAATAGGTCTTTTGCAGAAAAGCAAATTAGGGATGTTGCGGGAGAAATTAAAGTTTTGGTATCAAATGAATTTTTTAATAATTTGTTGGATGGTAAAATAACAGAATTGTTACAAAACGAAGGACATTCTCCAGTTGATGCTCAGGGTGCTATTTACCAAGCGGTGGAGGAATATTATAATCATTTGGAGAGCGTTTTGGGAATAGAAAAAATGAGAATGACAGAAAAAACTGTTACATTAAAAGTTTTGGATTTATTGTGGGTAAAGTATTTAGATGAAGTTATTCAAACCCAGGAAGCGTCATTGGTTTTATCCATTAGTCAGGGAGATTTTTTCAATGATTATGAAATAAAAATGTCTAAAGCTTATCAGCAAATGTTATTGAGCATACCGAGAATTGTGGTGATGACGTTGTTTAGGACGGTTAATAAACTGAGCGCTGGAGTTTAGGTTGTTGAGTTTGTTTTTTGCGGGCGGGCCCTACAAAGGTATAAATATATGTTAATTTTAAGTTTTAAATTTTAAATTTTAATTCAATTTTAAATGTCTTAATTTTAATTTTTTTAAACAAGTGTTAAATAATAGAGTGTAATTGGTTAAATTAAGATTTAAAATTAAAGCATTGAATTAAAATTTACAAATTACAAATTAAAATTATTATTTATAATTATGAAAGAAAGAACTAGAAAAATTTTGAAAAGATTGGGGGCAGGGCTTTTATTGGGCTTGAGTTTTTTGAATTTTGGTACTGGCTGGGGAAGACAAAAGGCGAAGAGTATTCCTCGACGGGCCCAAAATGTTAGAAAAGAAACAAAGGAAGAATTAAATCCAGAAGTTCAACAGATTGCGGATATTGCTGAAAAAGAGGCGGAGGATGTTATTAATCAACAGACTCAGGAACAGCAACAACAGCAACAAATGCAGGTGCAGACCCAGGCTCGAACTCAGACACAACAATTTTTGCGTTATGCGACAGTTGGTGGATGGGGTGTGGCGATGGCAATGTTTTTTACTTCCATGGTTTTTAATTCGCCATTTGGTTTAGGTAAAGCAGTGTTATCATTATTGCCGGGAGAACCTCATGTGGCAGTATTATCAGCTCAGGCAGAAAAAAATATTTGGGAGGTTGGTGATTCGGTGGTGGTGGATATTAAGTTGGCTACCAATCAGGAAAAAGTAAATTATTTTAAAACAGTTTTAACTTATAATCCAGATGTTTTACAATTTCAAAAATTTGATGTTGATAAAAATAAATTTAATAAGTTGGAGCAAAATCAAATTGACACTAAGAATGGCCGGATAACTTTTATCGTTAAGAGGAATAACGGAGCAGAATTTAAAAAGGATGTAATAGCTAAATTAGTATTTAAAGCTAAAAAAGATGTTCAAACAAATGTAAATATTATTCAAAAAGAATCTTTGGTATTGAAGACGAAAAAAGCTGATAATAAAGGATATAATATTTTGGGAAAAACTGTTTCGGCTAAATTTACAATTACCCAGAAAGCTAAAACAGATATTATTTGCCCAGAAGTTGAGGCTGTGTCTAGTCGGATGGATAGTCAAGAGTGGGAGAGAATTATTAAGGGTGCGCCAATTCCTGTTAAAAGTGATAAAAATACAGTGGTGGATAGCGGAAGTATTTCTTTGAGTTGTGCATTTTCTAGCGATGGTGTTTTGCAATTATTATTTACTGGTAAAACTTTTGCCAATAATATTAAATTGCTTAATAAATTGACTGGGAGAGAAGCAAAAATAATAAGAGATTACTCTTGGACCGAGGGAGATAATTATTTTAAAGCAGCGGTTTTGGATACTAGTAAATGGACTAAGGAAAAACCGGGAGTTTTCAAAAATGCAGTTATTAATTTTAAAATAAATGGTCAAAAAGTTAGATTGCCAGAAAAAGGGGTTGTTAATTTTTGGGAAGAATAAAAACTAAAAGATAGATAAAGTGGAATCATTATACTACAAAGATTTTTATCATGTGGAAGCACAGAATTTTGATGTGACTGTTGAGGAAGAGTCTCTTTTTATGATACTTTTAAAGGCAACGGGAATTTTCTTTTTGATAACGTTTATTGTTTTTGGAATTGCTAATTATCAATTTGTAAAAGCTCAATTGTTAGATTGGCGAGGAGGAAATAATTATGCGGATTTTGATAATGATTCAGATGGAGATGGTTTACCAGATTGGTGGGAAAGAAGATATGGTTTGAATTTAGAAGTCGATGATGCTGATGAGGATAATGATGGTGATGGAGCGAACAATTTATTGGAGTATGAATTTGATACAAATCCTTTTGAGGCGGATACGGATGGGGACGGTTATACGGATGGACAGGAAATTAAAAATGGTTATAATCCAAACGGGGAAGGGCGACTTGATACAGATGGGGATGGAATTTATGATTGGTGGGAACAACAAAATGGTTTGGATAAAAATAATCCAAGTGATGCGGAAGAAGATTTTGATAGTGATGGATTAACAAATAAGGATGAATTTATTTATAATACTGACCCATCTAAAGCAGATACGGATGGAGACGGTGTGTCTGATGGTGATGAGGTAACTCAAAAAAGTAATCCTCATGGTAAGGGACCTTTACAAATAAATAAACAGACAATGGATGACGCAGACGGTGATGGTCTTGACTTATTTCATGAAAATTTATTTGGTAGTGATCCTAATAATCCAGATACAGATGGAGATGGGTTTAGTGATTACCGAGAAGTTTCTAGAGGCTATGACCCGACTGGGGGTAAATATATTAATGCTACTTTACGTATTCCGGCTATAGGTGTAAATGCACCAATTATTTGGGTGCATACCGTTGATGAGAAAAAAGTATTAGATGATTTAGAGAAAGGAGTAATACATTATCCGGGAACCCCTATTCCTTCTATGAAAGGTAATAGTTATATTACAGGGCACAGTAGTTATTATTCTTGGAGTAAGAGTTCTTTTAAGGAAGTTTTAAAGGGGTTGAATAAATTAAAAGTTGGGGATGAAATAATTTTTACTTTTAAGTTGTCCAGTGGGAAAACTACGGATATAGTTTATGAAGTAACTCAGCCGGGTATTGTTGTTTTACCAAATGATGATAGATTATTTAGTGATTCTGAAGGGTATGAAGTAACGCTAGTTACCTGTTGGCCCATAGGAACTAATTTAAAAAGAATGATGGTAAAGGCGAAATTGAAGAGACCGGCGTTGAAATAGATAAGTAGATGGTGGATAGTAGATAGTAGATGGTAGTAAATAGTGAATAAAATTTTAAATTTTAAGTTTTAAATTTTAAATGAATTTTAAATTTCCAATTTTGAATTTTGATTGAATATTTAATGAGATAATTTTGATTTTAAAATATTCGAATTTTAATAAATTATAAAAAAATATTATGCAAGAAGAAAATAATAAAGAAATAAAAGAAAACAATGAAGTGATGTTTTCGGTGGTTATTCCGACTTATAATGAGGCTAGTAAAGAAGATGATATGCGAAAACATTTGGCGTCTATTAAAGATTATTTTGAAAAGTTAGGGCAAAGTTATGAGGTGTTAATTGTTTTGGATGGGCCCACTGACGGGAAAACTCCTCAACTGGTTAAGGAAATTGCTAAAACAAATTCAGCCATTAGGGTGATAAACAGAAAGAAAAATAAGGGCAAGGGTTATACAGTTCGAGAGGGTTTTATGAAAGCTAAAGGGCAGATCAGATTGTTTACTGATATGGATGGAGCAACGCCAATTAATATGTTGGATAGGTTTATTCCAGAGTTTCAAAAGGGAGCTGATATTGTGATTGGTTCGCGGGATTTACATGAATCACGTATTGATGTTCATCAGCCAAAATGGAAAGAATGGTTGGGTGATTTTGGGAATTTATTAATCCAGTTCATTGGTGGACTATGGGGTATGAAAGATACACAATGTGGATTTAAGGCATTTACAAAGCAAGCAGTGGAAGATATTATTCCCAGAACAACGGTTGATCGTTGGGGAATTGATTTTGAATTATTAATAATTGGAAAAAAACTGGGTTATAAAATAAAAGAAGTGCCAGTGGAATGGATTGATAGAGGAGATAGTTTAGTTGGTTTGAGTGGATATTTTTCTACTTTTGGAGATTTGTTTAGGACGAGGTGGAATGTAATTAGGGGAGTTTATAGGTTGGATGAAGCGGTGGATGATAGAGAGTAGTCCTTTGGTTCCCCTCCTTTGGTAAAGGAGGGGTTAGGGGAGGATTTGGTTTTTCAAATTTGAAATTTTCAATCTCATCCCTAAACGGGAGATAAAAATTTGCAATGTTTAAATTTAAAATGATTGAAATAATGGTGAACTTAGAGCATTAGATGACTTATAGTTTGTTTGTAAAAATTAAAATTTAAAACTAAAAATTCTAAAAATCCCCCCTTAGTCCCCCCTTTACAAAGAGGGGAAACTAGGAAACAATTCTTTCTTTACAAAAAGAAGAGAAAATTAGAAAATAACTATCCCTTCACCGTAAACATTAAATTATGCACTATAAACTAAATAATTAAAACAAAAATATGTTATTTAAAAAACAAAAAACAAAAACAAAAGTGGAGCGAGATGGTGGCTACAGTGAGCTGAGGCAAGATTTGGTTACGGGGGATTGGGTGGTAATTGCTAGTGCCAGAGGAAAACGACCGCATAAAAATAAGGAGATGGAACCGGCCTGGAGAGCAGAAGATATTCCGAAAGAAAAAGATTGTTTGTTTTGTCATCCAGAGAAAACTGGACAGGTGCCAGATGTTTTAATGTATGTTGATTCTAATGATGAGTGGACTACTAGAATTTTTCCTAATAAATATCCGGCATTTAAGCCACTAAAAAATAATAGGCAGGTTAAACATCTGGAAGAGGGGCCGTATTTTTTGATGGATGGAGTTGGATATCACGATTTAATTGTTACCAGAGATCATAATCGTCAGATGGGACAAATGGAAACAGAGGAAGTGGCAGAGGTGCTGGATGCTTATCAGACGAGATATTTGGAGTTAATGAATAAAAAATTTGTAAGGTATATTGAGATTTTTCATAATTATGGAAAAGAGGCTGGTGGTTCGATTTATCATCCTCATTCACAATTGATGGCTATTCCAGTTATTTCTCCTTATATTAATGGAGAGTTGCGAGGGGCGGAGCAGTATGAAAGGGAGAGAGGAGAATGTGTTTATTGTACGATGTTAGAAGAAGAACAAAAAGTAAAAAAAAGAATAGTTTATGAAAATGATGATTTTATTGCTTTTTGTCCTTTTGCTTCTCGGCGAGCTTATGAAGTGTGGGTTATGCCTAAAAAACATCAGCCATATTTTGAGCGTTTAACGGACGAAGAAAAGTTGTCGGCAGGAGAAGTTTTAAAAGAAGCTTTGGGACGGATTGATAAAAAATTAAATGGGGTGGCTTATAATTTTTATTTACATACTTCACCCTGTGATGGAAAAGATTATTATTCTTTTCATTGGCATTTTGAGATTTTGCCAAAAACTTCTATTTGGGCTGGGTTTGAACTTTCCACGGGAATAGAAATTAATGCTGTGTCGCCGGAGAAGGCAGCGGAGGAATTGAGAGATTAAACCATCGATATTATTTATCATTTGTAGTTTTAATGAAATGATATAAAAAAGTTGTCTTTCTTTTTACAAAAATGGATGGTTTAAAATTTTAAATTTTAAATTTTAATTCAAACTTTATTTTTTTAATTTTAAATGATTGAAATAAACATGAGGTTAAAATAGTAATAGATAAAAAATATCAAAAATGATAAGTGAAAAATATAAATCTAAAAAAAGAAATGACGTTAAAGACACTAGTAAAAATAGTAAGGCTGGTAACGCTAAGTTTATTATTAGTGTTTTTTTGATTATTCTAGTAGCGTTATTGGTAGGGGGAAAGTGGTATTTTAATAAATATGATACTAGTGATTATGAGCATATTGGATTTTTCCCCACCACTAAATTAAAACCAACTTGGGAGAGAAAAATTAAAACTAATCAAAAAATAAAAATTGGTTTTATCACTGATACACATGTTCATCCAAAGCGAATACATCGAGAAAATAGAGCTGATGATGCTCCTCGATATTTACCGGAAAAATTAATGGCGCCTCTAGTTGAATTTCAGGATGATATGATAAAATTTAAACCTGATTTTACAGTTCATCTGGGAGACGTTATTGAAGGAACTAATGAAAAAGATTTTGTTGGCATTGCTGGGATTAAGTTGGTGCGCGATGAGTTGGAAAAAATTGGAGTACCGGCTTGGTTTGTGCTGGGGAATCATGATGTAAGGGCAGTTACTAAACAACAATTTAAGGAGACATTGCTGATTGATTCTCTAAATAGAGTTATAGACGTGGGAGATTATCGTTTTATTATTTTAGATGGTGATTTTAAGCCGACCGGAGAAGATACCTTTCCGAAGCATGGTTATACTCGGGGATATTTACCTGACAAAGTTTTACAGTGGTTGGAGCCAAAGCTACAGACGAATAAGCAGGTTGTTGTTTTAATGCATTTTGCGGCTTGGCCTTCACAACTAATTGGTACTAAGAGAGGTATAATAGGTAATGCTGAAAAATTGCGAGCGATGATGGAGAAATATAATGTTTTGGCAATTTTTAATGGACATATTGAAAAGAAAAAATATGCTAATGTGAATGGAACTCAATTTTTTTCTTTTACTGGGACGAAAGAAAGTGACGAATATAAAAACTGTTTTTATGAAGTGACTTTTCAAGGTAATGATATCAAAGTGACAATGTATTATGTCGACCCACAAACAGGGGAACATAAAGTTGTTGATTTTAAGCAATAGATCTAATAATTTAGTTGACATTTCGAAAGTTGGATGTAGAATAAGGGGTGTAATTTTAAATTTGTAACTTTTTAAAAGTATGTCGAAAAGTATAACAATTGAGGAAGTTAAATATACGGCGGAATTGGCACGGTTGGAGTTTAGTGATGAAAAATTAGAAAAAATGACGAAAGATTTAGGTGATATTTTAGGTTATTTTGAAGACTTGGCAGAGGCGGATACTAGTCAAGATGTTAAAATTAATCATTATGATTTTATTTCTGAGAGAAAAAATCATTTTCGGGAAGATGAAGTCGTGCCAGCGGAGGAGAAAACGAAAGAAATAATTAAAGATAATTTTCCAGAAAAACAAGGAGAGTTATTGGCTGTTAAATCTATATTAACCAAGAAATAAAATGATTAAAAAAATACATAAACAAATTCAAAGTGGAGAAAAAACCAGTGAAGAAATTTGCCGGGAATATTTAGGTAAAATTAAAGAACAAAATGAAGAGTTAAACGCTTTTATTGAAGTGTATGAGGAAGAGGAAATTCTAGAACAGGCGAAACAGGTTGATGAAAAAGTGAAAAATGGTGAGAAAATTAAATTGTTAGAAGGAATTCCTTGTGGAATTAAAGATTTAATTAATATTCAAGGAAAAAAAACAACGGCTGGCTCCAGAATGATGGAAAATTATGTAGCTTCGGAAGATGCGGAAGTTATTAGGCGGTTGAAAAAGGAGGGTGTAATTTTTATGGGAAAGGCAAATTTGGATGAATTTGCCATGGGAGCTTCCGGAGAAAATTCCGCTTTTGGTTCGACTAAAAATCCTTATGATACAACCAAGGTGCCAGGTGGTTCTTCTAGTGGGTCGGCGGTGGCGGTGGCTTCTGAAATGTCTCCTTGGGCTCTGGGAACGGATACAGGAGGTTCTATTCGTCAGCCCTCTGGTTTTTGTGGGGTGGTGGGAATGAAACCAACCTATGGACGAGTGTCGCGACGAGGTGTTTTCCCTATGGCAACCAGTTATGATCAGGTTGGTCCGATTGCTCAGACAGTGGAAGATGTGGCTATTGTTTTGCAAGTAATTGCTGGAGAAGACAAACAGGATAACACTACTATTAAAGAGAGTAATTTGGAAAATAAATTGGCAGAATTGGATGGAGATTTGAAAGGAGTAAAAATTGGTTATGTGAGAGAATTTTTTGAAAAGGAGGGATTGGATGATGATGTGCGAGATTTAGTAAAAGGAAAGATAGATTGGGCAAAGGAACAGGGAGCAGAAATTGTGGATGTAGAGTTACCAAATTTTAAATATTCTTTGGCGACTTATTATTTAATGATTACCTCAGAGGTTAGTTCTAATATGGCGAGAATTGATGGGATTAGATTTGGTTTTAATGAGGCGGTTGATGGAGCGGGAGAAAGTAAAAATTTATTGGATGTCTATCAAAAATCTCGTTCCCTGGGATTGGGAGAAGAGGTGCAGAGGCGAATTGTTTTGGGAACTTATGCTTTGTCGGCTGGTTACTACGATGCTTATTATAAAAAGGCGCAGGCAGTGCGAGAATTAATTAAAGATGATCTGCGAAAAGCCTTTGAGAAAGTTGATTTTATTATTGCGCCTACTTCGCCGACACCGGCCTTTAGATTGGGAGATAAAACCGATGACCCTTTGGCGATGTATTTGGCGGATATTTACACGGTGACCGCTAATGTGGCGATGATTCCAGCCATTGCTTTGCCAGCGGGGAAAGTGGAGCGAGAAGGAAAAGAGTTGCCAGTAGGAATGCAATTATTGGGTAAGTGGTGGGACGATTGGAAATTATTGAGTTGGGCGAAGGGGTTTGAGAATAATTAGGAATTAAGAATTTAGAATTAAGAGTTTAAAAAAACAGCTTTGATGACAAAGCTGTTTTTTGATTGTAAAACCCCTCAAAATTTTTGTTCCTTAAATTTTAATCTCCTTTATATAGGAGATAAATGAGATTTATTTTTTCTTTTGATGTTTGAGCCAGTTTTCGCGGGTGGGGAGGGATTGGCAGGCGACGCCATCTTTATTTCCATCCAATCCGTGAATGTCTAATCCATTTGTGGCGCATTTTTCATAAACTTTTTGGGCTTCTTCTTGATATTTAAAATCATCGCAATTGTAATTATAGGTTTGTTTTGGGTCACACATTGCTCCCATAATCAAATTTCCATTATCATCCCGGGATATTTTTGATTCTGACCAAGAGTGGGTCTTTGCTAGCTTTCCGAGGTCAACATCATTATTGGCCATTTCTAGTCCAAGGGCGGCTAAAAGAACGATGATAATTCCGGCGACAAAAATTCTACCTTTTTCCCAAAAGTAAAATAAGATTCCGGCGATGATCAATAGAAAAGCAATTAGCCCCAGGCGTACTTTTTTATTGCGACGAAGTCCGCTGACGTGTCTTTGTCTCTTGGAACGTGGTTTAGCTCCTTTTTCATCAATGGGGTCAAATTTTTCTCTTTTTTCTTTTGACATTTTTGATTGTTAATTGTTAATTAAGTGATTTAGAATAATATCTTAAATCAAGTTATTTCTATTGTAACATTGTTGTTTCTATGTTACAATAGGGAACTGGTTTTCTAGTTTTAAGTTTTAAATGAGTTTTGAATTTTGAATTTTGATATTCTTTACGATTTATGATTTACGATTTATGATTTATGATTTAAGACTTGTATATTTATGTTAGCGGTATTTTATTAAATGATCAGCAGTTTTTAAATTGAGTTATTGAAAATTGAATTTAAATTTTAAATTTTAAATTTTAAATTAAAAACTAAATTTATTCTTAATATTTTCTTTATAAAAGAGTTAGAATTAATAATCTAATATCTAATCATTAATTTTAAAAACATGTCTGTAAAAGAACGGCAGGAAAGATTAAATATTGGCAATAAAGGCGAAAAGGTGGCGGCGAATTATTTATTGGCTCAGGGTTATGAGTTATTGGAGGCAAATTATTTTAATGACAAAGGGTATCAATGGGGCGAGATTGATTTGATTGTGAAAAATAAACAAGATGATATAGTTTTTGTGGAAGTGAAAACTAGAAAAAATTTTAAGACGGAAAATAATGATGATATTGTGCCAGAAGAAAATATTAACAATGCTAAAATTATTAAAATTCAAAAATTAGCTTGGATATTTTTAAAAGAAAATGGCTGGGAAGAAAAAAATTGGCGGATTGATGCGGTGGGGGTGATTTTTAATTATGTTAGTAGAAAAATTGAGATTAGGCATATTAAATATATTAGAGTATGAGTAAAAAATTTGTCAAGGTGGATAAAATGAGATATTATAAGGGTAGATTTAAGGAATCTTTTATTTAAGAATTAATTTTATAGTAGTATGAAAAATGATTTGGAAGAATTATTCGGTTCTAAGGAGCGGTGGCGACTTATTAAATTGTTTGTTTTAAATGATGATAAACAATATACACCCAGAGACATAATTAAACGAAATAGAATGGATGGACGAAAAGCAAGGGGTATTATTCATCAATTAGTGAAGGCAAAATTTATTAAAGAAAAAATTAAGAAAGGGAAAAAATATTATACTGTTAATAAAGATTTTCCGTTTTTTGGTGGATTGAAACAATTGGTTGTGAAATCTAATGTTTACCCACAATGTGCCAGTTTAGGAAAAATTGTTAATTTGGGTGATATAAAATTAGGTTTAGTCACGGGAATGTTTTTAGACAATCCTTCTTCTAAGGCTGATTTGTTGATTGTGGGTGACCATGTTTCTAATGCTAAAATGAAACATTTATTGGAAGATTTGGAGATAGAGTTGGGACGGGAGGTCAATTTTTCTTTAATGGATATTGCTGAATTTAAATATAGAGTGAATATGTTTGATAAGTTTATTCTGGAATTTTTTGAAGGGCCTCATGAAATGGTTGTGAATAAGGTTCAAAATGAAATTAGACAATTGAAAAGAGTTAAGAAAATCTAGTAATTTATTTAAAGTAAAGCTTGGTAGAAAGCCCTGTAGAGTTACTCATTTTAAAAAAATCTAAGTTAAGATATGAAAAAAGAAAAGATAAAAATTTGGCGAGAATCAATTAGAATGAGTCAGATTTTGCTGTGGAAGGACAAAATAACTGTTACTATAATTTATACTAGTGTTTTATTGAATCTTGGTGTTTGGTTGGTAATGGGATGGTTGTTAAAATATAATAGCCAGGGAGTAATTATTGGGCATTACAATGTGTTTTTTGGAATAGATACAATGGTTGACATGTCTAATGGAACTAGTCAGTGGGAAATATTATTTGTTCCTTTGGGGGGATTGATTTTTTTAGTGTTAAGTTTTATGATGAGTGTTTTGTTAATGGTACAATTTAATAATTTATCAGAAAAAGTTGATAAAAAAGTCGATAGTTTAATTAGCAATAAATCAATTGGATTTATTAGTAGTAGATTATTGTTAATTGGAGCTTGGATTTTACAGTTGATTTTATTGGTGTATAGTTTAATGATTTTGAGAATTAATTAAATGTATAAAAAAAAATGGGCCTATCCTGACCCAAGAACAACTAATTTAAAAGAACATAGAATACAAAGATTTTGGGAGATTGTGCCCGGTTTTTTGACTTGGTTTACTTTAATTGGTATGTTTGTTTTTTCGCGTTTTTTTCCAGCCTACGTAGCTATTTTTGTGATAGTTTTTGATTCTTATTGGATTTTACGAACTGTTTATATTTCTTCTTATTCGGTGATGGCTTACCGTAAAATGAAAAGATGGGCGGTGATAGATTGGATGCATAGATTGGAAACTATTTTTCGAGGGGATAAGTTATTAGGAGAGTTAGATGATGAAATTAAAAAAATAAAAAAACAGTTGGAAAATAAAGATTTAAACAGGAAACAGAGAAAATTATTGAAGAGCAAGTTGTTGGAGAGACAAAATTTTTTGAAGAGAGCCAAAAAAGATTTAAAACATAAGAATGAATTTTTAGATTGGCATCAAGTTTATCATGTAATGATGTTGCCAAATGCTATTGAAACAGCGGATAATATTCGTCCGGCTATCCAGTCAATTCTTGATGCTAATTATCCCAAGGATAAAATTATTATTCTTTTGGCTATGGAGGAACGAGAGCCAAAAGAGAAAAGGGACCAAAAAGAGAAAATTTTACGAAAAGAATTTGGTGATAAATTTTTTGCTTTTGTGTCAACGGTGCATAGGGTTAAAGACAATGAGATGAAATGTAAAGCTTCTAACACTACTTACGCTGCTAAAAAGATGAAGAAATTTTTGGAGGAGAAAAATATTCCTTTGGAAAATGTTGTTTTGTCTAATTTGGATTGTGAAACAAGGGTGCATCCGCAATATTTAGCAGCATTGACTTATTCTTATGTTACTGACCCAAAAAGATTAAGGAGGGCTTATCAACCTTTGCCGGTTTATCATAATAATATTTGGGATACAATTGCTCCGGTGAGAATTATTGTTACGGGGTCTTCTTTTTGGCAGATGGTGGAATCAATGCGTCCAGAGCATATGGTAACTTTTTCTTCTCATAGTGAACCTTTTAAAACAATAGTTGATATTGGTTATTGGCCGGTAAATGTTATTTCAGAAGACTCGTTGGTTTTTTGGAATGCTTATAATTATTTTGATGGAGATTATTTATCTAAGCCAATTTATTTACCAGTTTCCATGGATGCGGTTTTGGGAAATACCTATTGGCATACTATTAAAAATCAGTACAAACAAAATCATCGTTGGGCCTATGGGATTGAGAATTTACCATTATTGGCGAGAGCTTTTCGGGGAAATAAAAAAATTCCTTTTTTAACAAAAGTGAAGCATCTGTTTACAATGATAGAGGGTCATTATAGTTGGGCAACTACTTCTTTTATTTTAGCAGTTTTAGGTTGGTTGCCTTTAATTCTTGGTGGGGAACATTTTAATGAATCTGTTTTAGCACATAATCTTCCATTTATTACTAGGGTATTAATGACTTTGGCGATGGTTGGTTTGTTGGTGTCAATGTTTTTGAGTTTGATTACTTTACCGCCACGACCAAAACATTATAAAAAACGACGATATTTGGGAATGGTTTTTCAATGGATTTTAGCTCCTTTTATTGCTCCATTTTTAGGGGCGGCGCCGGCGGTACATGCACAAACTAGGTTAATGTTTAAAAAATATATGGGAGAGTTTTGGGTGACGGAGAAGATAGTTAAGAAGTCTGTAAAATAAATTTAAAATTTAAAATTTAAAATTTGAATTCAATTTAAAATGATTAAATTTAAAAATAATACTAGTTTAATTTCTAATTTTCAATTTTTAATTTCTAAATAATTTTTTAGAAATTGAAAATTAGAAATTAAAAATTGATTGAAAATTTTAAATTTTAAATTTTAAATTGAAGTAAAATGTATAATGCTTAAACTACAAACATAAAGAGGTATGGTTAATATTTTTTTTCAAGCATTAATTTTAAGTGGGGTGTTGTTTTTGGTTGGGACAAAGATATGGAAGAATAAATTTAAAAGATGGGGAGGGATTGTTTTGGTGTTGGTATTTGTGTGTTTGGTTTTGACTCATCGAGAGTTAGAATTAACTAAACAATTACAGGGAATTTTAGTTGGTAGTTTATTTATATTGGGATTCGGTTGGTGGGATGATTTGCGAAATCTATCTTGGAGACAACAGTTACTGGGACAAATATTTCTGGTGATAATTTTACTTTTCTTTGGTTTTCGGGTGGAGTATTTACATGGAATTTATAATTTTGGTTTTCACTTGGATAAAATATTTTTGGGAGGAGTGTCTGTTTTAAGTGCTATTTTTATATTTTTTTGGATAATGGGAAGTATTAATGCGATGAATTGGTTAGATGGAGTAGATTCTTCTTTGGGAATAGTAGCTTTATTTGGTGGATTAAGCATTGGGTTTGTTAGTTTATTACCGGAAGTTAATCAGCCAGCTATTGCAATCTTGGTTAGTATCTTTTTAGGGTCGATGGTTGGATTTTTATTATTTAATTTACCACCGGCAAAAGTAGAAGCGGGAACAGTGGGAAGTTATTTTGTTGGTTTTGTGTTGGCTAGTTTGGCAATTATGGCTGGGAGTAAAATTATCACAATGATGATAATCTTTATTTTACCAATGATGGACTTTGCCTTGGTAATCGTTAATAGATGGCGACGGGGAGTTTCTATTCTTCAAAAGGACCATAGTCATTTACACTATCGTTTGCGAGCGTTAGGTTGGAGTGATTTAAGAATTTTTTTAACCTATGGAATATTTTTAGGAACGGTATTGGTTTTGTATATTTGGCTACCAACCAGGGAAGCGAGATTTTATTTGTTGTTGGGGGAGATGATTGTGGTGGGAGGAGGGATAGGGTTTATAAAGTCTGTAAAGTCGAAAGTCGAAAGTCTAAAATAAATTTTAAATTTTAAGTTTTAAATTTTAAATGAATAGCTAATTTTGAATTTTAAATTTTTAATAAAGTTTATTGGTGTGCATTTAATATTAAAAATTAGTTATTCAAAACTCATTTAAAACTTAAAACTTAAAATTTAAAACTAGTTTTATGTTTAATAAAACCTTTAAATTCAAAGATATAGTTGGAATAACGCTGGTGATTTTAGCATTGGTTGTTTTTTTGACTCAGAATGCTTTTTGGAAAGGGAGGAGCGGGACAGAGCAGACTATCTTGAAGATTGGGGGAAATGAATTACGAGTTGAAATTGCTGATGACGAGAAGGAGAGATATCAAGGGCTGAGTGGGAAGCAACAATTGAGCGATGAAGAAGGAATGTTATTTATACATCCAAAAGCAGATATGCACAAATATGTGATGAGGGGTATGAAGTTTGATTTAGATTTTATTTTTATTAAAGATGGTAAGGTGGTAGATATTGCTAAAAATGTTTCAATGGGGTATAAAGGAATAGTGCAGGGAGCGACGGAGTATGATGAAATTTTGGAAGTTCCGGCAGGATGGTGTAACCGAAGGGGGGTAAAGTTGGGGGATAAAGTTGTTAAATGATATGCAATTTATTGAGCCGAAAAATGATCGAAATTATTTGTGGACGTCGCATTCTAAGCGAAAGTTGTTTCAGTATGGTTTGGGCCCGGGGGCAGTTAAAAGGGTGATGAGGTATCCAGACCGGAAAGAAGAGGGAATTGCTGAAAAAACGGTGGCGGTGATGAAAGATAAGTCTACTAAGTCTGCTAATAAGGAGTTGTGGGTGATGTATCAGATTGTGAAAGGCAAAAAAAGAGTTATTTCTGCTTGGATTTATCCTGGAAAAACGGAACCGGGGGCGGAAATTTATGTGCCGGATGAGGTTTGGGAGGAGATACAAAAGAAATTTTAAGTTTTAAATTTTAAGTTTTAAATGAATATTCAATTTTGAATTTTAAATTTTAAATTTTTAATTCAATTTTTAATGATTAAATTTTAAATTTTCTGTTTCTACGAATTTATGAATCAACTACGAATTTACGAATTACTCACTGCGTTCGTTATGTGGGATTTGTAAATTTGTAGTTGATTTGTAGATTTGTGGTGATTGTAAGTTGTAAGCTAGAAAAGGTTGGGGGTGGATTTCAATTCTTAAAATCCCCCCTCAATCCCCCCCCCTTACAAAGGGGGGAAGCTAGAAAAGTAGCAAATAATTAAAATAAGTATAAACAAATGAAAATAGCTAATGAAAAATTTACAGAGGCTTTTGAGGAGGTTATTTTGAGTGTGGCTGATGGAATAATGGAAGGGGATTATTTAAAGATTAAAGCCAGCAGTTCCCAGGAGCAATTGTATGAATTTAAGGAATTTAGAGGAGCTTTTCAGCAAAGATTAAAATTATTTTATTGGCGGAAATTTATGGAATTTAAAAAAAAGGGGAAAGAAAAGTTTTTTCCAGGAGATTTAGATGAAGTTGAAAAAGATATTTATTTTATGTATATTCAATTTAAAGATTTTTTGCGAAAGCAACGGGAGAGATTGGATTTGCCGTTGGGATTTTTGGAGGAATAGATGTAATGAGGGGCTGTTTAATTTACCCCCTGTCTAAAGGGGGTCAAAATTCGAGGAACGAGAATTTTTTGGGGTTTTTCTGTTTGTTACTTAAAAACCCCCGAAGCCTGAACAAATTCTTTTTATTCCGCTTCGCTGACGCTACGCGGACTAAAAAGAATTTATCCAGCCTTCCGCCCCCTTTAAAAAGGGGGCAACTTGGAATCAATGGTTTTACATATGGTCTAAAAAGTTATCAACTAACGCAAGGATTTTTTCAAGGTTATTTTCCCAAATAATTCTTTGGTCTCGTTTAAACCAAGTGCGTTGGCGTTTAGCGTAGTTTTTCTCAGCGAAGTAGACTCGTTTAATTAGCTCTTCTTTAGCTTGAATTGGGTCGGTGATAATATTTTTCTGGTCATCAAGCAGTTTGTTTTGGAGATAAAGAGGTATCCAATAGTAGGCTAGACCAAAAGCTTGAATTTCTTCCCAACTTATTTTGTATTTTTCTTTTAGATTTTTTATTTCTTTAATCATTCCATCAGTCCAACGACTTTCCAGTCGTTTTTTTATTTTTTCCGCTAATTTATCTTTGGGCCAATCTAAACCAACCTGAAGGAAGTCGATATTTTTAGGAGCATTCTTTTTTATTTTTGGTATGGTTCCTAGTTCTTCACATATTTCTAAAGCACGAATTAGGCGGAACTTATTTTTGGGATCAATGTTTTTGGCACGGTCCGGGTCTTTCTTTTGTAGTATTTTAAATAATTCATCAGTATTTTTCTTTTCTAGTTTCACTCTCAGTTTTTTATTTGGTTTTACTTCCGGGAAAATAGTGTTATCAACTACGGCGGAGATCCAAAAACCGGTACCGCCACAAAGAATAGGGATTTTATTTTCTTGATTAATTTTCTTAATTAGTTGTAGGCAATTTTTTTGGAAATTAGTTACAGAATATTTTTTATCTTCTTGGGAGTGGGTGGTCGGACTTACAAAATCAACAAGATGATGGGGGATGTTTTTGTAAATAAAGATTTTTTTTGATTTTTCAGACGCTTTGCCTGCCTTATTGGCAGGTGAACCTGCTTCATCTAGTTTACCGGCAGGTGAACTTCCGAAATCAGTTATTAATTTTTCAGAAGCAAGGCTTCTGAAATTTCTGGGATTTTTAATTTCTTTCCATTCTCCCTCGACTTTTCCTGTGCCTAAATCCATGTCTTTATAAATCTGCCTAGAGTCAACAGAAATAATTTCACTTTTTTTACTAACATCTTTTTCCAATTTTTTCGCAAGTCTAACAGCCAGGTCTGATTTACCTGACGAAGTCGGTCCGAGAATAACAATGACTTTGGTTTTTTTCATATACGATTGATAAGTCAATAAATAACAAATTAGAATCTTAAAATTAAAATCAGTAATTAATAAAGTGGGTTTAAATCAAAATTGTCAGTGGTATTATGATATTATTGATAATATCATAATAGATTATCGACGGATAAAAATGATAAATTAAAAATCTAGTCTATGTTAAAAGTTTACTTTAGTTATGGGTAATCGTCAATGAGTTAAGTGCTTGGGAGCGAAGTATCGGTTCTTCATGTGCTTGCATTAATTGGGCAATCAGAGTAATATTTTGATAGAGGGAAGTTTTTTTTTATGAATTGTTAACTCCTGTTCTTACAGGAGAGGGAGCTAGCATGAAAAAAGCATTTTGGTTAGTAGTTGGAACTTTGGCAGCCATTGCTGTGGGAGTTGCTGCGTTCGACAGGCAGTTTATCCCATGGTTGATATCAGGAATTATTGCCGCATGTATTTATGCGACCGATAGAACTCTAGGAATAGGCGGGTTTGCCTATTCTCCAAAAGACCGAGTGCTGGCAGTGCTCATGGCGATTTTAATAGTTATTGCGGGTCCGTTTGGGGTAGAGATTTCGTTACTGTGTCATTATGAGGATTACTTGTGATGTCACGATATTTTTTGGCAGAGTTGAAATTCAACTCTGCCCATCTTTTTTAATTATTATAACCTTCGTCATTACTTGCTTTTTGGTTGGGGATGGTGTTATTATAGAATGAGGGAGGAAAGGGTATTAATTGGCATTTAGTTTTTAATTGATGAAGATAAAATTAATAGTAGTGGGGAAAATGCATCAGCCGTTTTTGGGGTTGGTGGAGCAGTATTTGAAACAATGTGGACGATTTCAAGTGGCGGTGGAGTTGGTAGAATTAAAGGAGGATAAAAAAGTGGAGGAGAGGATTTTGCTTAAGACGGAGAAAAATTTCTTGATTTTATTGGATGAGAATGGTCGGGAGAAAACTTCTCAAGAATTGGCGAAATTTTTTGAAGAAAAAATGATGGGCGGACGAGATTTGGCATTGGTGATTGGAGGAGCAGATGGGCACAGCGAGACACTAAAACAGCAAGCAGATTTTTTATTGTCTTTATCGCAGTTGACTTTACCTCATGAATTAGCGACAGTGGTTTGTGCAGAAACAATTTATCGTAGTTTAAGTATTTTAAAAGGACACCCGTATCATCGAGGATAGCTTATTAAAACTTATTTAGATGTCGGACGTCTAAGTGGATTTAAGTTTAATTAATAAATAATTTAGAAATATTATGAAAAAAGCAATGGTGAAAATTAAATTGGTTTTGGAGGAGCAAAGTCAAAAAAGTAGGGCTGGTTTTGTAAAAGTAAAATTTAATGAAAAAATAAAACAGAGTAGGATGTGTAAGATTGACGGGAGAAACGTGCTGGAAGTAAAGATAGGAAAACCAAATGAAATGAATAGGAGAAAGTGGATTGTTTTTTGTCGTGGTTTGGTGCAGGTGGCTAAAAGTAATGGTATTGAAAGGTTAGAGGTTGCTTGGGATAGGTTGACTAACTTTAAGAATTTAGAACAAGATGATCTGGGACAATTGTTTGCAGAAGCGGTTGAGATGGCAAATTATGAGTTTAGAAAATACAAAAAGAAGCCAAAGGAAGGGTGGGGTGACATTAAGGAAGTTAAACTTGTTTTTTCTGACGAGAAAGTGAAGCGACAAATAAATAAGGAAATAAAAAAGGGATTGTCGGTAGTTAGTTGGGTCAATTATGCGCGGGAATTAGCGAATATTTCTGGTGGAGATTTGACACCGATTGGATTGGTTAAGGAAATTCGTAAAATTATTAAAGGAAGGGATATTAAAATGAAGGTGTTGGGGGAAAAAGAAATGAAGAAGATAGGAATGAATGGTGTGTTGGCGGTTGGGCGAGGGAGTGGAGAACAGTCCCAATTTATTATTTTGGAATACAAAAATGGGGCAGGTAAGCCAATTGTTTTAGTAGGCAAGGGAGTAACTTTTGATAGTGGAGGGATTGACACTAAACCGCATCCACATGGTTTGGAAATGATGATGGATATGAGTGGAGCATCATCTGTCTTGGCGACCTTATTGGCTGTCAATGACTTACAATTAAAGAAAAATGTAATCGTTTTAATTCCGGCAGTGGAAAATATGCCTTCAGGATCAAGTATGCGTCCTGGGGATGTAATTAAAATGTACAATGGCGTCAATGTGGAAATCGGACATACCGATGCGGAGGGACGATTGATTTTGGCTGATGCGTTGGCCTATGCTAAAAAGTTTAAGCCAGGAATGGTGGTTGATGTTGCTACTTTGACTGGAGCATCATTGGTTGCTTTGGGAACAAAAGCAAATGCCTTGATGACTAGAAACGATGATTTGGCTAAACGGATAGAAAAATTAGCCGAACGAACAGGAGATTATGTTTGGCGTTTACCTTTATGGGAAGAATATGAAGGGGATATTGCCGGGGAAAGAGGAGATATTGCCAATATTAACACCAAAGCAAAACCGGGCGAGGGAAGCACTATCACAGCTGGTATTTTTCTTTGGAATTTTGCTAAAGAATATGATAAGTGGGTACATTTAGATATTGCGCCTAGGATGACGGCCGATTCTAACGAACAACTAGCTAAGGGTGCTGCCGGTCCGGCTATTAGATTATTGATAGAACTTTTGGAAAAATAATTTCTAAGGCTGATTTATATTCTGCTTATTTGGGGTATAAGGTTTTTTATGAGAGCGAGGGAAAGTAAATTTTAAGTTTTAAATTTTAAATTTTAAATTTTTAATTGATGTATTTTTTGGGTATTTAATAGTACTGTAGAGATTAAGTGCTTGAATAAATTACAGGCATAAAAAGAAACCCGCCGAAGCAAGGTTTCTGCTTGGGCGGGTTAACAACAGGAGAACATCAACCAATCTCAGCTAGGATGGCGAGTTGGTTGGGGTTATTCTGGAAGAATGTGAATAAGATGTTGCAAAAGCAGTCCTACATAAGTACACTTTCCAGCCAGAAGAGAAGTTGGATCAGTGTTTTTGAAAATATCAAAATTAGATATCTCCTTATCGGCTACATTGTGAAATGCGCAGGAAACAGTATGCGCATTTATTTTAATATTTTTCAATTTCTGGTTAATCTCAGGAAGAGTATTATCACTTGAGCCATTATAAAGGGATTTTAATTTGGATAAAGTAATGATAATCGGAGCAAGTTGATAAATTGAATTTAGATCTTGAGCTTGAGAAACAACGCTCAAGACAGACAACGAGCAGTTGGTGTGAACGTGACATGATATAATATCATCAGGATCACTCAATCCTACCAGCTCTTTTCCATTGATATCCCAGGTATTGCCAGTTATTCTAAGGTGGAGTTTTGAATTGTTGGTTAATGTTATTTCGCAGAGTGAGCCGTTTTTAAACATGTAATATTGACGAACTTGACCCATCAAGATGTTATCTTTTTTAAATGGCATGGAATATTCCTCACTTGTTGAGATTTATAAGGTTGTAAAAAAAGAGCTAAATATTAGTACATAAATATTTATAGCATACAAAATATTAAAAAGCAAGAAATTTTTATGAGCAAATTAGATTTTAAAAATAAACTATTAAATATTTACAAACCCAAAGGGGTATCGTCTTTTGATGTGGTGAGGGATGTTAAGCGGATGACTGGGGAGAAAAAAGTTGGGCATGCTGGGACTTTGGATCCTTTGGCGGAGGGAGTACTAATTGTTGGTGTTGGTCGGGAGGCGACTAAGCGGTTGCGGTTTGTGTTGGAGGAGGACAAAGAATATGTTGGGGAGATTAAATTGGGAATGGTTAGTACGACGGATGATGAGGAAGGGAGGAAGTCGAAAGTCCATAAAGTTCATAAAGTCCATAAAGTTCATAAAGTCGAAAGTTTACCCCGTCGAATGACTTTGGGTCGGAAGTCTACAGAGTCGAAAGTAGCGAGCAAAACAATCTGGCCGAGTAAAATAGAAATAGAAAAAGTAATACAAGAAAATTTTATTGGGGATATCGTGCAAATAACGCCGACATATAGTGCGGTGAAGATTGGGGGAGAGCGAGCTTATAAAAAAGCGCGACGAGGAGAAAAATTTACTCGTCCGCCACGAATTGTTACTATTAAAGAAGTTAAGATTCTAGATTATCAATTAAAATCTTTTAAGAAAATTAAACAATCTGATGATTCTAATATATCAGCAGGAAAATATCCTGTTTTGAAAATTAAAACAGTGGTTGGCTCTGGTACCTATATTCGTTCCTTGGCTCGGGAAATTGGTGAAAAGCTTGGTACTGGTGGTTATTTAACATCGCTGGTGCGAACACGAATTGGAAATTATAAAATGGAAGATAGTGTGAGATTATAAGATAGGATAAATAAATTTACAAAATAAGATAGAGCTTAATATTTAAAGTCAGGTTAATTGATAGAATAAAAACAAAGTCAATACTTTAGCGATACGTATCGCTAAAGTATTGGCTTAAATTTTGTGAAGATAAATATTTTTTAGGGAAGGGTGAATGGAGGAGCATTTTTATAAATACCAAAAAACTCCATTTGATAATAAGAAATGGAGTTTTTTGTTTTGTGGTGTTGGTTTGTTTGTAATTTTTTAGCCCGGAAATAAAAAATTTAGAATATGGTTTTAATTGGCTATCCCTTTTCGGCGTATTCGGAGGTGGTGGTATTTACTTTGATTTTGTCTCCCTGCTTGATAAAAAGGGGGGTAGTAATTTGAGCGCCGGTTTCAATGATAACTTGTTTAGAGCCACCGTCGGCGGTATTGCCCTTGACGGCTGGTGGAGCTTCTACTACTTCAAAGGTCATTTTAATTGGCAATTCAATGTTAATTGGTCTATTATCAAAATACAGCAGGCTAACATCTACTCCTTCTTTAAGAAATTTGGCATTATCGCCAATAATTTTTGTGTTTAATTCAAATTGTTCGTAGGATTCGTTATCCATAAAATAGAAAGTATCCCCATCTTGATATAGATATTGAGCTTTTTTGGTGTCAACTTCGGCTGGAGCAACTTTGTCAGAACCTTGAAATGTTTTATTGATGGTGGCGCCTGTTTCCAGGTTTTTTAATTTGGTACGTAGAACTGCGCCCATTCGTCCCATTTTGGAATGTTGGACGGTCATTACGGAAAAAGGCTGTTCATCAATGATGATTTTTTTGCCGGCTTTTATATCTTTGATGGATAACATAGGATTTTAATTATGAATTATAAATTGTGAATTATAAATGAAAAGTATATAAAGTTTATAGAGTCTATAAAGTTTAAAGTCCATAAAGTCTATAAAGTCCGTAAAGTCCATAAAATTTACCCCGTTGGAATTTTATGGGGTCAAAAACCATATCACGATTTCAACGCTTAGAACGATTAGAACGTTTTCAACGTTTTTCTATTTTGCGACGAAGGGTAGTAGGCCAATTATGCGAGCTCGTTTGATTGCTTGGCTAACGGTTCGTTGATGTTTAGAACAAACTTTAGTTCGTTTACGAGGAACTATTTTACCAACGGTATTAATAAATTTTCGAAGTAAAATTACATCTTTATAGTCTACTAAATCTACATTGTTGGCGCAGAAATAACAAACTTTATCTTGATTTTTTGTTGGCCGTTGTTGTTGTTGACTTTGATTGTACATGTTGTTGTGAATTTATGAATTTATAATTATGAATTTATGATTTTACGATTTTAGATATATTGTAAATCCCCCTCCAGTCCCCCTTTAAAAAGGGGGAGGGCTGAGGAAATTTTTTAAAATTACTAACCTCCTAACTTCCTAAATTCTTAACCTCTTAATCTCTTAATCTCTTAAAACGGAATATCTTCTACTTTGATTTCTTCGGTGTCAGCGTCAACATCTATGGTTGGAATTTCTTCAGCAGCGGGGATATTAACTTCTTCATTGGCTGGTGGAGGCGTGGTGTTTGATTGTGCTCCTGTTCCAGTGCTAGTGTTTTCCTGGGAATTGTTATTTGAGCTAGGATTTGAATTATTTTCTCCAGGAGCTCCTAACAAAATAACATTTTCAGCAACAACTTCTGTCCAATATTTTTTCTGTCCGTCCTGTCCGTCATAACTTCGATGAGTTAAACGACCTTCAATATAAACTTTTTTACCTTTGTGAGCGTATTTGGAAATAACGTCACTTAATCCTCTCCAGGCAACAATATTATGAAATTGAGCATCCTCTTTCATCTCACCGGTTTGTTGGTCTTTCCAACGACGATTAGTGGCGATGCTAAATTTTGTAAAGTTAACACCGCTGGGGGTAGCTTTTGTTTCTGGTTCACTGGTAATATTTCCAATGAACATTACTTTGTTAAGATCCATAGTTTTGTTATTAATAATTAAAACTAAAAATTAAATTATATTATAGATGCGTTGTACATAAAACTATTTATTTTAAGTTGCTAATTAAAAACCCCCCATCCCCCCTTTCGCGAAAGGGTGGGATGACCCCCTTTACACAGGGGGTGGATTAAAAATTAAATTATATATCTAGAATTTCATCTAATTTTTTATCAAGATCTTCTATGGAGATTTCATCTTTTTTTTCTTTTTTCTTGGTCGTTGTTTTTTCTTCCTCTTTCTTGTCTTCTTTCTTGTTCTCTTTTGTTTCCTCTTTTGTTTCTTGTTCTTTACTCCCTGTTTTTTCTTCTTTTTCTACCTTTGGAGCTTCCTTCTTTACATTCTTTTTCTCTTCTTTGGTGTTAGCTGAAGTCTCAGTTTTTGTAGTGTTTTTTATTGTTGCTGTTGGAGCAGTTTGTTTTTTAGTCTCTTTGGTAATTTCATCTAAAACTTTTTTGCCAGTTGCTTTGGCAGAAGCGGCGTTTTCTTTGGATTTTTTCTCTTGTTCAGCCATGGTGTCTTTGCCAATCTCTTTTTGTAAAGCTGGTAGTTCATCACTTTTAACAATGATGTGACGAGCAACTTCGCTTAGAAGATTTAATTCCTTGGTTAATTCTTTTAAAACTTCTCCGCTTTCTAAATCAAAACGATAAACTGTATAAAAACCATATTGTTCGTGTTTAATTTCATAGGCAAGTTTTCTCTTTTTGTATGATAATTCGTCAGTTATTTTACCACCTTTACTTTCAATTAGTTTTTTAACTTGTTGTTTGATTTTGTCTACTTTCTCAGTCTGAGATTGTAGAATTAGAAAATTTATTTCGTAGTTCATGATTCAGTGCGTTAGTAATTAGTAAATTAGATTTTGTTTGAATAAATAAAATCCACTTGAGAATAATTCCTCACAAAGTGGTATTTTAATTTCTTAAATCTGTATAACTAACAGACGAGAAATTATTCGGGCTTTTTAAACTTGTTTTTATGATAGCAGGTGATAACACTCTTGTCAATAGCTTAGATTAAGGGTAGTATAAAGATGCTAAATAACTTATTTAAACTAAATCTACATATTAAATTTCCCGGCAAGCTTTTTGGATATTATTTTCTACCTGATGTTCGACTTCTTCTCATTTTTAAAGTGTCGAACATCAGGTAGAAAATAATATCCAAAAAGCTTGCTGAATAAAGATATGTTTAAAAAGTTAGAATTATTATGGGTATGAAAAATAGAATGATAAAATCCAAGAAAGAAATTGCTATTCTGCGAGAGGGTGGAAAAATTTTGCATGAGGCATTGTGGTCTGCTCGAGAGTTGGCTTTGGAGGGAGAGCGACGGGAAGTTGATTCTCGAGAATTGAATGATTTAGCAATTAAAATTATTAGGAAGTATGGTGGAGAGCCATCTTTTTTAGGTTATGAAGTCGGGTCGGATAAAAATGGTGTAATTGAATATCCAGCGGCTTTGTGTGTTTCTAACAATAATGAAATTGTGCATGGTATTCCAAGGGCTGATAAAATTATTAAAAATGGAGATTTGTTGAAATTGGATTTGGGAGTTTGGTATAAAGGTTTGTGTACAGATGCCGCTTTGACGGTGGCGGTGGGTGAGGTCAGTGAGGTTGCGAGGAAATTATTAGAGGTGACGAAAGAGGCCTTAAAAAGAGGGTTGAAACAAATTAAGGCTGGAAATACTTTGGGTGATTATGGACAGGCAGTTGATGATTATGTTGTTAAGCAGGGGTTCTATACAGTTAAAGGCCTAGTTGGACATGGAGTTGGCTATGAAGTTCATGAGCCACCGCAAATTCCAAATTTTGGCAGAGCAGGGCGTGGTTTGAAATTTAAAGAAAATATGGTTTTAGCTTTGGAGCCCATGGTAAATCAGTTTAGTGAGAATATTGAACAGGACATTAATGGGGACGGATTTGCTTTTAGGACTGTTGATGGAGGTTTGGCGGCTCATTTTGAGCATACTATTGTTGTAACTAAAAGGGGGAATGAGATATTAACCTGACCCTACGAATCTACGAATCAACTATGAATTTACGAATAACTCACTACGTTCGTTATATTTTAAACTTAAAAATATGTATTATTTAGGAATAGATTGGGGACTTAATAAAACTGGCTTGGCGGTGGCAGATGATGAATTGAAGATTGCTACTGTTTTGGGTGAAGTTGAGACCAATGGTTTAATAGAGAAAATTAAAGAACTACAGCCAGAATATGATTTTAGTAAGATTGTTTTTGGTAATTTAAATCAATCTGAGCAATTTGCTGGTAAAGAGAATAGTATTATAAAAGAACAAAAAAATAAATTATTAACTAAAATTAAAGACTTGGGAGTAGAAGTAATTTTAGCAGAGGAAATGTTGAGTACAAAAATGGCTCAACAAAATCTTTTAGAAAGTGGTCGGAGGATGGTTTCTAAAAAAGACAATGGGGAGTCGGCTAAGATTATTTTACAGGGGTGGTTGGATAGTAATTAATTTGACATTTTATTTTTTTGGTGTATACTATGGTTTATACACAGTTCGATGAGATTTTTAATTATTAACCAATACGAATAGTAAAAAGGAAGCGTATATTGGTATATACGCCGTTTTATTATTTGAGGGGATTGAAAACAGTCCCTGGAAGCCTTTGTTGTCCGAATTGTGTAAAAATCTACAATCTCATTACAATAAAGCAATGATAAGTATATGACAAATAGTAAACAAGAAACAGAGGTAAAAGAAGAAACATCTTCAAAGATGGCAGAATTTTTAGAGGAGATGCCAGTGAAGGTGGTAAAAGACGGTGAAAAAATTACCGGTAAAATAGTTGATATAACTAGCAATGCGGCCTATGTTGATTTAGAATCTTTCGGGGCTGGTATTATTTATGGAAAAGAAATTAAAGATGGTTTTGGTTTGAATCGTCAAAAGCTTGGTATTGGTGATAAAATCTCAGCAGTGGTTGTGGAACCAGAAAATGAAGAAGGTTATGTGGAGCTTTCAATTACTGAAGCAGTTAGAGAGGAGGCTTGGCGAGACTTAGTAGAGAAACAAGAAAATAAAGAGCCAGTTAGTGTTAAAATATTGGATGCTAATAAAGGTGGTTTAATGATTGAATTGAATGGAATGAGAGGGTTTATGCCGGTTAGTCAATTAACAGCAGAGCATTATCCTCGAGTGGAAGATGGTGACAAAAATAAGATTTTGGATATCTTGAAGGGTTTCATTGATACGGAAATGACAGTTTGTGTTATTGCTGCCGATGAAGCAGAAGATAAATTAATTGTTTCTGAAAAAGAAGCATTTAAAGATAAAGAAAAAGAATTTATTGCTGAATTTAAAGTTGGTGATATTGTGGAGGGTGACATTAGCGGTGTAGTTGATTTTGGAGCATTTGTTAAGTTTTTGCCACCATCCAAGGAGAAGACTGGGACGGATGAAGATAAGTTGGAGGGATTGGTTCATATTTCTCAATTGGATTGGCAGTTGATTTCTAATCCTCGTGATGTGGTTAAAGTTGGTGATAAGGTTAAGGCTAAAATTATTTCCATTGATGATTCTAGAATTTCATTATCCATTCGTGATTTGAAAAATGACCCTTGGATGTCAGTGGAAAAAAAATATAAAGTTGGTGGAGAATATAAAGGTAAAATTAATAAAATTAATCATTTTGGAGCTTTTGTTTATCTTGATAAGGATATTCATGGTTTGGCACATGTTAGTAGTTTCCCTGGTTATCCAAAGAAAAGTATTGATGAAGTTGTGGAAATGGATAAAGAATATATGTGGAAAATTATGTCTGTGGAACCAAACTCTCATCGAATGGGATTGAAGTTTGTGGGAGAGGTTGGGAGTGAGTCGAAAGTTGAAACCGAGCATCCGCCGGTTAAGAGTCAAAAGTCTGTAAACCAGGCATCCGCCGGTCAAGAGTCTGAAGAGTCTGCGAAAGTTGATGATACTAAGAAGAAAGTTGAGAAAAAAGAAGTTAAGAACGAAGAGAAGAAAAAAGAAACTAAGACTAAGAATAGTGATGGTGATGATTTAACTAAAATTGAGGCACTGGTAACCGATTAGTAGTTTTTCCCAGAATAATTTTCCCGAATATAGCTCATCCAATTATGTATTTTAGGTAGTTTACAACCAGCTAATTCTAAAGGAGATTTATTCCTTCGACTAGGAAACTCTGATTCCTTTAAGGAATGAAA
>WGDO01000032.1 GCA_015493225.1 Patescibacteria group bacterium
AGCTGGAAATACCCGGATGTATCACATTATTTTATTGATTTTCTGATTGGTCCAGCTAATTGATTGAATGCTAACCTCAACTCTGATATATATATATATATCCTTAATTGGTAAAACTGATTAAAGATGAATATATGTGTATCAGGAAAGGTGTCGTAGAGTAAAACTTTACGGTGCCTTTTTTAATATACAAAACAAAATATTTCCAACAAAAATAAAACAAAAACCGGTGTTTCCTTTTAACCATATAAGGTAACAATTAATTTTTAGTCTAAGGGGGTTTAAAAGAGGAGCACTTCCTTATAACCATATAAGGTAACAGGTAGGGCAGTAGGGAAAGTAATGGGGTCAAAGATGGTGGTAGGCGGAGTGTTATGATGTTGGATGTTAAAGAGGAGTATTATGATATTATGAATAATATCATAATAGGTAAAATAGAGGTAAAATTTATTTGCTTATTTAAAAAAATTTCAGTATAATGAAAAACTAGCTTAAAAAGACTAGCTTAAATATTAAGGTGAAATCAAAATGGAATTAAAAGATTATTTACAAATTATTAAAAAATACCCAAAAATATTTTGGGGCATTTGGGGGAGTATTGTTTTTTTAGGTTTATTTGCAGTCGCAGTTCAACCAGTTATTTATCAAGGAGAAACCACAGTGATGATTTTAAGGGAGCATCCGCAGAAAAATTTAAAAGTTTCCGATAAATACGATTATTATTATCAGCTGGAAGCCAATAAGGATATTTCCACCATTGTAAAAAATATTTTCAAAGACAAAGCAGTCCTTTTGAGAAGTCTGCGACCAAAAGGAGAAAATAATTTACAAAGAGGTATGTCCCCGGAAGAAACTTGGATAATTTCTAAACTAAGAACAGAAGATTTAGGGGCAGGGTATGTTAAATTGATTATTAAGGCTCATCAGCCAAAAGAAATTGAAAGATTGACTCAGGGGCTTAGAAGAGAATTGGATTATAAAATATCATTGCTAGGTGGAGATAAGGATAGAATTTTAAAAATTAAAATGGAGCCGGTAATAATTACTGCTCTTAGTAAGTTATATTTACCGGTTGGTCTGGCAGTATTTTTCGGAGGATTATTGGTGGCAGTGATTGGGGTGTTGGCGGTGGAGTATTTTAGGGAGTAGAACTAAACTAAATCCACCCCTAACCCCTCCTTTACAAGGGGGGGGAACTAAAACTAAATCCACCCCTAACCCCTCCTTTACAAAGGAGGGGGACTAAGGTAAATGAATGAACAATCATAAACAACAACTAAAAACCAAAAACAAACCAAAAACCATCGGCATTGATGGACGTTGCTTGTTGGATGAAAATTATACTGGGGTTAGTGAATACACCGTTACCTTGATTAAAAAACTATTAAAAAAATATCCCCACAATAAATACATTATTTTTCTAAACAGTTTTAAGGGGCGAGATATTCAGGAAAAATTATTATGGTTACGAAGATATCCCAATGTCTCTTTAAAGCATTTTTATTGGCCAAATAAATTATTAAATTTTAGCCTATGGTTTTTTCGTTGGCCAAAATTAGATAAATTAATTGGTGGAACAGATATTTTCATTGCTCCTAATATTTCTTTCCTTGGAGTTAGTGAAAAAACGAAATTCGTTTTAACTGTTCATGACCTATCTTTTGAAAGATTTAAAAAAACTTTTTCCTGGAAACGACGACTTTGGCATTTTATTATTAATCCTCGTCAATTAAGCAAACAAGCTAATGAAATTTGGACTGTCTCCAACTCTACCAAATGGGACTTAGAATCTTTATATAAAATTCCTGGTAAACAAATAAAAGTAAAACCGATTATTCAAAATTTACAAGCCTTTAGAAAAGAAAATATAAAACAAAGCAAAATTAAGTTTATTCAAAAAAAATATAATTTACCCAATAAGTTTATTTTATATTTAGGAACAATCGAGCCTCGGAAAAATATTATTAAGTTGGTTCAGGCTTTTGAGTATCTACGAAAAAACAAATTAATTAATTCGGATTATAAATTGGTTTTGGCAGGACAATTTGGCTGGAAATACGGCAATATTTTGAAATATATAAATAATTCATCTTATCGGTCAGAAATTATTCTACCTCAATTTGTCAAGCCAGAAGATAAACCATATTTTTATTATCTGACAACTGTTTTTGTTTTTCCATCTTTATTTGAAGGATTTGGCATTCCGGTGGTGGAAGCAATGGCCAGCGGAACGCCGGTAATTACTTCCAATAATTCTTCTTTGCCGGAAGTGGTCAACGATGCCGGTATTTTAATTGATCCTGACCGGACCGAAGATTTAATTGATGCTCTGGAACTATTGTTAAACAATAAAATTCTGCGAAAAGAATTTCACGACAAAGGGTTGGAGAGGGTGGTGGAGCTGGAGAGGGTTTCGGAGGATTGTTTTTTGAATTTTAATTTGTAATTTGTAAATTAAGGCGTTGCCAATTTTAATTTGTAATTTGTAAATTTTAATTCAATTTTAAATGCTCCAATTTTAAATGGCTAAAACAAACTGTAAATTACCGATTATTAATTATTCATTTGAAAATTTACACAATTAGATTTGAATTACAAATTACAAATTACAAATTAAAATTTTTTTAAGTTGCTAGCCCAAAAAGCACCATTATGTTATTATGCAAAGGTAAGATCTCATTTAAAATAAACTTGCATATTAAGCATGCCATCGAGCTTTTCGGGCGTTATTTTCTACCTGATGTTCGACCTCTCTTTATTTCTGGGGCGTCGAACATGCGTCCGAAAATAACGCCCGAAAAGCTCTCTAAATAAGGGAGTTTAGCAATTTACTTTAAATGGCTTATAATTAAGTCTATAAATAAATGCTTAAAATCAAAAGTAAAAAAAAACAAAAAGTTTACCGCATTGGCATTGACGCTAGGTTCTTTGGTTTGGAAAATAAAGGACTGGGACGATATACAAATGAATTAATTAAGTGGTTGGAGAATATTGACGAAAGAATTCGAAAAGACAACCAGTCTAAAAAAATTGAATTTTATGTTTTTTTACGAAAAAATAATTTTTCTGAATATATTCCTCAAAATAAACATTTTCATAAAGTTTTGGCTGATTTTCATTGGTATTCCTTTGCAGAACAAGTCAGATTTCCTTTTTTGCTCAATAAATATAAATTGGATTTAGTCCATTTTCCTCACTTCAACGTTCCCTTGCTATACCGAAAAAAATTTATAGTAACGGTTCATGACTTAATTCTTTTTCATTATCCAACGGTGAGAAATACAACTCTAAATAAGTTTGTTTATTGGTTTAAATTATTGATGTACCATCTGGTTATTCGCTCAACCATCCGACGAAGCAACTTGGTAGTTGCCATCTCTAAATTTACGAAAAACGACCTGATAACTACTCTAAAAACACCATCTCAAAAAATAGAAGTTATCTATGAAGGAGCTGAATTTAATTTAAACAAAGAGCATAACGTCTCAGAACAACAAAAGAATACTTTTTTTAAAAAATATGGTATAATAAAACCATATTTATTATATGTTGGCAATGCCTATCCTCATAAAAACTTGGAACGGCTTGTTTTGGTTTTTAAGAGGTTGGTACAGAATGGATTTGATAAACAGCTGGTCTTGGTTGGTAAAAATGATTATTTTTATCAACGACTTAAGAAGTTTATTCAAAATAATAAAATTAAACAGGTTGTCGTTACTGATTATGTGGATGATATTGACTTGGAGCAATTATATCAGAAAGCAGAAGTCTTTATTTTTCCTTCCTTGTATGAAGGATTTGGATTGCCACCTTTGGAAGCTTTAGGCTATGGCTTACCGGTAATAAGTTCTAATAAAAGTTCTTTGCCGGAAATATTAGAAGATAAAGTAATATATTTTAATCCGGAAAGTAAAGAAGATATGGCGAATAGCATTTTAAAATATAATCAACAAACAAAAATAAGCAGGGTAGACATTGCTAAGCTAAAAGAAAAATATTCTTGGCATAGAATGGCTAAAGAAATTTATCAAATTTATTTGAAAGTTTTATAGAAAATAATCTTGATGACAAATCAAAAATTACCAAAACAAAATATTATTCGTAATACCGGTGATATTGCTCCGCCTCAACGGACTAGTGTTAAAAGTGTCAAAAATCCTGTTGCCAAACAAGTTATTCCAGGGGAAAATACTTCCCAAGGGATAAGACCGTCTTCTACTCAGGATCAAAAAAATTCCCAGGCTCAGTATAATGAACAGTCGCCTGACAGTGATCCTCAAAATAAGGTTATTACTGAAACCCCTTTTATTCAAAAAATTGGAGAATATAACAATGACAACAAAGTAACGGACGATTTGAATTTTGGCAAGCAATCCTTAGGAGTGTCAGTACCATCAGTACCATCAGTGTCATCAGACAGTGTCATAAATGATGTTGTGCAACCAAAAATAATATCATTTAATCATTCCCAACATATTTATGAAGACGAGGAAGAGCAAAATGAGAGAAAAAATAGCAAACAAGAATATGAAATAAGAGATACGGATACTTCAACCAATGATACAATGTCATCGGTGGGCACTGAAAAACAAAATACACCAATTAATACTGATGGGCAGAATAATTTTCAGGCAAATTTTCAACAAGATAGAACCGACCAACAAATAGCCGGCTTTTTTCAGGGGCAGAAGAAAATAAATTTACAAAGTAAACCAAAAAAGAAAAAACAAACAGGAAGAAAAGCTCCTTTATTGGGATTTTCTTTGGGGGCAATTACAGCCTTGTTTTTGATAGGGGTAGGAGTGTTTGCATCTTTTGGTTATCAATCTAAAAAAACAATAGAAGTTAAAGGAGCTCAGGCTGTTAATTATTTGCAAGAGGCAAAAGTAAATTTAAAAGATAAAAATTTTGAATTAGCTTCAACAAATTTATTGGCAGCCAAGCAGGAATTTCAAGATTCTCAAAAAGAATTAGATAAACTTGGGGGAAAGAAATTAAACTTACTAAAGCACATTCCTATTTTGTCAAAAGTAAGTAGCGGTAAAAATGTGGTTGATTTAGGAAAAAATCTAACGGATGCAGTTTATGAATTATCAAAAATTTCTAAGTTGCTAGATGGAATACAAAACCCTTTTGATTTAGAAAATTCAAATTCTTTTTCTTTGACAGCTATTCTAGTAGAAGCTCAAAAACATATTGATATTGCCAGACAATCATTGCACAGGGCTGAAATTGCCAGCCAGGGAATTAAGCTAGAAGATTTGCCGAAACAATATGTTGGTAAAATAAAAACAATTCAAGAATTATTACCCTTGGTAAATGACAATTTAGAAGATACCGACAGATTTACCAAAATATTTTTAGAACTTTTTGGGCATTATGGACCACGCAAATATTTAATAGTTTTTCAGAATAATCAAGAGATGAGAGCAACGGGTGGGTTTATTGGTAGCTACGGCTTACTAGAGACAAACGCTGGCAGAATAGAAAAATTAAAGGTGGAAGGAATATACAATCCCGATGGACAGTTAAGAGTTAATGTTGTTCCACCCCGACCAATTCAAAAAATGTCTGCCACCTGGACTACCCATGATGCCAATTGGTGGCCAGATTTTCCTAAATCGGCTCAGAAAATAGCTTGGTTCTATGAAAAAACTGGTGGACCAACAACCGATGGAGTGATTGCCATAACTCCAACTGTACTAGAAAAAATGCTAGCAGTTACTGGACCAATTGAAATGCCAGAGTATGATATAACTGTTACCGATAAAAATTTTACTAAAGTTATTCAAAAGCAGGTCGAGGAAGATTATGACAAAGAAGAAAATAAGCCCAAAAAGATATTGGCAGACTTGACCCCCAAATTATTTGCCAAATTTTTTGATTTAAAAAACCCAAAACAAATGGCTGAAGCAGTTAAAGTTTTACTTAATGCCCTAGAAGAAAAACATATTTTACTATATTTCACAGACCAAGAAGCGGAAAAAACTGTTGTTGATCAGAAATGGGCTGGTAAAATATTAGACACAGATAAAGACTATTTAGCAGTTATCAATACCAACATCAATGGGTATAAAACCGATGGAGTTATAGATGAAGTAATTAATCATCAGGCAAAAATTGAAACAGATGGCTCAGTAGTTGACACAGTAACTATCACCAGAAAACATCTGGGAGGCAACACAGATTATGAGTGGTGGAATAAAGTCAATTCAGATTATATGAGGGTTTATGTTCCCAAGGGAAGTAAGTTAATCTCAGTTAGTGGACAGACCAGGGAGTTCAATGAGCCTCGCTTGGTCTATGATAAATTGGGATTTCAAATTGATAGCGATGTAGCTAAAGAGGAAAAGTATATGAAAATAGACCCCAATAGTGGTACGAGAATTTATGACGAAAATAATAAAACAATTTTCGCCAATTGGGTTTATGTTTCACCCCATGAACAGGTGACCGTAATTTATAAATATAAATTACCATTTAAAGTTAATCCTTCTGCGGAGGGAGAAGGAGGGTATTCATTTTTAATGCAGAAACAATCTGGATCAACCCATTCTAAATTAATTGCCGAAATAGAATTTCCTTTTCGCTGGGAAACAACTTGGTTACATCCGGAGGATATGAATTTTGACAAAGAAAATAATAAATTCATTTATAGACGTAATTTAAATACAGACCAATTTGTAGGGGTTGTATTCAAGGAGAAATAAAGAGTGAGCAAAGCCGGGTTTATAGGGAGATGGTTATTTCCTAGCTTCCCTCCTTTGAAAAAGGGGGGACTGAGGGGGGATTTTAAGAAACAGCACTTGACATCAAAAACAAAACAATTATAATAAATAATATGTTAAGTTTAAATCAAGTTAAAAATTATTTCTTTTGGTTTTTTGCCGGTTTTCGACCCGGTCTATTTTCGTTTGTGAATAATTAAAATATATATTTTACAAATAAAAATAGACCGGCTTCAAAAGTCGGTTTTTTGTTTTTTTAGGGGATGTTCTTTGCTAAATTAATCTAGAGAGGTGATGGGGATGTACGCAACATCCGTAATTGAAGGTGTTACTCACAGTTTTCCGGTTAAGCATGAATTAAATAAATGTCCGGAGTGTTTTACTAAAAACAAAGATGGAAAATTATGGAGAGAATCTTCTCCAGTTGTACGACAGTGTAGAAAATGTGGCGCTGTAATAGATATTGAAATTAATGAAACCATTGTTAAAAAAGACTAAAAAGGAGTGAAATTACAATGAAGAGGGGAATATTAACATCAGGAGATACAACTAGCTTTGGTAGAATAGTGTTGTGTGCAATCAAGACACAAAAAAGGTGTCACTGTTGCAACGGGCAATATTATGCGCTAAAGACATCTTTGGGAGGTGTGGTTGAAATTAATCATGCCCAATGTCACGGGTGTGGAAGATTAACTCCATTTGTGTATGACAATTTTGGGGACGATTTTTATATCATTAAGAATATGTCTAGTCCCTGGCCGATATCAAGTTGATACTCTTATATAGGGTAACATCCCAAAAGCCGGACAAGATTCACAAGGATTTGTCCGGTTTTATTTTTTTTGGATTAGAAACAATAGACCTCTCCGAAAACTAGCTTCGTTACGAAATTTGCTAGTTTTGAGTAAAATTTATTGAACAACTTTTGAAAATTTAGCCTTGGCTAAGTTGAAAAAGTTTGCCAACCAAAGGTTGACCAGCAATTTGTGATAAATGTCATATTATTAATCACTTGAAACTTTCGCTCCGAAATTGGTCAGCCTCTGGCTGGAAATAAATTTTATCAAAAATGGAAAATTGCAGTAGGAGATAGTTTTCGAAGAGGTCTAATTACTTTTTAGAGTTTTTAAAAACCTAGTTTTCTACCTCTGGAAATACCCTCAAGGCATCATTAAAACGATTAATATAATTAAATAATCCAACAACGCTAGTAATCTCCACAATTTGTTGATCAGTGAAATTTTCTTTCATTCTCAACATTAGATCTTCATCTATTTTATAGGCCTCATTATTTACAGCCTTAGCATAATCAATTGCTAAACATTCTTTATCGTTGCAAACTTTTTCAATATCCACTAACTTTTCTTCAGCAATTCCAAGAGTGTCAAGCTGTTTTTTTGTAACACTGACACAGTAGTGACATTTATTTAATTCCGAAACCACAAAAGCCACTTTCCATTTTAGTAGTTTATCGGTAGGAGCATCATCCATTAGAGATTTAAAGAGAGAAAAAAATCCCACTAGGCTATCATCACAATTAGCCATTACCCGCATCCACTTTGGTACTTGCCCGGTAGATTCCTCCATTTTCTCAAAAATTTCCTTAGCTTTACCATCCACTTCATCATCGCCTACCATTTTAACGACTGGTGTTGTCAATTTACTTTCACTCATAGTTTTGTTTTTAATATTTATATATGTCTTAAGTGTAACACAAAACACTGCGTTGACCAAGGTAAATATAAGAGTATAATTGTAATTAAGAGATAAATAATCTTTAATAAAAACAAATGACAAAAACACAATTAAATAATGAAAATCATACCGAGCAGGACAGTCCCCAAAAAATATCAAAACTAATAGGGGCTTTAATAGCAGTTTTATTAATCAGCATTTTGGGGGCAGGTATTATCTTAGCTCAGAGAAATGGTTTATTGAATTCTTTTATTGCCAAAATAAAACATATTCAACAAAATAATAAAATAGATAAAACAGAAAAAGCAAATAAACTTGCCAGCGGTGATGAAAAAAATAACATTCCAGAAAAAATAGAAAAAAAACAACTTGGTTTTCCCGCCTTCAATTACAAACCATCAGAAGTTACACCAAAAATTCCCAAGTATAAAATTTCCCTAGATGAATTAACAAATTTAAAATTTTTTACCGCTAAGCCTGAAGACCCAGAATATAAACCATTGGAAATGAATACAGCCAGGGAGAATGCTCTAATAAAAAATGGTTTTTTTATTACTCTAGATAAAGATAAATTTTTTAATACCGATGCAGATGCTAATACTGGTCGGGTGGATGATTGGACAGACCTCTATGAATACATTGGTGGTAGCTCTGATAAACATTATAGACGACCAGAAAATTCCATTTTTATTACCAGTGATTTTGCTTTGCATCTCTATCATCGTTTACTAGATAAAGAATTTAAATATATTGAACAGAAAGAATTTTATCCACGTTTAGAAAAAATAACAAACAGAATGTTTAATTCTAGCGTAGAGGCTTATCAAAAAACTAACAATAAAAAAGCAAAAGAAAGCTACCAGCGATTAATCGCTTATTTTGCTATACCAAAAGCAATTTTAAATTCAGCAAATAATTTCTCCGAAAAAGGACTAATTAATGATGATAAATCAGATAGTGATGAAAATATATTGACAGAGTTGGAAAAAATCAAGGGTCAAATGCTAGTTGAATCATATCAAATTGCTAAAACTGAAATAGAGAGAATCAATAAGGGTGAAGGAATGGCAAATTCTTCTTTGTTTGGTAAATATTATCAAGCTAAAGACTTAGACATTAAAGAAGATTATACTCAATTTGTGCCACGTAGTCACTATGAAGAAAATCCAATATTACGTTCTTATTTTAAAACAATGATGTGGTATGGCCGAAGTAACTTTGTGGTAGCTAGTCCGGAATTAACCAGGGATGCTATGAATATCACCCTGTTAATGAAAGATAATAATTTATTAGATGATTGGCAAGAAATTTATTTGCCAACCGTATTTTTTGTCGGTAAGAGTGATGACTTAGGATTGGCAGAATATCAAAAAGCTTTAGATAGTCATCCAGAATTGCATCCAGGAGATCAGTTAACCGCTCAACTCCAAAAAGATATTGCCGAAATGCCTCAGCCGAAAATTATGTCAACTGTTTTTGGGGAAATTAATAATAGAGATAAAGAAGGCTTGAAAAATGCTACTAAGGGATTTCGTTTTATGGGTCAGCGATTTGTACCCGATGCTTTTATTTTTTCAACTTTAACCCAGGGAGTTGAACCAGCAGATCCAGAAACAGGAGAAAGTTTACCCAGTACTCCCACAGCCCTAATGGTGGTATCTTTATTAGGTAACAAAACGGCCTATAATTATCTACAACAATGGATAAATACGGAAGCTCCTAATTCAAAAAGAGTTTTAGCCAAAAAATATACTGAACTGGAAAACTCATTTAATAAACTCACCGAAGATGATTGGACTCAAAATATTTATTGGGGCTGGCTATATACCTTAAAAGCATTTAACAATGATTTTATTTCCGAAGAGGGTTATCCTCAGTTTATGAAAAATAAAAATTGGAATGATAAATCTTTGCAGGCAAGTCTAGGCTCTTGGACAGAATTAAAGCACGATACCTTATTATATGCCAAACAATCCTATGCCGAAATGGGTGGAGGTTATGATGAATATAAAGACATCCCGCCGGTTCCAAAGGGTTACGTTGAGCCAAACATCGAATTTTGGGATAAATTAATTGCTTTGGCAGAGATGACTAAAAATGGCTTGCAAAGTGGGGATTTACTCCCTCAGGAATTTTCTGGTAGAAATGATAAATTATTATCAGGATTTAAATTTATGAGAGATATTGCTATTAAAGAATTGAATAATCAAAAAATCAGTGATGATGAATTTGAGCAACTACGCTTGATTGCCGGTAATATGGAAAATGTGATTTTACCATTACCCTCAGAAACACAATTGGAAAAAAATGCCCGTTCAGGACTTATTGCCGATGTGCACACCGATGCGGTTAAACATCAAATACTTTATGAAGCTGATGCCATACCAAATTATATTTATGTGGCAGTTAAAGATGTCAACGGGACAAGATTGACCAAAGGATTAGTTTTTTCTCAAAGAGAGTTTACAGCTCCTTTGCAAAAACGACTTACCGACACTGATTGGCAAAAGCAAGTTTATTCAGAGAGCACAAAAAATTTACCATCTTTACCAACCTGGTCCAAAAATTTAATGCCTTAATTTAATGAATAGGCTAAATAAAATTTTTATATTTGTTATAGGGGCAGGTATAGTTATCAGCGGTTATTATTGGTGGCAAAGTGGATTGAAAAATAAAACCATAAATAAAGACGGACAAAATAACACTGTTAAAAAAGAAAACATCATCAAAACTTCTTCTCATAATTCAGAAGGCAAATCTCTGCATAGTTTCTTTAATCAAAAAGAAGATTATTTAGAAGCATTTGCATCCTGTGATAAAATGCAACGGATAAATTTTACTAGTTCTCCCAGAGTTGGCATTGTTTCCCATCATTTTTTAGCCAAGAATAGCATTGCTTGTTTTTTTGATAATTTTCCAAATAAAAACAAAATTACAACTATTATTTTAATTGGCCCAGATCATTTTCATTCTTTTGGGGAAAAACAATCTTTGTTTTTTACAACTAAAACAAAATGGTCTACTCCTTTTGGAAATTTATTACCAGAGGATAAAATTATTAATAATTTATTGAAAAATAAATTAGTTATGGAGAATAATCCGGTTTTTCAAACCGAGCATTCTATTTACACAGAAATACCTTTTATCAAAAAAGCATTTCCCCAGGCTAAGGTTGTCCCGCTGATTGTTAAAAATAATTTTGATTATACTACTTTTCAAGATTTTGGGAGAAAGATATTGGCGCCGTTAATTAAAAAGAACTCTTTGATTATAGTTAGTAGTGATTTTACGCATCACAGTACAAACAAAGAAGCTCGCCAAATAGACAGAAAAAGTTTGGAGGCTTTAGAAAATCTATCAATTAAAACTTTGCCAAAAATAACTTCCGATTGCCGGGCTTGTCTGGCGTTGATGTCAGGTTGTTTACTAAAAGAAAATGGCAAGGATAACAATAAGCATTTTAAGTTATTTGCTAATCAAAATTCCACCGACTTCGGCGGGGAAGATAAAAATGTTACCAGTTACATATTTGGATATTATTAATGAAATAAACTTAAGAATAATTAATAATTAAAATAACTAGCTATGAAATCAGAAGAGATAAAAAGATTGGGAATTAGTAGTTCGCAAAAGTATTATAATTATCTCTCTGAAAATGGTCAGGGTGTTGTAATAATTAATATTATTGATAAATCTAGAAGAGGAGAAATTTTTAAATTTAGTCTAAATAGAAAAATACACAATATTGAAATGATTGAGTTTGAAATATCTGGAGAGCAAATTGATTCAGATAGAATTAAGATTATTGAGTACGATAGGGATAATAACACACTCACAGTAAAGCCCATTAAGAATTTACAAGAACAGTTTAGGAAATTACACAATGATGAGATAAGGATTATTTCAGATTTAAAATTTCTTATTAAGCGAGTAGAAGATTGGTATGAAAAGCATGGAGATGAAATCAAAATTCCCTCTCCAGGTGTTTCACTACATATTAATACCCCAACAAATGAAGATTTTTTCCCTGAGATGATGCCATCACCTGATCAAAGATTGGGTATAGAGGCAATTTTTAATAGTCCATTGAACTATGTTTGGGGAGCACCAGGCACAGGGAAAACGCAGTTAGTACTTGCATATTCTCTCATTCAATATATACGTTCAGGAAAGAAAGTAGCTATTTTTGCTGCCACAAATAATGCCTTAGAGCAGATTTTATACGGCGTACTAAAGATGACTAAAGAAGCAGGGATTGAAGATAGTAAAATTCTCCGATTAGGAACTCCTTCGAGTAAATTCGCTCAAGAACATCCTAATTCTTGTGAATCAATAGGAGTCCAACGAAGGATAAGTGAACTTAATAATCAAATTGAAATTATCAAGAAAGGTATAGAACACAAGGAGCTATTTGAAGCCTTAAAGATAATTAAAGACAAAAGTCAAGAAATATTTTCTCAATTTGAAGAGGTATATATACAAAAAGAGAAAATTCGACTAGGTATGAAATCAATAAAGGAGAATATTCTACATTCACAATATGTATTGGATAAGTTGCAACTGCAAGTATTAGAATTAGAGGAAAATATTAAACAAAAAGAAAAAATTAAGGCAGCTTTCTCATATAGGCTCAAGAAATTATTTACTAAAAATATAAATCTAGAGATAGAACTCAGAGAAGAAAGAATTAGATTATACGAAATCAAAAATGAGAGCAATATAAAAGAAGATGAAGTTAGTATCCTTAGGCGACAGTACAAGGAATTGGAAATAGAGCATAATGATTCATCGGAGAGTGTAAAACTAATTGAAGATATTCAAAGTCTTTGTGCCAACAATGAGCAGATAGAAGAAATCGTTTCCAGTATAACATTGCAGAATTATCAAAGTATTCAAAATAATTTGAACGCGTATGTACAGGAGTATAATGAGATGTTGATTACAGAAAAGTACATTAGATTAACAGAGCAAGAACTGTTAAAAAAATTAAAAAATCTGGAGTCTAAAAAAAATAATCTTGAATCAGATAGTACAGAAAGTGTAGAGAAAGCCAATGTTATTGCACTTACTTTAGATTGTTATATTGGTAGATACCAGGACAAAGAACTACCTGCCGAGCATTATTTTCTTGATGAGGCTGGGTACGCTAGTCTGATCAAAGCACTTACACTTTTCAGAAGAAATATCCCTATTACGTTATTGGGTGATCATATGCAATTACCACCTGTTTGTGAAATGAATGATAGTAACATAGAAGAGGATAATCAAGATATTTTTATGTGGGCACAATCATCTTTGTATGCTGAATGGATTTTTACAAAGGAGAGTCAAGAAACATTTCTAGATTATTCTAAAAGGAACCCTTACGTTTTTAATAGAACAAAAAAAATAGATTTATTGCATACATATCGATTTGGAGCAGCATTGGCGCACAAATTGGACGAGTTTGTTTATCAGAATGGATTTGTTGCACATGACCAAATTGGAGAGACGGGGGTTTATTATGTAGATGCACCGCACACTAGTCCACAATCACCAGCAATTGTTAATGGTCACGAAACTCATTCACCTTCAAGGGAAAATCAAGCTGAGGCTTCTAAGATTCGTGAATTAGTTGGTGACCTTGATGAAAACAGTTTTGCTATTCTAACACCCTATAGAAAACAGGCAACACTCATTGAAAATGAATTGCCAGGGGCAAGGCGTAACCAAAGAATCATGACAATACACGGATCTCAAGGGAAAGAATGGGATGACGTAGTTTTAAGTGTTGTCGATACAGACAGAATGTATTTTGTTAATACTCTTAATAGGCAGATTAGAGGTCTTAATATTTTAAATACAGCGGTAAGTAGGGCAAGGAAAAGATTATTTATTGTTTGTAACTACAATTTTTGGATTAGGCAAGATAATCAACTAATTAAAGGACTTTTAGAGACGGCAACACCAGCGGAAAATATTGAATAATAGTATTTATTGATAAGTAACATATTTTTATTTACAATTGACATAATTGACACAATGTTGACGAGGATTGTTTTATAGGGTATATTAATAAATGAAAGGAGATTGGAACCTTTTGTCAGTTTATAAAAAAGGTGTCCAGCTGTTTTGGAATAGCTGGGAAACTAGATGGAACCGCGAGAATCTCTCGTTCTAGTAACCAAAAATACTTTTTAGTATTTTGGTTATGAGAACGAGGGATTTTTTTGTTAATAATTTGTACAGTCCTCAAAGTCTATAAACCAGGCATTTGCCGGTCAAGAGTCTGTAAAGTAGAAATCTTAAAATAGCCAAAAATGATTTTAAAATCATTCAAGAAGTTGTGAAAAGTATTTAAAATAATTATTAAATCAAACCCATGAGTAAAAATCAAGAAGACATGTCCAGCGAAGCTCCAGCGAAGTTGGAAAATAAACAAGATGATAAATTAATGGAAAAAATAGTCAGTTTTGCGAAACGGCGAGGATTTGTTTTTCCGTCCAGTGAAATTTATGGTGGCTTCGGAGCGGTTTATGACTATGGTCCCTATGGTGTAGAGTTGGCTAAAAATATCAAGGAATCCTGGTGGAAGGCCATGGTGCAAGAAAACGAAAACATTGTCGGTTTGGATGCCAGTATTTTTATGAGTCCAAAAGTTTGGGAGGCCTCAGGCCACGTCAGCGGTTTTAGTGACCCTTTGGCAGAATGTAAACAATGTCATTCCAGAATAAGAGTTGATCATTTATTAGAAGATGCCGGTATATTTGCCGATGAAAAAATGACCGAAGAAGAAATAAATAAATTATTAAATGAAAACAAGGATAAATTAAAATGTCCAAAATGCGGAACAAAGGGAAAATTTACCGAAGCAAAAAGTTTCAATCTTCTGGTACAATCAAATCTAGGAAACTTTACTGGAGATTGGGACAAGGAACCAACTTATTTAAGAGGAGAAACTTGTCAAGGAATTTATGTTAATTTCAAAAATGTTTTGGATTCCACCCGGGTAAAAATTCCTTTTGGCATTGCTCAAATTGGTAAAGCCTTTAGAAATGAAATTACCGCCCGTCAATTCATTTTTCGTAAGAGAGAATTTGAGCAAATGGAAATGCAAATGTTTACTCACCCCGATGAGGATATGAAAATTTATGAAGAGTGGCGAGAACGAAGATGGCAATATTATTTAGACCTAGGAATTAAAGAAGAAAATTTACAATGGCATAAACATGAAAATTTAGTTTTTTACGCCAAAGCCGCCTGGGACATTGAATATAAATTCCCATTTGGTTTTAAAGAGTTGGAAGGAATTCATGCTCGAGGAGATTATGATTTAACTCAACATAGTAAATTTTCTGGAAAAAAATTAGAATATCGGGACCCCCAAACAAATGAAGTTTATACTCCCCATGTGGTGGAAACTTCAGTAGGGACAGATAGAACTTTTTTAGCAGTTCTCACTGAAGCATTTAGGGAAGAAGATTTAGGTGAAGGGAAGAGCCGAATAGTTTTAAAACTACCAAAGAAATTAGCACCAATCAAAGTAGCCGTTTTTCCTTTGATGAAAAATAAACCAGAGTTAGTGAAAAAAGCCAAGGAAATTTTTGATAAATTAAAAATGGAAATGATGTGTGAATTTGATGACAATGGAAATGTGGGGAAGCGATATCGTCGCCAAGATGAAATAGGAACGCCTTATTGTGTAACAGTTGATTTTGATACTTTAGAAACCAATGAGGTAACCGTGCGTAATCGAGATACAATGGAACAAGAGAAAGTGAAAGTTGAAGAATTGGAAAAATGGCTAAAGAAAAAATTCAGCTAGAGTAAATTTTGACAAAAAATTATCTAGAGGGCTATAATTAAGAATCTTAAGAAGTAACTAAAAAAACAAAAAATGAAAAAAACATATTACAACGGAAAAATAATTTCGGAAGATGAGGTGAAAATTAATTTTAATGACTTGGGGTTTGCACGGGGATATGGGGTTTTTGACGCCATGAGAACAGTAGAGGGACACCCATTTTTATTGAAGGCACATTTTAAGAGATTACAAAATTCCGCTAAGTTGTTAAATATTAATCTCAAATTATCTTTATCTGAATTAGTCGGAATCGTTAATGAATTATTAGTATTAAATAAAAATATATTTTCTAATAACGATGTAACTATTCGTACAACCGTTACTGGCGGAGTGTCATCAAATGGTTTAAAGATGGACGATGAACCAACAGTCTTGATAACCATAAATGACTTAAGTCTAGTCACCCCAGATAAAGAATTATATAAAACGGGGGCTAAAATTATTACCATTGATTTTCAAAGAATAATGCCGGAGGCCAAAACTACTAATTATCTGACTGCTATTTTGCACCAAAAAGACAAAGAGGAAAGTGGAGCAACAGAAATTGTTTATCACCATAATGATTTATTATTAGAAGGAGCCACCAGTAATATTTTTATTGTTAAAAATGGAGAATTTATTACTCCTGATAAAAATGTACTTTCCGGAACAACTCGAAATTTGGTCGTTAAATTATTATCAGAAGCAGGAGAAGTAACAGAAAAACGAAATGTTAAAATAGAAGAGTTGTTTGAGGCCGATGAAGTTTTTTTAACTGGTACATTTAAGGGTGTTTTGCCAATAACTAAAGTTAATGATAAAATGATTGGAGATGGGCAGGTAGGAGAGAAGACGAAGTTGGCGATGGAGTTAATATAACTGGAAGGTTATAAATTATGGATTTGCCGACTAAGAGTCTGTAAAATTTATAAAGTATAAAGTTGAGATTAAATTTTAATTTGTAATTTGTAAATTTTAATTCAATTTTAAATAATCTAATTTTAAATGTTTAAAACAAGCTGCGAGTTACCGATCGTTAATTATTCATTTAAAAATTTACACAATTAGATTTGAATTAAAATTTACAAATTACAAATTAAAATTATTCTCAAATAGAAATTCATAATTCATAATTCATAATTACAAATGCAACCTCTAGTTATTTTTGACATTGACGGAACAATTTTTCGTAAAAATTTACACTTTGAGTTAATTAATCAATTAGTTTTGATGGGTGTTTTTCCGGAAAGCATACGCAAAGAACTAACAACTTTATATTCTAAGTGGCTAGAGCACGAGGGAACCTATGGACAATATCGAGATGCTTTGGTAAAATTATATGCGGAAAATATTCCCGGCGTCACAGTGGACACTGTTAAAATTGCCAGTAAACGAATGATTGAATTCCATAAAAAGCGAACCTATATTTTTGCCGAACGATTAATTAAACATCTTCGAGAGAAGAATTATTATATTATTTCCGTCTCTGGTTCTCCCGAAGAAGCAGTGCAAGAATACAATAAAGTTCATCTACATTTTGATGAGGTATTTGGAACAATGTACGAAGAAATAGAAGGAAAATATACTGGTAAAGAAAAAGAAACTCCAGTAGTGGACAAGAAAAAATTCGTAGAGAAATATATGAAGGAGAATAATTTTAATAAAAAAGATTCCTATGGGATTGGGGATACGGAATCTGATGCTGGCTTTTTGGAATTAGTAGATAACCCCATTGCCTTTAATCCGGACAGTAATTTAAAAAATATTGCCGAAGTGAAGAATTGGAAAATAAAGGTGGAGAGAAAGGATGTTGTCTACGATATAATCTAGAAAATTCTACGAATTTTCTGAAAATTTTAATTTGTAAATTTTAAATTTTAATTCAATGACTTAATTTTAAATGAAAAAATTATTTAAAAATTAAGTTATTAAGTATAAAGATGAATAAAAAACATATTATTTTATTAAGTTTGTTTGGGGCGGTTTTTTTGGCGGGATGTGCCGAGATGCCGGCCACAAACAATGGAACTATAAGTAATGAAAAAGAAATAAAAACAGAAATTCCTAGAAATAATCAAGCGGATAATACTAAATTGGGTAATAATACTCAGGAGCTGGTTAATTTGAGAAAAAAGCAAGAAGCTGAAAATCAACAAAGCAAAAAAACTCAAGAGTCTGTCGAAAAAAAATCAGCAGATGAAAATAATTTAAATAATAAATCAATAAATCAAATGAGTAATGAAGAAAATAGTAATATAAATATGGAATTGGCAAAAACTTGTCAGTCAGTTACTTTGGATACAACTATGGGAAAAATAAAAATAAAACTATATGGTGATAAAGCGCCAACAACTGTGGCCAATTTTTGCACCTTGGCGAAAAAAGGTTTTTATGATGGTATTAAATTTCACAGAGTGATTGATGGATTTATGATTCAAACTGGGGATCCAAAATCAAAAGATAATAGCTTGAAAAGTGAGTGGGGAACAGGAGATCCAGGATATAAATTTAAAGATGAACTTCCTCAGGCTGGAGAATACAAACTTGGTTCAGTAGCCATGGCCAATTCCGGACCTAATACTAATGGAAGTCAATTTTTTATAGTCTCTGGACAATCCGGCGTAACTTTACCACCAGCGTATTCTTTATTTGGAGAAGTAGTAGAAGGAATGGATGTAGTAGAAAAAATTCAAAAAGTAGCTACCGAAGAAAAAGGCATCAAAGACCGCCCAGCAGACGACATCACCATCAAAACCGCCGTCCCGGAAATTAAGAAATAACAGCCACCCTTGGCGCCTGTCCCTCGTAGTTGATTAGGCGAAGTGGGATAAAGGGGGTCAAATTTTCTCAGTTTATTATTTACAAATCATTATCTTTCCATTCCACAAAAACAAGAAAGAGATTAAATCTCGGTATCAATAAGTATTTTAAATAAGACTCTTAAGATTTTTAAGGGTCTTGTTTTTATCAACCACAAAACATTTTTCGAGCCAATACTTCAGCGATACCTCCCTAAACGGCAGGCAGGTGTATTACTAAAATATTGACTTGTTTTCTTTTTCTTAATTTTTTATTCCTTATTTAACGCCCGTTACGTCTAGCTCACGGCCGTGAGTTTGACGTAACGGGGTATTTTGGTTTGGTAAGATCTTTTTTTGAGTTTTAAATTTTGAAATTTTTGGATTTGGTGATATAATAATAACAGTCAAAAGTCTATAAAGTCCATAAAGTTGAAAGTCAGATAAAATATTAATTTTAATGGACAAGGGACTTTATAGAATTTTGACTTTATAAACTTTAGACTTAATATTATGGATTTAGAAAAACTAACCACAAAATCACAAGAAGCAATTCAGCAGGCTCAACAATTAGCGGCCCAGAACGGACATCAGCAAATTGATGTTTGGCACTTATTGTCGGCTTTAATTAATCAAGATGGTTCGGTAATTCCCACCATTCTTGATAAATTACAGGTTGACAGTAATGCTTTAAGCCAAGAGATTCAGGAGGAGTTAAAAAAGAAACCGACTATTACCGGTGGAGTAGAAGCCGATAAGGTTTATGCCACCCAAGAAATTTCTAAAGTGATAGAAGGAGCTTTTTCCGAAGCAAAAACAATGGGAGATGAATATGTTTCCACTGAACACCTTTTGTTGAGCTTAATGAATATTAGTTCAGAGGTTAAAAATTTATTGGAGAAATATCAAATAACTTCTCAAAAAATAATGGATATTTTGAAAGAAGTGCGAGGTAGTCAAAAAGTTGATTCGCCAGACCCAGAGGGAAAATATCAGATTATTAAAAAGTACACGGTGAATTTAACAAAAGAAGCGGAAGAAGGAAAAATGGATCCGATTATTGGGCGAGATGAGGAAATTAGAAGAGTAATCCAAATCCTAACTAGACGAACTAAAAACAATCCAGTACTTCTGGGAGAGCCAGGAACAGGAAAAACCGCCATTGTGGAAGGGTTAGCCCAGCGAATTATCAATAAAGATGTGCCGGATAATTTGCAGGACAAGGAAATTATCGTTATTGATATGGGCTCTTTATTGGCGGGAGCAAAATACCGAGGTGAGTTTGAAGACCGTTTAAAGGCCTTGATTAATGAAATTGAAAAATCTGACGGACACTATATTCCATTTATTGATGAGTTGCACACTTTGGTTGGAGCCGGTGCCGGTGAAGGACAGGCCGATGCTTCCAATATGCTTAAGCCAGCCTTAGCCCGTGGAAAATTGAAAATGATTGGGGCAACTACTTTAAAAGAATATCAAAAATATATTGAGAAAGATGCCGCCCTGGAAAGAAGATTCCAACCAGTTTACGTAGATGAACCTACCGAGGAAGACGCCATTGCTATTTTGCGAGGAATTAAAGAAAAGTATGAATTGCATCACGGAGTGCGAATTACGGATGATGCGGTGAAGGCGGCCGTGAAATTAGCGGTGCGATATATTCCGGAAAGATTTTTGCCAGACAAGGCAATTGATTTGTTGGACGAAGCTACGTCTGCTTTGAGAATGGAAATAGAATCTCGTCCAACGGAAATTGATCAAATGGAAAGAGAATTGACCAAGTTAGAAATTGAGGAGAAAGCGCTTCAAAGAGAAAAAACGGAAAAATCCAAAAAACGGATAGAAGAAATTAAAAAAGAAAAGGCTCAGATTAATGATAAGTTAAAAGCAGTTAAGGTGAAATGGCAAAGCGAGAAGGAATTGATAGATAAAATTAAAAAAGATAAAGAGGAGATTGACCGTTTGAAAAATGAAGCAGAACAGGCGGAGAGAGAAGGTCATCTAGATAAGGTGGCGGAAATTCGCTATGGAGAAATTCCAAAACTAGAAGAGGAAATTAAAAAAACTCAAAAAGAATTAAATAATATCCAGAAGCAGGGTGGTATTTTAAAAGAAGAAGTTACCGAGGAAGATATTGCCAAAGTTGTTTCTCGTTGGACGGGAATTCCAGTGGATAAAATGTTAAAAACAGAAAATCAAAAACTAGTACAAGCAGAGAAAGAGTTGTCTAAAAGAGTTATCAGTCAGAGAGAAGCCATTAAAGCTGTTGCTAATGCCTTGCGAAGGAACCAGGCTGGACTGACTGATGAAAATCGTCCCATCGGTTCTTTTATGTTTCTTGGTCCGACCGGAGTTGGTAAAACTGAGTTGGCTAAAGCCTTGGCGGAATTTTTGTTTGATAATGAAGATGCTTTGATTAGAGTGGACATGAGTGAATATATGGAGCAACATAGCGTAGCCAAATTTATTGGTTCGCCTCCGGGTTATGTGGGACACGAAGAGGGTGGACAATTAACAGAAAAAATTCGACGAAAACCCTACAGCGTGATTCTTTTTGATGAAATTGAAAAGGCCCATCCGGAAATCTTTAATATTCTATTGCAAATCTTAGATGATGGAAGATTGACGGATGCTAAAGGACGAACGGTTGATTTCAAAAACACAGTGATTATTATGACTTCTAATTTAGGCAGTGACGTTATTATTCAAACCTATGATGAAGCTAGAAAAAAGAAAGAAAAAGTTAACCGAGAGGCTTTAAAACAAAAAGTTCTTGATATTTTACATCAAAGATTCAAACCAGAATTTCTAAATCGCTTTGATGAAATTATTGTCTTTGAATCTTTGAGTCGAGAAGATATTGAAAAAATTATTGATTTACAAATTGCTAAAGTAAATCAACGATTAAAAGAAAAGGGTGTGACAATAGAATTGACCGCCAAGGCTAAGAAATTTATTCTTGACCATGGTTATGATCCAGCCTACGGCGCCCGTCCTTTAAAAAGAGCTATTCAAAAATATATTTTAGATGAATTAGCTTTACGGCTGATTGAAGGAAAAATTAAAAAAGGAAAAGTAAAAGTTGATGTAGAGAAGGGAAAGGTTGTGTTTGGATAAGGTTGGTTTGTTTTAAGGAACTAAAGAAATCCACCCCTAACCCCTCCTTTACAAAGGAGGGGAACTAAAATCACTAATTTCTCAAAGTTTTGTTTCTAAAATTTAAATTAATTATTTTAAGTTTTATTTTTGCTACCGGACTGGGAGTTTTTTCTTGGCGAGCCGATTTATATTTTGGGGTTTTGGGATTTTTGATATTATTTAATCTTCTATTGATTTGGCCACTATCAGAAAGAATACGTTTTCTAGCCATTCCATTTTTTCTTAGTATCGGTTCCTTAAATTTACTTTATTTGATTGATGGGCAAATGGAGAGAATTCTTTTTATAATCTTGGCTACCATTATTCATTATTTATCATTATTGGGAGCTTATCGTCTAAAGCAATATGACTGTGACCAAACGGCCCAGGGAATGATTAATTTAGCCACCATTATAACAATTTTTTTCTGGTTTGTCTCTAATTATGGCTGGTATTTAAATTTTGCCATTGATAGTTGGGTGCTGGTAGTTACTTTTGTCGCTTCCACTTTTTTTATTACTTTACCGTCCTTAACAATTTGTTTTGTTTCCTGTTATAAAATTAATTATAGACAAAAGAAACAAAAAGAAACAAAAAAGAATTTTGTTATTGCTCTGAAACAGCAATTAAAGGTGGAAAAAACAGCCTTATTTTTTAGTAGCATTTTAGCTTTTATTATGGGAGAAGTGATTTGGGGGCTATCATTCTGGCCATTTGGGTATTTAATAACTGGAATGACGGCGGTAATCATTTTCTTTTTATTCTGGTCAGTGGTGCGTCGTTTCATAATGGGTCGTTTGACAAAAAAGTTTATGGCTGTTAACATAGTTATGATGTTGACCTTAGTGGTATTAATGATTCTAACTTCCCCCTGGGATATTATAAAATGATGAAAAAAAGTATAAAATTTATTTTAGGGATTATTCTATTTATAGGCTCAGTTTTATTTCTAGCCCTTTTTGTTGCACCAAAAATTTCTACTATGCCCTGGTTTTTAAAATATAATTTATCGGGAAGTAATAATCAAAAAACAGTGGTTATAAATAAAACGGAAAAAGTAACCGTCCAGGAGAATTTTTCCCTGAAAAAAGTTGCTGAAAATACTTTGCCCAGTATAGTGCAAGTTATCTTTGAGCCGACTAAGCCCAAAAAGGGCCAAATTATTTTACCGGTTTCTCAAAGTGGTATTATTTTATCCAGTGACGGAATTATTGTTACATCCATTAGTAACAATGATGAAAAATTTATTAATTCAAAATATAAAATTGAAATTTCTTTAAATGATGGAGAAACTATTGAAGCGAAAATTATAGCAAATGATGACTTTAATAATTTAGTTTTTTTGAAAGTTGATAAAGACAATTTACCGGTTGCCCCATTTGGTGAAACCGATTCTGTGGAAAGCGGAGAAAAAACCGTGTTGATTGGACACTCCAAAGAAAATACCGAACAATTATTAATGTCTAACTTAATAGAGGAATATCAAAGAAACTTCAATTCCAGCGGAGCTAAATTTATTTTTTCCGATAAAAACAGTAATGTTTTAAAATTGGGAATGCCTCTTTCTAACAAATTTATCGGCGGTGCCACAATAGATTTTCAAGGGTCATTGATAGGGATTATCAATCAGAGAAGTGATTATGCCGGTAAAGAACATTTTTTTGTTACTCCTATAGAAAATATTCAAAATTCATTTCAACAATTAATTCAAAACAAAAAAATCAGTTATCCTAAGTTAGGGATATATTATTTAAATATTAATCCAAGCCTAGTTAGATTAAATAGTTTGTCTTCGAAAAATGGGGCTTTGATTTATACTCCTTCCGGTAAATTAGTTACCATCAAGGGTTCCCGTGGTCGATTGGCAGGATTACGTTTTGGTGATATTATTCTTAAAGTTAATAATGAAGATATTACAACAGAAAATACCTTGGGTATGATTTTAAATAAATATAGAGCGGAAGATAAACTGGAATTAGAAATTAAGCGTCAGGACAAAATAATACAGGTAAAGTTATAAAAAATTTTTATTTGATTTTAAAACAGGCTATTTAATAGCTTGTTTTTTTTGTTACCCCCTATGAAAAGGAGAATGGGGGAGGGTCGGTTAGTTATTTAAAATTAATGATTTTGCCTATGATCAAAATATGGCATTATAGATTATCGTTTAAAATATTTAAAATTTAAAATTAAATATTCATTTAAAATTTAAAACTTAAAACTTAAAATTCCCCCTCATCCCCTTTTTACGAAAGGATGACCGCCTTTATCCTACTTTATTAAAATTATGCGGAATAGACTCAGGGGGTATCCCAGCTATTGACAATATTTAAAAACGCGTTATAATAAAGCGTCATAGTTAATTTTAATCAAATGGACAATTATTTTCAGAAGACAACTAAATCTTGGCAAACTGTATTATTTTTTGTCATATTACTAGGCAGTGCCGTTTTTATCGGTAGCGTTTTTGGTTTGGGCGGATATGTTGCTGAAACAGATTTATTGGTAGTCGCCAGTAATCCTCAGATTAATCGTGCTTATAATTATGGTGACCTAGGGCAAACCTTAAAAGTAGTTTTGCGAGAGGATGCTTTTCATAAATTGTTGCAGGATAAATTTTCCTTTGATGTCCCAGATAAAAAAATTAGAGTAAGGCATTATAAAAAAACAGACGTTTTAAAAATCAAAGTGAGAGATAAATCAGTTGCCAATACTCAAAAGGATATAAAAAATATTTATCAGGCAATTGTTTCATATGCTCCAGAATATTATACCCAGAGTGATAAAATTATTATCAAAACTCTCAAAGCTCCCCAACTAGTAGACAGCTACACCTTGGCTTGGCAAAGAGGTCTGGAAGGAGCGTTTGCCGGATTGGTAGTTGGCCTACTGGTCATTTGGTTTACTGATTTTCGGCTAGATTTGTCATTACAAGGAAAATCATCTCGAGCAATAGTTAGACAGAAATTAAGAAGGGAGTTAGAGCGAAGTAACTTTAAAAAAGAATTAGAACCGGAAGTAGAAGAGTATGTTTTTACTAGTAATGGCTTATTAAAAAATGGTCAATTAGAAAAACTTAAAAAAGAAAAAGAGAAGCAATCTTCTAAAAAACAGAATCAAAATGCTTTAAAAAAATCCAATTTAACCGAAGTAGATCAGAAAAATAAAAGGAGTAATCAAGACAAAATAACAATAAAACCACAATGTATTACCCTTAATACTTTTGTGGATGATGATTTAAAAGGTAGGAGGCAGAAAGAAATAATTCCGGACAATTTACCAGTTTTTGTTGATGAAAAATATAATAAGGAAAACGAACTGGAGCAAGAAAATAGTGACAATAAAAGCACGGAGAAAGTAGAAGAAGTTAGTGTTGATAAAAGTATATCCAAAGAAACAGAAAATATTATTCAGAAAGAGGAAAGGCAAGTGAAAGAAGTAGCGGAAAAGGAAGACAAAAAAAACATCCAGCAACCCCAAAAAGTTATTTCTTCTTTGGAAAAACCGGAAGCAAAAATTCCCAGTGCTCATAATATTGCCAATGGTTTTACCCCACCAGTTATTCCAGATATTCCGGCCGATGAAGATTTAAGCCCCGAAGAAATCAAAGATCGCCTCAACAAACTATTGAGGGGAGATTTATAGATAATAAAAAACTATGTCTAAAGAAGTAAAAAAATTAACAGCACTATTACCAACGAGGAGCAGGGATTTTACCTTGTTGCAAAAAGCTGTCGCCTCGGTAGACTGGGCAGATGAGATATTAATTGCCGATTCTTCAAAGAATAAAAATGGTGCTAAAAAAATTAAAGAATTTGCCAAAAAGATTGGCGCAAGATATATTTACAGAGATTATAAATATAGTGCCAATTTTAAAAATTGGGTCATTCCCCAGGCTAAATATAATTGGATTCTTTTGCTTGATTCTGATGAAATAGTGACTGATAAGTTAAAAAAGTATACCAAGAAATTATTAAAAAGTAAATCAATTAATAATTATGATGGTTTTGGAATTGCTAGAAAACATTTTTTCTTTGGTAAATTTTTAAAGTATGGTGGTAGATACCCATTATATAATATTAGACTTTTTAATAAAAAATGTCGTTATGAAGATAGAAACGTACATGCTCATATTATTGTTAATAAAGAACGTTTATTAAATATTAATCCTACTCACGGAGACATTTTACATTTTTCTGATAGGAACTTTGATCAATTTTTTGAAAGATTTAATCGTTACAGCGATTACCAGGCTCAATATATCTTAAAAATGGCTAAGAAAAAATTATCAATTAATTGGTGGCAATTTTTAACTAATTTTTTGTATTTTAAAGCAACAATGAAGGATATTTGGTTCTTTATTCCCGGGCATAGCCTCTGGCGTTTTGTTTGGATGTATATTTTGAAATTTGGTTTTATGGATGGCAAGGCCGGTTTAAATATTGCTGTATTGTATGCTTTTCAAGATTTTATTTCCAAGACAAAATACTATCATTTGATAGGTAGGAAAGCAAAATTAAGAACAACCTATCAAAATATATTAATTTATCTCATAGCAACATTATTTAATAACCGTAGTCAATTTATAGAAGAATATCAGAATTTATTTTTTATTAATAAAGGAAAAGTTAATATCATGAAGAGCGTTTAGTTATAATTAATTTATTTAAAAATATGCGAAACAATAAATTAGACAACAACTTACAACCATTAAAAAATATTTGGCAATCACGCAATATTGTTTTTTGGCTGGCTATTATTATGGCGATGATTTTTTTTGTGATTAGTGCCTTGATTCCGCCTTCCTACAAATCATTGTCCACCATAGCCGTCAATCAATCCCGAACAGTTGGTTTAGATGCTTACCGAGAGGCGAAATCATCAGAGTTTATTGCTCGTTCTATTAAAGAAATGGTTATAGCCAATTCTTTTATGCAAACAGTCATCAATGACGATAATATTCATTGGGAAAAAATAAGTAAAGAAAAAAGTCAAGATAAAAAAATCAAGTTATGGAAAAAGAAAATAAAAGTTACCATTGTGCCCAACACTGGGATTGTGCATATTTTAGTATACACAAATGACAGAGAGCTATCTAAAGCCATAAATGCAAAAATAATAAATACCCTAAAAGATAAGGAGCTAGTCTTTTTTTCAAAAAAAGGAATTAATTTAAATGTTATTGATGAACCTTATTATTTTTATAAACCGGCTTTTCCAAATTTAATTCTCAATACTTTGTTAGGATTTGTTTTTGGAGGAATGTTTGCGATTATTTTAATTTTGTTAAGTGACGATGAAAAATCAAAAATATCTTCCCCAATAATCAATCTTGGAGTAAATAAAAAACAAAAATATATAAAAATAAAAGATGAAGATTTAAATTAGATTTTATTTTTATTATTTACCGCCAACCAACCAGCCAGAAGAGACCAGGTAAACAGGTGAATAAAATTACCTTCGTAATAAGATTCAACGGTACTAATTATGGTCAAAGAAACAAGAAGGGCGATGGCTCCCCAACTTATAATTAAATAAGAAGCTTTATTGGGACTTCTGCTGGATGTAATTTGCAAATGAGTTTTAATAATTTGATAATAAAAACTAAAAATTAAAACCAAATATAAAACAACACCCAATAAGCCATTTTCGACGGAGAAAAATACTAAGTCATCATGAGGATTTTCCGTACCATTGGCTGATTCTTTGGCATCATTAATTATTTTTGGGAAACTGCCTGCCCCATAGCCAAAAAAAGGTTTCTCAACAAATTTACGTCTGCTCAGATACCAAATATTTTCTCGGGCGTACATAGAGTCAAACATAGTATGATTAGTGAAGCCTTCAATTCTATTTTTAGTCGGTTCAAAGGATAACAGTAAAGGAATTAATAATACCGTTAAAAAAATACCAACCATTACCAACTTTTTCTTTTGCAGAGAAAAAATTCCTAGAAAAATTATAAAGCCAAGCCAAGCAGAACGAGAAAAAGTCATAATAAATATAGGCATAGCTAGAAATAAATAGCTCAATAATAGCCAAATATATTTTTTAATATTTTGTTTCTGAAAGTGAAATAGTAAAATAATTGCTGAGGCTATGGTTATTAACAAAAAACTTCCCAATAGATTAGGACTATCAAAAGGGCCGGACACTCTTTTGATATCCAGATCACTATACTCATAAAAAATCCCTCCAAATATTTGATAATACGATAATAGAATAGCTGGTAGAGAAAGCGTTATTAAAAAAGTCACTAAATGATAAAAGGATTTAATATTTTTAATAAGAGTATAAGTGGTTAAAAATAAAAAAAACAAAACCAAATAAAAACTAAGTTGGATATATTTATCATCCCCCTGGGACCATAGTACTGAAAGACAGAAATATCCAAGGGTCAAGAGAATTATTTTTGCATTGGGAATAATCTTTAACTTAGCTTTTTTTTTCCAAAGGATTAATCCGGAAAATAAAGTTATTAGAGAGAAACCAATTATTCTTGGGTCAATGGCATAAAAAGAAAACGATAGATTGGTTTGACTTTGGTAAACCTGACCGATGATAGATAAATTTTGCAAGAGAAAGAAAACGGGCAATAAAAGTAGGGATACAAAAAAAGCATAATCAATCTTTAAAAGAGCTACCAAAAAAACACCTATTAATATTGCATCAATAAAAATGGTGTCCATAATCAGTTTATAATCAGTACTGAAAAGTGAAATAATAAGATGGTAACTAAGGCCACCAATTAATATTAAAAAGAAATACTTTTTCATTGTTTAAGTTTAAAAATTTCTTGGTTTACCCCCTGCGTAAAGGGGGCCAAATTTTCTCAATTACTTTTATTTGACAACACAGTGTCAATGCTTTTTTATATGACCCAAGAATTAAACCAGCCCCAATAATTCTAGCCTAAGAGCATCAACATTCTCCGGATGTTTAAGCTCTGCAATAGCTGCCTGTACTTTTTTGGCTAAAGCTTTTCTTTTTAGAGGATTGCCTTTCATATAAAATTGGACACTGCGAGTATAACCAAAATTTATGGTATCAAAGCCAAACTTCTCATAGTTTTTGATAAAGTCTGGTAGCTCATCTAGGTTTCGCAAAAGCAAAGTCATATGACCAATAATATTTAAATCTGTCCCCAGGAGTTCTTTTTGCTTTTTAATCTTTTGAATATTTTCCAAAACCCGCTCCCAATTAGAACCACGATTAATGGCTTCGTGAGTTTCTTTAGTAGAGGCATTAAGAGAGATATGTACAAACTCCGAATGACGAGCAATCTTTTCCGCCCAAATATCATTAACCAAAGTGCAATTGGTTATCAGGTTTATTTTTTTACCCTGGGAGGTGGCATGATCAAAAAATTGGTTAGCTTCTTTTATAAATAAAGATTCACCACCCTGGGAGTCAATAGATTCAAAAGGGCGAAGGTCAATATTTTTTTTCATTACATCCATACTCAGTACTTGCTTGGCATTGCTATTTTGATGACACATCACACAGTTAAGATTACATTTTTCCGAGAATAACATTCTTAATTTTTTCATTTTGCCATAATCAGCTTTTGGTTTTTTGTTAAAATCCGGCTTGATTTTATCTTTCTTTAAAAGACGACAATTTTTGTAACATTTCAATTTTCCATTTAAAGAATCCCGACGCATTTGTTGGTAGGTTTCACTGTTACAAATTTCCGTTAGGGTATTGTGATATAAATTACCAACTTCCTGGGGTCGTTCACAGCAAGGGAAAACAGCTCCGTCTTCCACAATAAAAAACTCTTCCCATAATTTAGGGCAAAAAGTATGTTTAGTTGGTTTAGTATCTTCTTTGAAATTATGCTCCAACTCCTCAGCAAAAGAAGTGGAACAATTTGTGGTACATTTTGACATAAGCTTAATAAATTTTAAATTTTAAGTTTTAAATTTTAATTCAATTATTTTATTTTTAAATTTTTAAATGAATATTGTTATTTTAAATATTTATTCTAGAGCCTTTAATCATTTATTAATTTAAAATTGAATTAAAATTTACAAATTACAAATTAAAATTATGTAAGACATATTATAATAACACACTTCTAATAAAAAAGCAACCCCCAGCACCGATAATACAAGTGCTGAGGGCGAGACCGAGGTCCCTGGTTAGTCGCAGGACCTAAGCCATGGCCCGAAGACCATATCCGGTTCCCAATTTTTTGTTGGGATTGGAGGGGTAGGCCTGCTAATTAAAGTAATAATATTGCCCCAAGCTTCTCCCTTGGTCGGAGGACACTGTTTGCCAATATTATCATAGCAACGAATGCCTACGTGGCCCCATTGGCCATCTTTTTCTCCAGGGTGAGAAGTCTTGTCTGTTCTCCATGCCACGGAGAAATTTACATCTTGCTTGGTGGAGCAAATAGGAATACCTTTTGCAATTTTCTCTTCGACTTTTTTTGGGTCTCTGGCAGGAGCATTTTGAAAAGAAACCCAAACAAGTTTTCCGTCTGCTCGTTGAACCTGTGCCCACACTTTTTTGTCTCCTGCACTTCCCCAGGCATTTTCCGGCACAGGGTGTATCCAGGTTGACGAAGTGGCTTTTTTTGCCACAGTTGAATTTTTAACCCACGGGGGAGTTTTCGTTACCCCGTGGATAACCTGCATTTTTACCTCCCGTGGAGCAATTGGTTGCTCTGCAACAGCAAAGGTGGTTATGCCCAGAATAATAAACAGGACAGATAATAATACCGTAATCTTTTTCATCTTTTTTCCTCCAAAGAATTGATGAAAATAATCTTTTCCCCTCTATCACCCGACAGCAACAACGCTGACGGAGAGGGGAGTTAATGTACAAACTCTCAGTGACTTGCAATATCACTGAGATATTTTATTGTATCACCTTGACAAAACTTGTCAAGGAGATATTAGGAAAATCAGTAATGTCCAACAAACTGATTTCCGTAGATATCCCCATTATTTCCAGGTGTGCCTGGCGGGGGAAGTTGCATTGAGGTTATGACCTGATTAAGTCCAGGCCATTCGTTCTCTGTTGCCCAGCTCCGCTCGTCGTAGCTGGTAACTAGGATATGCCAAGCATCGGCATACCAAGCCACCGCTACGGAATACCTGTAATTTTTTTTGTGGTACTTTGAAATACTGCGATACACCACAATCCGATCAGGGTCAACAAACCCTTTAAACAGATAATGACCAGCAGGCTTTTGATAAACCTCCCAATCCTCCTGACCAGGGATTCTACGTGCCCAAGATAATAAGGATTGATATTCACCTATCACCTGATAAATCTTAGTCCAATTTTCCTTTTCGGGCTTAGAAAGACCCGAATAGGAAGTAATCACGGTTCTAGCGATACCGTGATACTTTACTAACATCACAGTATAATCATATCCCTTCGAATGATGATCGGTTTTTTCCCTGAAAATCGGCGTTCGACTGCCAGCCTGAATTGCCGGCATAAAGATTACAAAATTGTTTCCAGCCTGGGCCATTCGTACTGACATGACCCCAAACAGTATAGTTCCCCCAAATACAAATATCAGGAGGAATAAAGCTAGTTTTCTCATAACGCACCTCTTTCTTTTTTGAATTTTTTATATGAACATCCCAGTAATCCTGCATTACTGAGAATGCTTAATCATAGCATAAAAATAGAAAAAGTCAAGGGTTTTTGACATAATCCGGTGTGCTTTTAGACAAATAATAAAGTAATTTTTATAAAAAAAGCAACTAAAAAACTATTTCTTAAAAACCCCCCAAAATCTTCGTCCCTCAGATTTTGACCCCCTTTACACAGGGGGTGGGAGAAGTTGGTTTTTGGTTGAAAAATTGTGGGGAGGTGGTATACTTTGGGTAGTGTGGAAATGAGACTGTTTAAAAATTTTCGCAAGAATTAAACTATATAAATAAATGAATTGTTGTAAAAAAATACGAGAAGTATTGAGTAAAAAAATAATCAAATTACTATTGTCTGCGACATTGATTGGGGGCTTGTTTTTTATAGTTGTTATTAGTACACAAAAACTAAAAGAATTTATTGTTATTAAAAAAGACGAGGTGATTAAAGAAAGTCTAAATGTGGCTGATGATTATATTAAACAAGAGCAAGAGGGAGATTTTAACAAATTAAAAAACAAAATTCTCCAAAGTAAGAAAGATGTGGTCGAACTAGATGATTTGTTAACCAAAATAAATAAAAGACGTTGGTTATATTTAACACCGAAGGAAAAAGACGCTTTGCTGGATACTTCTTGGAAGCTGGAAAAAGATTCTCTAAGAATAGGAAATACCATAATGGTTCATTATAATGATTTGTCTGTTAATTTATATCCTCGGCGAGATGAAGAAATTATAAAAAAAAGAGAAGAATATTGGGCAATGCAAAAATTGATGGAAAGAACGGTTAGAGATGTGGAAAGATTGGTTTACACTCCTCGTCCAAGCAAATGGCAAATGAAAAAACTGGAAGAAAATTTGAAAGAGATTAAAAATAAAATTAACAAAATATCAGTGGAATGAATTTTGTTTTGAAATAAATATTATCATATCATTGACAAAGTTTGTCAAGAAAAATATACTATAAGTATAAAAATAAAATACATTTTATGAGCAAAGAAGAAATTAAAAAAGCTATTTTAAAAAATATCCAAAACAATGAATTCAAAGATGACATTAAAAGTGTTTCATTATTTGGGTCATATGTTTATAACAAAGAAACCAAGAATAGCGATGTAGATATTTTAATAAGTTTTCATCCACAAGCAACCGTGGGGTTTTTTAAGTTGGCTAAAATAAAAAAAAGTTTAGAAGACTCTATCAAGAGAGATGTAGACTTAATTACTCCTGAGGCTTTAAGTCAATATTTCAAGCAAGATGTAATTAACAATGTCGAACAAATTTATGCTTAGTAAAAAAGATGTTGTATATTTAAAACATATTCGTGATGCAATTATAAATATTGAAAATTATTTAAAAGATTGCACCTATACTAAATTAGAAACAAATTCTATGATTCTTGATGCTGTTGTTAGAAATCTGGAAATTATTGGAGAAGCAACAAATAACCTAAGTGATGATTTTCAAAGTAGTTATTCTGAAATTATTTATTCCGACATAGTTAGTATGCGTAATTTTTTGATTCATGAATATTTTGGAGTTAATCCAAAGGTTGTTTGGGATACTTACAAGGCAGATCTGCCAACGTTGAAAAAACAAGTTTTAAATATACTACAACAAAAATAAGTCGTTACAGTAAAACTGCCCATGCGAGGTGGTTTTTTTGATATTTAAGTGTTAGTGTGGTAGTATGGTAATATAGACAGTAGACTGGTAGACAGTAGATAGTAGATAGTAGATAGTAGACGATTAAATTTAAAAACTTATGTTAAACAAACTATTAGGAAAATTTAGCAAAGACATTGGCATTGACCTGGGAACGGCCAATACTTTAGTTTATGTTAAAGATAAGGGTATTGTTATCAATGAGCCATCGGTGGTAGCCTTGAATAAAAAAACTGGGCAGATTTTAGCCATTGGTAAAAAAGCCAGAGAGATGGTTGGAAAAACCCCAGCCCACATTATTGTAACTAGGCCATTGGTGGACGGAGTAGTTTCTGATTTTGAGACAACAGAACAAATGCTTAAATATTTTATTGACAAGGTGCATAAGGATAGTTTTACTCTTTTACCTCGTCCCCGAGTTATAGTGGGAATTCCTTCCGGCGTTACCGAAGTAGAAAAGAGGGCGGTAATCGATGCTACTATTAATGCCGGTGCCAGGGAGGCTTATTTAATTGACGAACCCATGGCGGCAGCCATCGGAGCCCGTTTACCAGTACAGGAAGCGGCCGGAAATATGATTGTGGATATTGGCGGAGGAACGACAGAAGTGGCAGTAATTTCTCTGGGAGGAGTAGTGGTTAGCCGTAGTCTACGAATTGCCGGCGACGAAATGAACGAAGATATTATTCGCTATGCTCGCAATGAACATAATTTACTCTTGGGCGAAAGAACCGCCGAAGACACTAAGATTGCTATTGGCAATGCCTACAAAACAGACAAGTCGGAGAGCAAGGAATCGCCAATCAGGGGAAGAGATTTAATCAGTGGCTTGCCGAAAGAAATTTATATAACGGACGACGAGGCTCGCAAGGCAATATCCCGCTCCATTAAAGTAATCATTAACAATGTTAAATCTGCCGTAGAGGAATCTCCGCCAGAGTTAGTGGGAGAGATTATGCAGAAGGGAATTATTTTGGCCGGTGGTGGTGGATTGATTGGAGGACTAGATAAACTAATTTCTGAACAAACAGAAATGCCCGTGCATAAAATGGAAGACCCTTTAACCGCCGTAGTCAGAGGGATTGGAATGGTTCTAGAAAATTTAGATTCTCTAAAGGAAGTCTTGATTGAAACGGGGGATGAGAAGAAAATAAAGTAGATATAGAGTAGGCTATAAATCAGTAGTTCCCCTCCTTTTTAAAGGAGGGGTTAGGGGTGGATTTTCTTTAGTTTCCCCCCTTTGTAAAGGAGGGGTTAGGGGTGGATTTAGTTTTAAAAAATTCTTAAAATCCCCCCTCAATCCCCCATTTACAAAGGGGGGAAGCTACAGAAATTTCCCCTCAATCCCCCCCTACAAAGGGGGGAAGCTAATGAATAATCCCCTCTCTATAATAAAAAAGGGGAAAGCTGGAAAACAAACCTCTTTCTACGCAGGGGGTATAGCTAAATTAAAAATTCCATGCCATTATTTAAAAAACATCAAAAAATTTTCTACACCATATTCATAATTTTAGCGGTGCTGATCGGGACTCGTTTTTTGGCAGTGGGAAAAAACAAAACAATAACAAATGTATTTTCTATCATAACCAGGCCAGTGGGAACAGTTTTTTCAACCATGGGTTGGTGGACTCATCAAAAATTATCCTTTTTTATTAATATCGGCGACTTAAAAAATCAGAATCAAAAACTATTTAATGAAAATTTAACATTGCGTAGCCAAGTCGCCCAACTGGAAGAAATAAAAAATGAAAATAATATTTTTAGGGAACAATTAAAACTCGCTCCCAGAGAAAAATATAATTTACTACCAGCTTTAATTATTGGTAGAGAATCAGGAGGATATTCGGAAATTGTTTATATTAATAGAGGGCTTGGAGATGGAATAAAAAATAATATGGCAGTTTTAGTGGATAAAGGTGTCTTAATTGGTAGAGTGGTGGAAGCAGAAAAACACACTGCTAAGGTACGTTTAATTACAGACAAGGACTCTCGTCTAAATGCTCAAATAGTTAATAGCTCCGGCAAGGGATTGATAAAGGGGCAATTTGGTACCTCAATGATTATGACCATGATTCCCCAGACAGTGAAACTAAATAAAGGTGATACGGTGGTTACGTCCAATCTTAGTAATTATTTTCCGGAAGGATTATTGGTTGGCTACATCCAGGAAATAACCAGCAGTTCGGATCAACTTTTTCAACAGGCAACTATTTTTTCACCAGTTGATTTTGACAATTTACATTTAGTTTGGGTTTTGTTAGAAGGTAGATAGAGGTATTAATTTTAAAGCTTTTCTTCTTACCATAATATTATGAAAAAAAGATACATTTTTCTATTTCTATTCCTATTCTTTTTCTTGGATTTTGCTTTTTTGCCAAATTTATTTACCGGACACTGGCGATTTCCATATTTTTTAGCTTCATTTTTAGTTTTACTATTAATAAAAAGGAACTTTAGAAAAAATATTTTAGTATTGTTTGTGACTACTTATTTATTAACTATTGTCACCGGAATATCCTGGTGGTTAATGGTTTTAATTTGGCTGGGCATAGTCGGTTTAATCCTATTTTTAAAGGCAATTTTTTTAGAAAAGAATGTTTCTTTCCGACAAGCCAATTTAATTTTTTTAATTATTATGACAATTTATTTTACAGGGATAATAATAATCAATAAATTTTTTATTGCTAGCTCACCTTATTTTACCTATTGGTTTGATTGGATATTTTACTTTCTGCTACTAATGTTATTTTTTAATTTTAATTTATGGTTGGAAAATAAATTTTAATTATTCAGTTTTGTATTAAAGCTCATTGTTTATTTCCAAAGGGAGAAATTATTTCCTAGCTTCCCCCCTTTGAAAAGGGGGGATTGAGGGGGGATTTTAAAGGTTTATCATCAATCTAAATCCACCCCTAACCCCTCCTTTACAAAGGAGGGGAACCAAAAAACTACTATCTACTATCTACTATCTACTATCTACTATCTACTATCTACTATCTACTATCTACTATCTAACCTATGAATCTCAAACGAAGAAAAAAAATAATCAGTCTAGAAATTGAAAATCCCTTGGATGAAGTATCCTTTACCAGGGAGACCTCGGAAATTATCAAGACTGAAAATACTAACTGGCAATATCGCGTTTTCTTTTCGATTATTTTTTTATTATTGGGAATATTATTTTTGAGAATGTTCTTTTTGCAAGTTTTAAAAGGAAATTATTATACAAAAGTAGCTAATAATAATAGAATTAGAAAAGTGGTTATTAAAGCTCCTCGGGGAATTATTAAAGATGTTAAGGGAGAAGTTTTAGCTAGAAATATTCCTAGTTTTGAATTAACTTTTGTGCCGGCTTTTTTACCTAGGGATAATCAAAAATTAGATGATATTTTAAACAAGATAGCGAATTTAACTGGCACTTCCAAAGAAATTCTGTGGCAAACAATTAACGAACAAAAAAGAACAGACCGCAGAACTTTTCAATTAATAGAACATTTAGATAATGATTTAGCCCTAAGACTTAAAGAGCAAAATAATATTTTATTAGGTATTGATGTTAGCCAAACCGCCCAGCGAGAGTATAATAAGGGAGAAATTTTTGCTCATGTTATTGGTTATGATGGAAAGGTGAATAAAAAGGATTTGGAAAAATATCCCAATTATTTGCTGATTGATTATGTTGGTAAAAATGGACTGGAGGAGACTTATGAAAAATATTTACATGGAAAACATGGGGAGCATCGTTATGAGGTAAATGCCCAGGGAAAAATTATTCAAGACCTGGGAGTAGTCGCTCCAACACCTGGCTCAGAATTAATTTTAAATATTGACGCAAAATTACAAGAAAAAATTTATCAAGAAGCAGGTAAAATGATGGAGAAAAATAATGATGCCACAGGAGTAGTGGTAGTGGCTATTGATCCACGCGATGGAGCAGTGAGAGCCTTGGTTAGCTATCCAAGCTTTGATAATAATTTATTTACTAGGGGAATTTCTCAGGAGGTTTATCAAAACTTATTAAATGATTTTCATAAACCTCTTTTGAATAAAGCAATTTCTGGAACTTATCCTCCCGGTTCAACCTTTAAACCTCTGGTAGCTTGTGCCGCCCTAGAAGAGCATGTAGTTGATGAACACACAACGGTAGATTGTCATGGACACATTAATGTTGGAAAGTGGCAATTTCCTGATTGGAAAGCTCATGGAGTAACTGACATTCGTAAAGCTATTGCTGAAAGTTGTGATGTTTATTTTTATGCCGTTGGAGGAGGATGGCAAAATATTAAAGGGTTGGGAATTGAGCAATTACGACGATACTCTAAATTATTTGGGTTAGGAGATTATCTAGGAATAGATTTACCAGGAGAAAAAAAGGGATTGGTGCCGGGTACAACTTGGAAATTTAAGGAGTTGGGAGAAAGATGGTATATTGGAGATACCTATCACGGATCCATTGGACAAGGATATTTATTAACCACTCCTTTGCAAATGGCCAATGTAACTGCCACCATTGCCAATGGTGGAAAATTATATAGACCTAGAATAACAAAAGAGATTATTAATCCCTTAACAAAAAAGAAAACAGAAATAAAAAAAGATATTTTAAATGAAAATTTTATTAGTCCAGAGAATATTAAAATTGTTCAGGAGGGAATGCGTCAAACCGTTACTGCTGGGTCGGGTAGAGCTTTAAATAATTTAAAAGTACATACAGCCGGTAAGACAGGAACTGCTCAATTTGGCAATGAAGATAAAACTCATTCTTGGTATGTTTCCTATGGTCCCTATGAAAATCCAGAATTGGCTATGGTTGTTTTGGTAGAAGGAGGCGGAGAAGGGCATGAATGGGCTGTCCCCTTGACGAAGGAGGTATATAAGTGGTATTTTGATGAAGGGAGAGGAGCGACACCGATAATTAGCGTTGATATAGATAGAGTGGACAAAAAAGATAGTAGCAATTAAGATGAAAGTAAGTAGTTTGTGTCGCAATTTTAAGTTTTAAATTTTAAGTTTTAAATGAATTTTAAATGATTTAGTGATAAATTTTAAATATAGTTATAATACTATTCTTTTTTATTTAAAATTGAAACATTTAAAATTGGAATATTGAATTAAAATTTAAAATTTACAAATTAAAATTAATTTTTTAAGAAAAAATTATATGTCAGGACATAGTAAATGGTCAACCATCAAACACAAAAAAGCGATTAACGATGCCAAACGAGCCAATGTTTTTACCAAGTATGCCAAAATAATTGAAGTGGCGGCGCGAAATGGTGGCGACCCGGAAATGAATTTTGGTCTTCGGATGGCCATTGATAAGGCTCGTTCAATTAATATGCCAAAAGACAACATTGAAAGAGCTATTAAACGAGGAACCGGCGAAGCCAAAGACGGAGTTATTTTGGAAGAAATAACCTACGAAGCCTATGGCCCAGGGCAGGTTTCTATGTTAATCCAGTGTATTACGGATAATAAAAACAGAACTCTAACCGATGTCAAAACAACCCTAAAAAAGAATAAGGGTAAATTTGTGGAAGGAGGCGGAGTCAGTTGGCAGTTTGAACAGAAAGGACTAATTGTGGTGGAAGATATCAAACCAGAAGAGCAAGAAAAAATAGAAATGGATATTATTGAAAGTGGCGCAGATGATTATGAATTTGACGACGAGATGGCGATGATTTACACAAAAGGTAATGAATTAAAAAAGGTACAAGATACTTTGGAGAATGCCGGTCTAAAAATCACCGAAGCAAAAATAATTTTTGATGCCAAAGATAAAATCTCCGTTTCCGACGAGGAATTGGCAGACCTAGAAAACTTAATAGGATTATTAGAAGAAAATGACGACGTCTCAGAAGTCTGGACGTCGTTGGAGTAAGAATTGCTCTCCAGCTCCCCCCTTTTTTTAAAGGGGAATTGAGAGAGGATTTTCGTAGCCTCCCCCCTTCACAAAGGGGGGATTGAGGGGGGATTTTTAGACTGAAGAGATAAAATGAATTAATTTTTAATTTTAAACTTTTCAACAAGATCAAAAGATAAAGCTCACCCATAATAACTAATAATTTTTATTAAATGAAATTAGACAAAAACAAATAACATTAAAACCCAATGACAAAAAAACTATCTGAAAAAGAAATAACCTTGCAAACCTATAATAAATCAGCCAAAGAATTGGCTGAATATTTTAATAGTATTGGCTCTCGTAAAAGTGATATTAATAGGGCTTTCTCTTATATAAATAAAAAAGAGCCAAAGGTATTAGAAATTGGTTGTGGGGATGGTCGTGATGCGGAATATATTATAAATAAAACGAAAAATTATGAGGGATTTGATTTATCTGAGGAGATGATAAATACAGTTAAGACAAAAGTATCTAAAGGAAATTTTCATGTGGCTGACTTAGAAGAATATTTTTTCAAAAACAAACCAAATAAAAAGTATGACATTATTTTTGCCTTTGCATCACTACTACACAGTAATAAACAGACATTAAAAAAAGTAATTTTAAGAGTTAGTGACTTTATAACGAAAGGAGGAATATTTTATATCTCATTAAAAATAAAAAAAGTTTATACAAGAGAAACAAAAAAAGATAGATTTGGTACACGGGTATTTTATTATTATACCCCAGAATTAATTCAAAATTTTGCGCAAAATAGATATAAAACTCTTTTTATGGAAACTCAAATAATTGGTAAAACAGAATGGTTGACCATCATTTTACAAAAAACTAAAAATTAGGGATTAAAAACAATGAAAGATAAAAACAAAGAAATAATTATTCTCGGTATTGACCCGGGGACGGCGATTACTGGTTGGGGAATTATTAAGGATGGGAAGAAGGAGATGGAGGTAGTGGCTTATGGCTGTATTGAGACGAGTAAAAACAAAACCGATGTGGAAAGATTAAAAGAAACAGCTAAAGATTTACAGGCAATTATCAAAGAATACAAACCAGATGAAATGGCCATTGAGGAATTATTCTTTTTTAAGAATCTAAAGACAGCTATAAAAGTAGCTCAATCCCGAGGAGTACTAATGTTTGTTACTGCCAAGCAGAAAATTTCGGTGGCGGAATATACTCCCTTGCAAATTAAGCAAGCCTTAACTGGTTACGGGAGAGCAGATAAAAAACAGATGCAAATAATGGTGCAAAGCATTCTTAAACTTAAAACTATTCCTAAACCAGATGATGCTGCTGATGCTCTGGCCGTCGCCATCTGTCATCAACAATCTCGCAAACTAGAACAACTGATGAAAAAGTGATTGATTTTAAGTTGCCCCCTTTTTAAAGGGGGCAGAAGGCTGGACAAATTTTTTTAGTTTGCGTAGTTGTGAATTTATCCCGCGAAGCCAAAGGCGAAGTAGGAGAGTGGAATAAAAAGAATTTGTTCAGGCTTCGGGGGTTTTTAAGTAGCTAACCGAAAAACCCCCCAAATTCTCTTATTACTTTTATTTATCAACTTCGTTGATAAATAAAAGTAATAAGAGAATTTGACCCCCTTTACACAGGAGGCAGACCAAGACAATTTTAAATTTTAACAAAAAATCATGCAAGAAAATAATCAAAAACGAATAATTAACTTTGAAAAATATGAGTTAGCCAACGGGGTGAGGGTGGTTTTGGCTCCAGATGAACGAGCAGTAGCAACCATTGCTCAAGTTTTGGTTGGCACTGGTTCAAAATATGAAAATAAAAAAAATAACGGTATTTCCCATTTTTTAGAACATATGGTTTTTAAGGGAACGAAAACTAGACCGTCCACCAAAGCCATAGCCGAAGAGGTAGATAGTGTTGGCGGACAAATGAATGCTTTTACCGGACAAGAAGAAACTGGTTATTGGATTAAAATGCCAACGGAACATAGTGGATTGGCTTTGGATTTGGTGGCGGACATTTATCTTAATTCCTTACTGGAGCAAAAAGAACTAGAGAAAGAAAGAGGCGTAATTTTACAGGAGATGGCTATGTATGAAGATATGCCAATGCGTAAAGTGGAAGAAGTTTTTGAGGAGTTATTATATGGCGATCAACCAGCTGGATGGCCAATAATCGGTCAGGAAAAAAATATTCAAAAACTGACTGCCCAAGATTTAAAAAAATACATACAAAAACAATACCTGCCGGCCGAAACAGTCGTAACGGTAGCTGGTAATTTTTCCGTTCCGAAGATTAAAAAACAAATACAGGAATTATTTGGTAAGAAAAGAAAGACAGATAAAAGAAATAAGCGACCAGAAGTTAAAGAAAAACAACGACAGCCTCGTTTGCAAATAGAAGAAAAAGACACTGACCAGACTCATTTGGTACTGGGCTTTCGTTCCTATAATATGTTTGACCGACGAAAATATGCCCTAAGTTTATTGTCTAGTATTCTCGGCGGGGGAATGAGTTCTCGGATGTTTCTGCGAATTAGAGAACGAGAAGGACTGGCTTACTACATTCACACCGCCAGTGAAACAAATTTAGATACGGGGGTTTTTGCTATTCAAGCTGGTGTCAGTCACGATAATTCAGAAAAGACCGTTAAATTAATTTTGCAGGAGGTTCTAAAAGTCGCTAAAAAGAAAGTAACAGAAAAAGAGTTGAAAAAATCCAAGGATAAAATCAAAGGTTCTTTTACAATGGGATTAGAGACCATTCAATCCCGGGCTGGATTTTTAGCCAACCAAGAACTTTTCCGAAGAGATATTAAAACGGTTAAATATATTTTAAAACAGTATGATAGAGTAACCGCAGAAGACATTCAAAAAGTCGCCCAACAAATTTTCAAAAATTCCAAACTCAACCTAGCCATCATCGGCCCGCATAAGAATAATGAAGAAAGGTTGAAAGAAATTTTGAAGGTTTCTTAAAAATTTTAAATTTTAAATTTTAAGTTTTCCAGCCTTACTGAAGTATTGACTGAGCTGTTAATGTTGTGCTAACCTTAATTTGTAGGTATAGGGTGTACATTAAAGATGGTGCTAAAATTAAATTAGCATAATCAACAAAATAATTTACAGAGGAGGAATTGGCATGACCAATATCATAACATTTTTTTTGGGGTCAAGTAATAATATAAATCCTTTATTTACTACACTAGGTGTTGGGTGGCTATGTGTTTTTATTTACCTGCTGTGGCAAAAGGGTCGTCTAGAAAAATATATGAACAAAATAACCAATGTTGAATTTTGTTATACTGTCAGTTCTGGTGATAACTGAGCGGTCACTATACATACGTTCATATGTGTCGGGAACACATACTGGGAGGCAGTACCTTTGTTTTTGTTCTTTGTTGTGGTAAGAAAATGTATTTACGATGAAGATATTGTAAGAAAAATGACAAAAGAAAGTTATCGAGACTCAGAATTAATCATCTGGCAATGTCGCTGGGCAGTTAAGAAAATCGAAAAAGATGGTGCTAAAATTGAATTGGTGCAATCAGCAGATTAGCCTTTGGAGGGTGTCATGAACAAAAAGGGAAAAGCGGCAAAAAGAAAACAAGCAAAAAAAACGGAAAAATACTGCAATAAAAAGAAAAGCCGAGGTGCTTATAACGTCGAAATCAAGATGGGTTGGCTGGATGAGGGAGAGAAGATACTCTGACTTGAAAAAGCAGCTAAGTAAAAAGTCCCTAGAAATTGTTCGGGCGAGAACATTAATTGAGGACATTGTTTTTTTTAAATGCTGGTACAGAGCCATTCGTGCGTATTGAATTATCTACGCCCAATTCTCATGTTAAAGCCCTGGATAAACTTGTCCGGAAAAAAACATTCAAGGGGGACAATTTTGTAAATTTAGCAACCAGACAGCGTTATTCGACAAATTGTGCCTTTTCTAGAGAAAATTTATTTTTAGTTGGTTATTTATCAGAAGATGAGTATGCCGAATTTGAACGAATTTCCACAGGAGGCTCTTCATTGTCATGGACAGCAGAAGTTATTGTTTACAATTTTCCTCGTGAAAAGACTAAGATTGTCGAAGTTTATGCAGATGTTAATTGGTCTATGGACAGGGAATTGATTTCTAGGGATCTTGAAGTATATAATTTTCAGGGGTTGTAAAATATCTTATGGCAGTTTTATGGCGATGTTTATTCGAGTATTTCCTATTGGGTGAATATCGTCTTTTTTATCCTTGATATTTCTTTCAAAGTAGGCTATTATAAAACCAATCTCGGGTGGAATGGCACAGAACCACCCAATTAAGAGATAAAGTGCCATTGACTCATCGGTTTTGTACGAATCCTTAAGTAGCGGCGAGCGAACGGGGTATAAATCTCTAAGTAGCGGCGAGCGAATGGAGATAGATATGTACAAACACAACTAACAAGTTGTGGGACAAACGTTCACCGATGAGTTTTTTTGTTTTTAAAATCAAGATATTATAAATGGGATTATGCGACAAAAAATCTTTATGGGTCGCCATCTATAATTGCTGGCATAAATAGCATACAACTATTCAATTGAATAGTTGTATAACTTAATAAACTGTGTTATGATAATAAACCAATTTACTATTGGTAAGTTTATTATTAAGATAAAATATTGTCATGAAGAACAAAATCAAAAAAAGCAATCAATTGGATTATATTGTAAAAGGTTTTGCAAATAAAAGAAGAATTGATATTATTTTTCTCTTAGAAAAATATCCGGAATTATCAGTATCGGATATTGCTAAGCATTTTAACATTAGTTATACGGCAGTATCTAATCATTTGTTAAAGATGATGAGCAGAGGAATAGTAATGAAACGAAATGATAAATCGGAGGTTAGGCATGCTTTAACCAATAAAGGAAAAGCAATTGCTAACTTTCTATCAAAAATATGAAATAATTTTTTTATCACAATTGTTAGATTAACATCCGGTGATTTATGCTCAATTATTTGGAATTGTGTCGGACTATACAACTATTCAATTGAATAGTTGTATAGTCGTATTTATATTTAAGCTTAGGATGGGATAAAAAGTGGGAGATACAAATTATCTCCTGTAGCACTGATCAACTATTCAATGTATACAATCATTCATTTAATATATACAACTATTCAATTGAATAGTTGTATGGTTGTTAAAAGAGTATAAAGATTATATTGATTAATGATTTGGTTTACTTGATAAATTAACAAATTACAGGTATTATAAGAGTAGAGAAATGAAGGAAGTGGACAGAATAATCATTAAAATATAATCATGCATCAACAGACAAAAACCATCGAAATTTCTTTGAAAACGATTTGGTATACAGTCTTCATTGTGGCCGGAGCTTGGTTTTTGTTTGCCATTAGAGACATTTTATTACTTTTGTTTTTAGCCATTATTCTTTCCAGTGCCATTCAGCCAATCGTTGATAAGCTAGAAAAGAAAAAAATACCTCGCACCCTAACCACATTAAGTATTTACATTTTAGCTCTGGTTGTTTTTTTCTGGTTCTTTAATATTATTATTCCTATCCTGGGCAGTGAATTAAAAGAATTAGGTTTAGTGCTGGGAACTTATTTTGGCAACTTTAACAATATTTTCAGTGGGTACATAAATATGATTAGTAACTGGAATATTTTAGATCAACTAGCAACCATCAAAGAAAGTACTTCCGGGGGAGTAGCCCAACTAGGTGCAAATATTTTTTCCAATACAGTAGGTGTCTTTACTGGACTCTTTAAAACCATGATTGTTCTTTCCCTATCTTTCTATATGATTGTTAAAAAAGATGGAGCCTGGGGATTTGTGAATAATGTTGTACCAAAAAAATATGAAAAATACACCATTAATTTAATTAAGAGAATACAACATCAGGTAGGTCGCTGGATGATTAGTCAATTTATTCTAGCTGGCATTATTTTTGTTTTAGAATATTTGGTTTTAATGTTGTTGAACGTACCCTTAGCTTTAACCCTAGCTCTACTGGGAGGCCTCTTGGAAATAATTCCTTACATTGGACCAACGATTAGTGTTATTCCCGCTGTTCTAATAGGGCTAACTATTTCTCCCTGGGTAGCGGTTGTTATTTTTCTATTATATATTTTAATTCAACAACTGGAAAATCATATTATTGTACCCTTGCTTATGAAAAAAGCAGTTGGATTAAATCCAGTGGTGGTAATTTTAGTTTTACTGATCGGAGGAAAATTGGCAGGAGTAGCCGGATTAATTTTAGCCGTACCCCTTACCGCCGCCGCCAGTGTTGTTTGGGATGATTTGGTGAATAGGGAAGTCGCTAAAAGATAGAAATATTTAAGAATAAATAAAAATGGGCGTGCCATATAAATTTATGACAGCCCAAATTACTCTGTTGAGATTCTCCCTTAATCTTCTTTGAAAGTAGTGTTACAAGAAGCCGGGGTGATAGATTCTGATATTGAGACCTTATTACCCAGTGAATTGTTAGAAATGAAAACCATTTCATGTTGAAGAAAGCACTCAGTGGTATTCATTTGAAATAAAATCCAGGTAGAAATGTTTTGTTTCCTTATAATCTGGCTATCACGTTGAAGCATTTTAGCCCCAGGTGGGAGAGCTGGTATAGTGTTTTTTCCGCAATCACTCGCCGAAGCAAGCGATGTAAGAAAAATAACAATACCAATACAAATTAGGGAAAGAACTAACGATTTTCTCATAATAAATCTCCTTGTTATGAGGGTTGAGTAAAAATTTATTGAAATTATTAAGCCAACATTCTATTATACACCATTATGTTATTATGTCAAGAAAATAAATGTTTTAAATCACAAACTCTAATTTCTAATTAAAGCACCTATGTTAATCGATGATGTCACAATTAAAGTAAAAGCAGGGCGAGGAGGAGATGGTTTATCTACCTTTTCCAAGGTTGTTCTTGAAAATGGGCCAACTGGTGGTGATGGTGGACGAGGAGGAAATGTTGTCATAAAAGGAGTAACTGATTTGGGAGCTCTTAGACAATTTCAACATAAAAAAGTCATCAAAGCTGCGCCCGGAGGACGAGGCGGTCAAAATACTCGAGAAGGAGCTGGTGGTAAAGATGCCGTTATTTTAGTCCCCATGGGAACAGTCATTCATAATCTAGATAATGACACCAGCCAAGAAATTACAAAAAAAGATGCGGAAATAATCATTGCCCGTGGAGGCAATGGTGGTTTTGGAAATCATCATTATCGTTCTAGTAGAAATACCTCGCCCACTAGAGCCAACGAGGGTGCCCCAGGAGAAGAATTTACTATTCGCTTAGAACTAAAATTAATTGCCGACATAGGATTAATTGGTTATCCCAATGTAGGAAAATCTACTTTTTTAAATACCTTTACCAGTGCTAAGAGTAAAGTAGCTAATTATCAATTTACTACTCTAGAACCTCATTTAGGGGTTTACTATGGTTTAATTTTGGCGGACATTCCCGGCTTAATAGAAGGCGCAGCCCAGGGAAAAGGCCTGGGGCATAAATTTTTGCAACACATTGAACGAACTAAAATGTTATTTCATTTCATCGCTTCAGACAGTATTGACCCAATTAATGATTATTTAATCATTCGAAAAGAGTTGGAAAAATTTAACCCAAAAATGTTAAAGAAAAAAGAGTGGATAATTTTAAGTCGGATTGATGAGACAGACCAAAAAGAATTAAAGCAAATAGAAAAGAAATTACAAAAATATAATAAAAATGTTATCGCATTAAGTGTAGTCGATGATGATAGTATAAAAGAAATGAAGGAGTTTTTGAATAAAATTAAAGACTAGAACAAAAACAGTAATTAAACAGAACAAGTAAGACAAGAACAATTACTAGAAAACAACTCGCGTTACCTTATATGGTTATAAGGTAACGCAATACTACAACCGTCAAACTTTGTTTCCTTATAACCATATAAGGAAACAAAGTAAACCAATAAATTAATTGAATTACAGTGAGATGAATTTTAAATGTTTAAATGTCAAAATTGATAATTTATCACGGAAGGAAATATCGGATAGAATTAGAAATGTTTTGAATCAGAAAGGTCAAGATAAAGCCTCTCTTCAAATTAACACAATCAACCCGGAATTTATTCTGGAGGCACAAAAAAATCAAAAATTTAGAGACATTCTCAATGCAAAAACAAGTTTAAATATCGCTGACGGTATTGGTGTTAAATTCGCTAGTTGGCGTTACGGAAAAAATTTAAAACATCGTTGGGCAGGGGTTGATTTGATGCAAGAGATTTTAAAAATTGCCAACAAAAACAAACAAAAGGTTTTAATTATAACCCACAAAGACAGTTTGAGTAGCAAGAATGACATTAAAACAGTCGTTAAGGAATTATATCCAAAATTAAAAGTCAAAATAATTACAATGCAAAGGTTCAACCTTCGCAAAGATGAGGATTGGAAATTTACAAATATGAATTATGATATTGCGTTATGTAATTTTGGTGCACCACAACAAGAAATGTTATTACACAACTTACAAAACTATAACATAGAATTGGCAATGGGCGTCGGAGGTAGTTTTGATTTTTTAACTGGGAAAATTAAACGGGCACCGAAGTGGATGCGAAAAATCGGGCTAGAATGGCTCTGGCGTTTAATCCTGGAAGCACGCTATCGTTTAAAAAGAATCTGGCAAGCAGTAATCGTGTTTCCAGTAAAAATTATGTTTAATAAATGATTTAAAATAGATGGATAAACAAATCAATAAATTTAATAAAAATAGTCAGGAAAGATTACCTGAAATAAAATTAAAAAAAATGTCTGTTGATAATAAATAACTTAAATCACAATGGAAAAAATAAAGAATTCATATAATATTTTAACAAGCGAAGAAACTGTTGAGAAAAGTGAACAAGAAAAAGAAATACATTCATTGGTCAATAATATTCAAGAGAGATTGTCCAAACAATATCCTAATTTGAGAATTGTTTTTAGAGGGATGCAAAAAGGTGCCTCAGCACATAATATACCAGATAGCTATCTATTTGATATATGGATGGAACCATTAATAATCAAACAACAACCAACAACTATCACCTTATTGACACTAAACGAACAATCTTTAACCACAAAAACAAAAGAAACATTATTGGCATACATAGACAGTGCTATTAAATCGGTTGAAGACGAGTTAAAGCCAGAATACCCTGATTTAAAAATAGCATACAAAGATTATAGCTCCATGCTTGGAAATTATCATTTTTTTCAATTAATTTATCCGGGACTAATTCCACCCAGCCCAACAGATGGAAAATCATCAACACCAATCAGTTTAAAAAGTATTTCCAAAAGAGAGTTATTTAAAAAAACAAAAGCCGTATTAGATATGTATAAAAAGTATGGAAAACAATGGCCTCAACAAGAGTTAGATATTTAAATTTCGGGGTGTAGTATAAAGGTAGTACGCACGCATGGGGTGTGTGTAGCCTGGGTTCGATTCCCAGCATCCCGACATTGAATTAAATAAATTAAGTAAAATTTATTATGATAAACAAGAAGCAAAGTAGTGTTATTATTTATGAAGGTGCCAAAGGTCAGCCTAAAATTGAAGTACATTTTGAAAATGAAACGGTGTGGTTAACAATTAATCAAATGGCTGAATTATTTGATAAGGCTCGCTCTACTATAAATGAGCATATTATTAATATATACGAAGAAAAAGAGCTTGCTAAAAAAGAATCTATGAAAAAAATCGGAAATTCCGATTTTTCTACTAAACCTACAAACTTTTATAATTTAGATGTAGTTATTTCGGTTGGATACAGAGTAAAATCATTACAAGGTACCAGATTTCGTATTTGGGCAACCAAAAGACTTAAAGAATATCTCATAAAAGGATTTACAATGGACGATGAAAGGCTTAAGGATACAGGTGGTGGAGTATATTGGAAGGAATTATTGGAGAGAATTCGTGACATTAGAAGTAGCGAAAAAGTTTTATATCGTCAAGTACTAGATTTATATGCGACAAGTATTGATTATAATCCGAAAAGTACAGAGTCTGTAAAATTCTTCAAAATAGTTCAAAATAAATTGCATTATGCAGTCAACAAAAAAACTGCGGCGGAAATTATTTATAATCGTGCAAATGCGAAAAAGCAATTTATGGGTATGACTACTTTTGCTGGTGATATGCCCGTAAGATCAGAAATAGGAATTGCAAAAAATTATTTAACTAAAAGTGAGTTGTTTAGGCTTAATAGATTAGTGTCGGCATTTTTTGATCTTGCGGAAATAAAGGCGCAAGAACATATAAAAATGAGCATGGCAGATTGGAGAATAGAACTTGATAAATTTACACAAACATATGGAAAAGGAGTATTGCAAAATGCAGGAAAAATAAGTCACGAGAAGGCTCTAAAAAAAGCAGAAAAGGAATATAAAAAATATCAAACTAAAACACTTTCACCTGTCGAAGTCGCATATTTAGATAGTATTAAAAATTTACAAAAAAAGGTAAAAAAAATCTAATAAGTAAAAAATGAATAATAAAGAGATTAAAAAAGAGTTGCGAAAATACGCTTCGTTGGAACGAAAGAAAACCAATGAGTGGTTTTTTAAAACTGGGAAAGGGCAGTATGGAGAGGGAGATAAATTTATTGGTGTGCGCGTGCCAGATGTTCGAAAAATAGCTAGACAGTTTGTGGAGATAGAATTAGAAGCATTGGCAAAAATTTTGCAATCAGAAATTCACGAAGAGCGACTAGTGGCATTATTGATTTTGGTTGAGAAAAATAAAACCGCAATTAAGAAAAAAGATCGTATCGAGCAAAAGAAAATTGTTGAATTTTATTTAAATAATAAAAAGTGGGTAAATAATTGGGATTTGGTTGATTTATCGGCTCACTATATTTTGGGGCAGGCAGTTTTTGATGGTTTAAAGCCTAAGAATATTTTTACAAAATTAACTGATTCGTCATCGATGTGGGATAGGCGAATTGGGATTATTGCTCCTTGGATTTTTATTAGAAATGGAGAAATAAATTTAACTTTGCGTCTATCAAAAAAATTGTTATCAGATAAAGAAGATTTAATGCATAAAGCAGTAGGGTGGATGTTGCGAGAAGCATGGAAATTGGGAGAGCCAAACAAGAAATCCGCCATTACACTCAAGGCGGACAAGCAGAGCAGGAAAAAAGGCAAAAAGTCTCAAGAACAAGTAGAACAATTTTTAATTCAAAATTACAACCACCTTCCCCGCACCACCCTCCGCTACGCCATTGAACGAATGGAAGAAGCGAAAAGAAAAAGATTTTTGGAGGGGAAATTTTGATAATTTATAAAGGAATAATTCAATATTATGAATAAAAAACAACGTATCCAAAAAATAGAAAAAATTGCCAAGAAATATTTTAAAAAAACTAACCCTTGCCACGATTGGACACATGTGGAGCGAGTAAGAAAATTAGCATTACATATTGGTCAAGAAGAGGGGGCGGATTTGGAGGTATTGGAAATTGCTTCTTTGTTACATGATATAGGTCGCCTGGAGGAAGAAAAACATAAAGGACAGAAAAAATGTGGGATAAAATTATGTCATGCCGTAATCGGTGCCGAAGAAGCGAAAAATATTTTAAAGAAATATAATTTTTCGGCGGATACCTTTAATAATATTATTCACTGTATTCAAAGCCATCGTTTTCGCGGCATAAACAAACCAAAAACCTTGGAGGCGAAGATATTATTTGATGCAGATAAATTAGACTCTATTGGTGCGATAGGAGTAGCAAGGGATTTTTTATTTGCCGGTGGACCAGGTTCACAGACTCTTTATACAGGCAATGAAGAAAAATTAGCCAAGAATAATAAAGATTATTCTTACACCAAAGAGGATTCGGCTATTTTGGAGTATGAAATAAAATTAAAATATGTAAAAAATCGGATATTGACGAGCGCTGGAAGACAAATTGCTAAAGATAGGCATGATTTTATGAAAAAATTTTTCCAAAGATTTTGGCAAGAAGTAGCTGGAAAAAAATAGTAATATAATTAGACAAATAATCAATTATTACCTTATGAGGTGATGGATAATCAATATTTTTAGATCATGAAAAAAGAATTAAAATTAGTGGAGGAGTTTCATCGTAAATTTAAAGCTCCGGTTTTAAAGAAACCATCTTTGATTTCCGAAGAGCGAGCGGAATTTAGATTTAAGTTAATGAAGGAAGAAGTGGAGGAGTATTTGACAGATGGGGTGAAAAGTAAAAAAATTGAAAATATTGCCAAAGAGTTAGCAGATATACTTTATGCAGCTTACGGTACAGTTCTCGAACATGGATTACAAGATAAAATGGAAAAAATTTTTCTAGAAAATCATCACTCGCAAATGAGTAAAGAATATCACCAATATAAAATGGTCAAGGGCAAAAATTTTAAAGAAGCGGATATTAAAAAAATTCTAAAAGATTAATATATGCTTCAAAAAGTCTTAGAAACAAAAAGAGTGGTGGCTGGATTTACCGACCGGTGGGATGGGGTGAGTAAACCGCCCTATAATACTTTAAATTTAGCCCTACGCGTTGGGGACAGTGGCAAAGATGTCCTGGAAAACAGACAACTATTAGCTGAAAAATTAACAATAAAGCCGAGTAATTTTGCCTGGATGAATCAGGTACATTCTGATAAAATTGTGCCTGTTATAAAAAGCGGAGAAGTCTTAAAGACTGACGGGCTAATAACCACTCAACCAGAATTAGCCCTAATGGTTTTGGTAGCAGATTGTATCCCGATTTTATTTTATGATCCAAAGCAAAAGATAATTGCCGTTGCTCACGCTGGACGAGAGGGTAGTTTCTTAAATATTGCCGGAAAAATGATTTTAAAATTGCAAAAAGAATATAATTCCAATCCTCAAAATATTAAAGTATATTTAGGGCCATCTATTCAAAAAGAATGTTACCGAGTTGACCAAAAGATTATTAAACGATTTAAAAAACAGTGGGGTGAAAAATATATTTATAACAACACTAATCTTGATTTGCCCTTACTGAATCAAGATCAACTATTAAAAACCGGCATTAAAAAAGAAAATATATTTGTCAGTAAGATTTGTAATCACTGTAACCAAAATTATTTTTCCTATCGTCGTGCCGAAAACAATCGTACGGGTCGTTTTGGAGGAATTATTATGTTAAAATGAAGGCCCGTCACAATTGAGTAAACGGGCCAGGAAAGAACAGGTTTCTAAGGAACAAACTGCATGAGCTGTTCGGTAGTATGACCACCAAACAATTCATCAATTTCAATGTTATGTTTTAATAGAAAACATGTTGTTTCAATGTCATTATTATTAAAACATAAATCAATCACTTTTGTTTTCAGGATATATGCTTTTTGAAAAGAATCTTTGGCTAAATCATAGTCTAAATATAGCCATAAAATAATTGCCTGACAACAATGTAGTCTTGCTATGTCTATCATAATAAATTCCCCCCATCTAAATTTAAATTGACTGTAGTATAAAAGTATATTAACATTTATTTATAATTATGTAAAAATATGAAAAAAATCATCGTATTTGGAACTTTTGATGTTTTTCATCCTGGACACCAGGATTTTTTTCGTCAAGCTAAAAAGTTTGGTGATTTTTTGATAGTAGTAGTAGCTAGAGATAAAAATGTTAAAGATATCAAAGGAACTTGGCCAAGAAATAATGAAAGAAAAAGATTAGAAATTATAAGTAGGTATAATTTGGTAGACAAAATTCTTCTGGGAAATAAAAATGATGCAAATGATTATAAATATAAAATTTTACAGGAAGAAAAACCTGATGTAATTTGTCTTGGCTATGACCAACGAGTAAATGAGAAAGAGTTGCAAAAAAAGCTAAAAGAATATAGAATGGATAAGGTGGAAATGGTAAGATTAAAGCCTTATAAAGAAGATATTTATAAGTCGTCGTTACTTTCGGACAATTAGCTCAGTTGGTTAGAGCGCTCGCTCGACATGCGAGAGGTCACAGGTTCAAATCCTGTATTGTCCACAGGTTCTCACCCTAAACGGGTGACCAATCATAGATTGGAAATCCTGTATTGTCTACCATAATGTTTAAATAAATCCATGAAACGACAAATAATTTTAGCATCACAATCACCGAGACGAAAGCAATTGTTGAAGCAAATTGGTTTAACTGATTTTATTATTCAAGAAAGTGCTTATGAGGAGGATATGACTCTAGACAAGACACCGGAAGAATTAGCAGAATTCTTATCTTTAGAAAAGGCAAAAGAAGTGGCTAATCATTATGACGACGCCGTCATTATTGCCGGTGATACAATGATTTTTTTCAAAGACAAGGTAATTGGTAAGCCCAAAAATAAAGAAGAAGCAATAAAAATGTTAACAAAATTTTCTGGACAAAAAGTAGGGTGTGTTTCCGGATTAGCAATAATTGACACTAAAAATAATAGAAAAATAGTTAACCATGATATTGGTTGGGTAAATTTTAGAAAATTAGACAAGAAAGAAATTATTGAATATGTAAATAGTGAAGAGAATGTACTAGGATTTGCCGGTGGGTTTGGGTTATTAAATAAAGGTGCAATTTTAATTGATTCTACGGAAGGAGACTTTTTCTCAATAATTGGACTACCTCTAACAAAACTATATTTAGGATTAAAAGATTTGGGAGTAGATATTTTAAAAATATAAATTAATTTAGTGAAAAGCATTTGGTTAAAAAAGTATAATAAATAAAAATTTTATGGATAAAAATAATAAAGAAATTCGAACTCGTTTTGCGCCGTCACCAACGGGAGAACTACACATTGGTGGATTAAAAACAGCCTTGTTTGATTATTTACTCGCCAGAAAAAATAATGGCAGTTTCATTCTAAGAGTTGAAGATACCGACCGCAAAAGATTAGTAGAGGGTGCAGTGGAGAGAATGATAGCAGACTTAGCTTGGGGCGGAGTAAAAGTAGATGAGGGAATGAAAGTTGATCAGAACGGCGCCCTAGCAGAAGTTGGTAAATATGGGCCGTATATTCAATCAGAGAGATTAGATATTTATAAAAAATATATAGACCAATTAATAGATACAGGAAAAGCCTATCATTGTTTTTGCTCCCCAGAAAGATTAGCCGAAGTTCGTAAAACTCAACAGCAAAATAAGCAGGCCCCAAAATATGACCGACATTGTCTAAATCTTTCTCCAGAGGAAGTGCAAAAGAAAATTGAAGCCGGTGAATCCTATGTTATTCGTTTTAAAATTCCGGAAGGCATAACAACCTTTGAGGATGAGGTTTTTGGTGAAGTATCTGTTAAAAACGAAACCTTAGGTGATCAGGTGATAATGAAATCTGATGGTTTTCCCACTTATCATTTAGCTGTGGTTGTTGACGACCATCTAATGAAAATTTCTCACGTCATCAGAGGCGCCGAATGGCTCCCTAGCACTCCGAAACATGTTTTATTGTATGAAGCTTTTGGTTGGAAGAAAGAGATGCCTAAGTTTGTTCATATGGCTAATATTCTTAATAAAAATAAGAAAAAACTTTCTAAACGAGAGGGCAGTGTTAGCGTGGCTGATTTTAGAGAGGAAGGGTATCCAGCAGAAGCTTTAATAAATTTTATTGCCTTACTGGGCTGGAATCCAAAGACCGAACAAGAAATTTTTACAATGGAAGAATTGATTAAACAGTTTGATGTTACTAAAATGAATAGAGCCGGTGGAGTATTTGATTTAGACCGTTTAAGCTGGATTAGCAATCAACATATTAAAAAAATGTCCATTGATGATTTATATAACCAGGGAATTGAGTTTTTAGAAAAACAAGATTTTTATCAACAATTTCTAAAAAATACATCCTTGACTACGGCTGAAATAAAAAATTATGTCAAAAAGATTTTGAAAGTAGAACAAGAACGATTAAGTAAATTTACAGAAATTGGCATAGAAAATAAATTTTTCTTTAAAACTGCCGAAGAATTAGACTTTTCCCTGGAAGATATTAATTGGAAAGAAAATAATGCCGAAGATACAAAAAAAGCCTTAATTGAAATAGAAGAAGTTTTTCAAAATATTCCTGAAGAAAAATGGACAGAGGAATATATCCAGGAACAATTATTAGAATTAGCCGGAGAAAAGAGGGGGGACTATTTATTTCCACTTCGCTGGGTTCTGAGTGGTCAACAAAAATCTCCTTCACCCTTTGAAATTTCCTGGGTACTGGGAAAGGAAGAATCCCTAAGAAGAATTCAGAGTGTTATTAATAAGTTCTAGATCACTAGATCATACGAAAACCATTGACTTTGGGAATTTTAAGCAACGAACAGAAAAACCCCCCCAAAAAATTTTCTCCTTACTTTTATTTGTCAACTACGTTGTCAAATAAAAGTAAGGAGAAAATTTGACCCCCTTTACACAGGGGGTAGTCTAAGGGATTTATACCAGGCGTAGCGGTCTTATTTTGCTTTTTTAAAGTTTATCTTATAAATAGGTTCATAAAGAGTATCCCATTGGTCACGTACTTCCACAGTTTTTCCATCCATTAAATTAGTCATAGCCACATCTGTTAAAATTTGTTCCAGATCTTTAATTTTAATTTTATTATCCTCTAACTTATCCCAGGCAGTACCCAATTCATTCTGAGCGGATAATTCAATTTCTTTTTTTTCAGCTCGTAGAGCATCTAATTTTTCAGTTATAGCTTCATATTCAGATGATTGCAATAAAATATTGCGATAATCTTTGCGGGTAACTTTAATTTCATTTTTAAGCTCTTGGAGCTCATTAAATACTTCTTGGACATCTTTCATTTTATTTTTTTTAATTTTTAAACACAAAATTAATTATAACACAAAAATTAATTTAGACAAAATTACATAAAAATGTTATAATAACCTCAGGAGTAATTAATTTACAGAAGTGCTTAAAATATACTATGACTATTTTATCCAATCAAAAAAATATATTATTTTATCTAGGTTTACCAATATTATTATTGGCTCTTTTGGCTTACAGTATTAATTTTGTTAGTGCCTCCGTTGTCAATTTAGATAAAATTAACAAAACCAATGATCCCAAAAAATTAGAAAAGTATAAAGACAAGGTAGAAAAGCAACTGAAAAGTACTACCCAACAAAAAAATATTCTTAGTAATCAAGTTAAGCTATATGATTTAAAAGTAACTACGGCTAAGAGAAATTTAAATAACGTTCAAAAAGAATATGAAAGAAATCAACTAGAGTTAGAAAAATTACAAAAAGAACTTCAAAAAAAGGATGAGAAAATTAAAATATTTAAAGAACAGCTCAAAAAGAATTTAGTAATTTACCAGCAAAATGACGATAATTTTAAAATAAAAATACTTTCCAGCAAGAATGATATTACTTCATTATTAAATCAATCAGAGTATTTAAAACGTTTATCCGGAGAGATAAATAAAAAGATTAAAAAAATTAAACAAGATAAGGAAGAGATAGAAAAGAAAAAAATAAAAATTGAAGAATCAAAAACAAAAATTGAAGACAATAAAAAAGAATTATTGAAGAAAAAAGAGACATTTGAATCGCAAAAAAGAATCAAGAATGATTTTTTGGCAAAAACCCAGGGAGATGAAAATAAATATAAGTCTCTATTGGCTCATATTGAAGAGCAAAAAAGAAAATTATTTAGTTTCAGTGACGTCTCTTCGGCTGTTAAGTCATCCGTCAAAGAAATCCAAAGAAGTGCCAAAAAACCATCCAGCGGACTAGCCAGTAACTCCTGGTATTATGCTCAGGACAATCCTAAATGGGGATACAAAAATATTGGTTTTTCTAAAACTTTGATGAAAGATTATGGCTGTGCTGTAACTGCCTTGGCGATGGTTTTTAGTAAAAATGGCGAAAAAATTAATCCTGGGAAATTAGCTAAAAAACCATTATTTTATCGTGATTTAATAATGTGGCCAAATACCTGGGGAAAATTGAAATTAACCTCTGGACGTGGACATGGTAATATCAACTGGAATACAATAGATAAAAAAATTAAAAAGGGCATCCCAGTGGCTGTATTTATTAGGTCACGGAGTGGGGCAGGGCACTATGTGGTTATTCACCACAAGGATAAGAAGGGTAAATATGTCGTTCACGACCCATTGTTTGGAGCTAACATTTATTTAGAAACAAGTAAAAAATTAATTTCCTCAATTTATAAAAGTGGAGTCACTATTGATCAAATGATTATTTATGAATAAGAATATATTTTGTGGGATGGCTTACTTACAAATACCCTTTTGTTTGGATTATTAAATTAGCACTCATAAGTATTGAGTGCTAATCTTTAAATTAAAGTATTTTTAAAATTAGTTAAACACTTTTTTAAAAATTTATTTATTAATTTAATAATTTGATGATTTAATTATCTAGAAAGGCATTGGTTATATTAAGTACTGAAAAAAAATCTAAAAAATATTATTAAATTTTTAAATATTTTCAGATGGAATGAGTTTTTTAAAGTTAATATTGAGGTGAAGAGCTATTATATTTTTGTCAAAAAATTAATTGAGATGAAGAGCTATTATATTTTTGTCAAAAAGTTAGAGGTAGGTAGATGCCTGTTTTTAACGCATAAACTTCACCAGATGTCTTCTGGTGTCTGAAAATGATCTAATGATACCTAGGGGCATATTTTTGAAAAAAGTTGCAGGTAGGTAGATACCTGTTTTTTAATCCAAAAAAGCTGTTTAATGTTTCTTGAAAAATTGGCATATAGTGCCCAATGGGACCTAACATGTTAAACTAACCTAGTATTTAACTAGGTTTTTTAACATTCAAACGTATGAATAAGAAAAAATGTCCTTATTGCAACAATAGCAAATGTATTAAAAAAGGTAAAAGAGATGGTCATCAGAGATGGCAA
>WGDO01000033.1 GCA_015493225.1 Patescibacteria group bacterium
ACCACACTTCCGCACAGACATCTCCGTTTGGCCATACTCCTCCTTTCTGTTTGAGTTTAATTCGGAAATCTCTTTTGTTGGGGATTTCTCCCACCGTCCAGACTTTAGAACCACTCCAATGCCCGGAAGACTTCTTGCCGATTTTCATGTACTTCAGACCAACATCATCAGCATACCCCGCCCAGGGATTGGAAGTACCTGAATCATCGGTGTAGCCGGAGCCCCCACCAAAGCCACCCGGTAACCCACCATAAGCATCCCAAAGTTGCTGAAAAGCCACTTGCGAACTTTCATCGCAACTGCCATTGTTTTCTCGATACTTATCCCAAACTAAAAGAAAAATCTTCTCCCATTCTTCCTGGGTTTGTTCGGGGAACGCCCATGGAGCATCCATTCTATTAAAATAGTAGGATGTAGCACATTCTTGATGGGCTAAGATGTGGATGTAACCTGATGGATTGTCTAACCAGCGTGTACTGCTAGGCACAAATGAACGGGAAGAATATCCATGTCCATTTGAACCATTGTATTCAGATATGTAGACTTTTGTCCATTTCATATCATCATCATACTCAACCCTTTCCACAAATGCCACATGCCCATATGATGTAGCGGGTGTACCACCAGAGTTCCAATAGGCAATATCTCCAGGAATTGGGTAATGGTCATGTTTAATACCGGCAGCATCAGCCGCATCGTCCCAATATTTACCGTGACTCCAATGTTGTCCACGATATGAATTATTGAAATGTATGCCTGCCAAGGTATACAACTCATCATCCATTCTATAAGCTGTGTATGACACACATTCGCATTGACCAAAATTCCAACGATCTACCCAATAATCAAGATTAACCCATTTTCCATTTATAAATCTTGATGCATTCCACCAACCACCATGAATTGGTCCTCCCCACATTGATACATTTCTGGTTGTCCCATCAGCATTATATCCTGCATTTGGACGACAAACACCGTTGTAGGGATAATTATTTTCCGCATATACATTCCCAGAACATGCACATGCCATCACCAACAATACTACAATCTTCCCCAACATAACTTTCTCCTTTCTGTTGAGATTTAATGTTTTAAACCTTATTCTATTGTCAAAGTTCACCTTTATGAAAGTTTGCTGTTACAAACAGTCATATTATAATCCACAAAGTTAATTTATGGATTATTTATATAACTACTTAATCTGCTGAATTGTGCCTAGAAATACCTTCAAATCTTTTTCATTTTTCAAAATATTATTAGCTATACTGCCTCCCTCATCCAAATAACATACGATTTTACTTTTTGTTTTTAAAAGAAGTTTTCCAATATTTTTATCTACTGGGCAACAAGTGTTACCTACGCAATTAATCATCCATTTTAAATTGTTATTTTTAGAATAATTTAGATATTCAATAATTTTAGCAAAAGCTATTTTATCGTTAACATCATTACGTTTGATAAAAAGTTCTTTGCCAGGACCCTTAGTATCCATAACATAAAAATCTCTATAGCCAATAATTTTTGCTATATCCCTCGTTACCAAAAACTTAATGCCCAACTCCGGAATCTCATACCAAACTAAATCTTTTTCCTTTTTTAATTTTTCAATTTCTTCTGGGGAGAGATGTTTAATATTCTGCTCTTGACTTTCTTCTTGTCCTTTGTTCATTTCTTGCTTCTGATTTTGATCTTGATTATTTTGTTCTTTTGCTGTTTTTTGCTCTTGAGTTTGTTTAACAACTTCTTTTTTTGTTTGTTGTTTTGTATTCTCCTGGTTGTTTTTTTGATTCCACAAAACAACTCCTCCAACAAGAGCTATTAAAATAATGATTCCAATGATTAAATTTTGTTTGTTCATAAAATTAGATTTAGATTTATTAAAATTTCTTGATTGTTTGTTATTATTCATCACCTTAAATTATACTTCAGTATACCCTATTTTTAAAATTTGTCAACAAAAAATGGCTCTTTAACATCTTTGGGCACAAAATAAATATTTAATTTCAATTTAATTATGAATTTTAAATTAAAAATAGTTTAACAAAATAAGCTTTTGCATTCATAGACTCTTGACCGGCGAATACCTGGCCTATAGATTGCTACCTCCATAGATTTTATAGACCTTATGGACTTTATAAACTTTATGGACTTTATGGACTTTATGGACTTTATAGACTACACAAACTATTTCACCGCCAAATACATTTCCACCAAAATCATTGCTCCTAGAAGAAGAAGAGCGTCCCACCAAATTAAAATCCGCAGGCTTTGTATTAGCAAAAGCAAACAAAGAAAAATTCCCAATAAAATTCCCTGGCGAAAAGAACTACTGGCATATAAATAAAGATTATCACCATTGGCTTTTTTAGCCCTAAAGGAAAATAAGATAGTTGCCCACAACCCAGAAAAAAATAAAAATAAAGAACTATAAAAAAGTAATAAATTAAAAATATTTATTTTGGTCAATTCAGCTGTGTTTTGATATGGATTTGAAAAAGAAATTACCAAACCTAAAAAAATCGCCCCAATTAAGGTCAAAGAAATAGTCACTAAATAAAATTTCCAATTGTTCTTTTTCATAAATCTTTTAATTATTTCGACTTACAACAATTTATACTATTTATCACTCAATAACTCACAAAGTTCACAACATTTTAATTTTAATTTGTAATTTGTAAATTTTCCAGCCATAGGCTGATCACCAATTTAATTTAACATAACATTATTTTTTTATATCGACATTTCACTGAAAGTCTGGTTACCCGATTAAGGTGAAATTCAATTTTAAAAACTTAATTTTAAATAATCAAAATAAATACACATTGAAACACCTGACAATCTACCGTTTGTTTAAAAAATTTAAAATTTAAATTCAATTTAAAATACTTCGATTTAAAAATTTTTTACCCCTTATTTATTGTTTACCGCCCACTGTTTATTATTCATTGTTTGAAAAATTAAAACATTGAAAATTGATTGAAAATTGAAAATTAAAAATTGAAAATTTAAAAAGTTAGGTCTACCTCATCCGACACCCGCGCCACTTCCTCAATAGTCGTCACTCCCTCAATAATTCGCAAAACACCATCTTGCCCCATTGACAGCATTCCTTTCTCAATAGCTTTGTGATGTAACTCCGTTGTTGTTGGATCAGTGGTAATATATTTTTCCATCTCCTCATCTATTTCCATCACCTCTGCCACCGGTACTCGTCCCTGATAGCCAAGTCCATGACATTTTGGACAACCAACCGGTTCATAGGTTTCTTGCTCTGAAGGAATTTTAACCCCCGTAGCTGGAGAAATTCCCTGTAAAACTTTTTCAATTTGCCCCATTTTATTATCATCAAGATTAATTCGTCTTTTACAATAAGGACAAAGTACTCTTACCAAGCGCTGAGCCATAAAAGAGTTTGTTCCCGTAGCCATATCCGCCAAACTTACTCCCATATTAGCCAACCGTCGCACCGAACCAGCCGCATTGTTAGTGTGCAGAGTACTCAAAACTAAATGCCCAGTCAAAGCCGCCTGATAAGCAATCTTAGCAGTTTCCTCGTCTCTAATTTCTCCAATCATAATAATGTCCGGATTTTGTCGCAAAAGATTTCGCAGAGCAGTAGCAAAAGTATAATTTTCTTCTTCATTAACCTGAGTTTGCAAAATACCATCAATCTGATATTCAATGGGGTCTTCCACCGTAATAATTTTAAGCTCTGGCTTAGCAATTTTCTTAATAGCGCTATACAAGGTGGTTGTCTTACCGCTACCCGTTGGACCTGTATTTAAAACCATTCCATTGGGCTTACTAATATCTTTTTCTAATCGTAATAAATTAATCTTTCGCAAACCAAGCTTTGATAATTCAGTAGCCTGGGCGGTTTGATTTAACAAACGCATCACCACAATATCGCCATAACCTCCCAAAATTATTGAAACCCTCACATCAATTTTATGATCAGTAAATTCTTTTAATTCTTCCGGTAAAACAATACGAAAACGTCCATCAATGACACCTTCCCTTTTTTGAATTTTCACCCCAATTAATTCTTTAATTTCATTTAAAGTAACTAAAAATTCATTCATTGGTAATTTAATAATATCATGTAAAATACCATCAATACGATAACGAATTTTAAATTCTTTTTCTCCTGGTTCAATATGGATATCTCCAGCTTGCATACTCAACCCAGCCGCTAAAATATATTTCACTTTTTCCTGAGAAGAAGCTCCTTCCACCAGACGTTTAATATCTTCATATTCCCCTCGATGTTCTTCTACTTCTTTCATAATGTCTGTATCAATTTCCACACCCCGAGAAAGAGTTTGAACCATAATCTTTTCATATAACTCTATTAAATAATCCCCTTTACCAGCCACTCGTTGCACCTCCTCTAAAGAAGTTTCTCCCTTCAAGGCCTTCACTATACCATCCTGTTCGTAGGTAATCATTCCTTTCTCCAAAGAAGCACTCCTAATATCATATTCCGTCGCCATGGATTCTATTAATTTTCTAATTTCCTCATCAATGGTCATAACTTCAAAAATTCCCAATCGTCCCTTATAACCCAACCCATTACATTTTACACAACCATCAGCCTTCCAAAGATATTCTATATTTTTTGGAACGTCTATTTCTGCCTTGGGAGAAATTAAAGACAACATTTCCTTAATGACCGTAACGGTACCATCAGCCGGCTTATATTTTTTCTTACAATAGGGACAAAGTTTACGTACTAACCGTTGAGCAATAATAGCATTAACCGCCGGAGCAATAATAGCTGGTTTAATTCCCAAATCAACAATTCTTCCAATTACTCCTGCCGCTGTATTGGCATGAACAGTTGTTAGAACCAAATGCCCAGTCAAAGAAGCCTGCACGGCAATTTCCGCCGTTTCGTCATCTCTAATCTCCCCCACTAAAATAATATCTGGATCCTGCCTAACAATAGCTCGTAATCCTTCCGCAAAAGTATATCCCTTATCCTCTTCTACCTGTGTTTGTCGTACTCCAGGCACTTGATATTCTATGGGGTCTTCAATACTAATAATTTTTTTCTCTTCCGAATTGATTCTATTAATCAAAGAATATAAAGTCGTAGTTTTACCACTGCCAGTCGGACCAGAATTAACAATCATTCCTTGCCCCTTTTCTGATTCAGCTACTAGCCACTCATAATTCTTTCCTACTAAACCTAATTTATCCAAAGTTAATTCAGAAATATCCTGATTTAATAATCTTAACACAACATTTTCCCCATAATTTCCAGGTAGAACAGAGACTCTCACGTCCATATTATTTTCTTCTCCAGTTTTAATACTAAAACGACCATCCTGGGCAACATCATAAACATTTAACATCATCTTACTTAAAATCTTTATTCTAGCGACAATACTGGGATAAACGTTTTTATCAACAACGGCTACTTCATGCAAAACACCATCAATTCTATACCGCAAACGAACCTTGTCATGATCTTCAGGTTCTAAATGTATATCAGAAGCTCCTAATTTTACTGCACCAGCAATAACAATGTTCAACAATTTAGTAGTTGGAATTTCTTTAATTCTCTTTCCCAGTTTCATTAAATCATCTAGTTGGTTTTCAAATTCCGCCAAATCGCTACCAGTTAACTGCATTCTCATATAGTCAAAGGTCTCCATCAAGGTGTGTTTTTTATAAATCTCCCAAGCTTTTTCCAATGACTGCCCAGATACAACAAAAAGCCTCACCTTAAATCCCTCTTCCTTTTCTAATTTCTTTACCAATTCTCCAACCTCCTTTGCAGTCGGATCCAAAGCACCTAAAATCAACTCCCTATCCATTTTATGAATAACAACTACCCTGTCTTTAATAGCCTCTTTCTCGCTAACTAAATTAATATATTTAGCAGTAATCGGAAAAATATTTAAATCCAAATAAGGAAATCCAATGGATTTAGCATACTCAGCCGCTTCCTGTTCCTCAGATTCTCGATGCATTTTAGCAATCTTTCTTTTAGTTCGCGACAAATCAACATATCTATCACCAGAAATATTTTCCGGATTATTTTCTTCCATATTATTTTGTTGTATTTTTGTATTCATTGATATGAATATTAGATGGTAAATCCTTAATTCTTTTCCTTTAATAAAAGAAAAATTGGGGGTAAATTTTGATTTTTAATTTTAATTTGTAATTTGTAAATTTTAATTCAATTTTTAAATTCTCAATTTTGAATAACTAAAACAAACCACAAATAATACTCTTATATCTAACAACCTACTGCTTGTTTAAAAAAATTAAAATTTAAACAATTAAATTTGAATTAAAATTTACAAATTACAAATTAAAATTTAGGCAACGCCCTTTATAAACTCGGATCTCCCTCCGACTCTCTTCTAATTTCTTCCTCCTGCTTTTGCAATTGTTGGTTACTAAATACTATTTCCCCTTTGTTTTTATCCCATTTATATTTTCCAGTAAATATTTTCACCGGAATTTCTTTTTTCATTTCCTGTATCCAATCAATAAAACTTATCCCTCGAATAAAAATCTGTTGTAATTGATATTCTTTTTTATTTTTTTTATCTCCTTTTATATTCCTAACATCATTCACTTTAACAATATGCATCCCCAGGGGTGAAATAATAATATCTGATATGTCTCCTTTTTTCAAATTTTGAATACCAACTAAAACTTCCGGAATAATTTGTTCTTCAGTCATCCAATCCAAATTTCCGTCATTTTTAGCACTATCTCCTTCGGAAAATTTCTTAGCTATATCTGAAAAATTATCCTGTCCATCCTGACTCTGAATAATTTTTTTCTTTATAACCTGAGCTTGCTGATATTTTTTTGTTGTTAAAATATTTTTTTCATACCACTGAAATAACTTTTTTGTATATAATTGATTTTTAACAATTTTATTTTTAAAATCATCCAAAGTCCAACCATAGGTAGATTTTAAATTTAAAATTAATTCTTGATAACTACTTCCTGATTTTTTTAAAGAATCCTGAACAGCCTTATCTACCTCCTGACTTGTTACTGAAATATTTTTTTTCTGCGCTAAAAGCACTATGATTTGATCTTCAATTAATTTATTTAAAACATCTTTTTTCTTAACCTGTAATCTCAACTGTCCCTGTTTAGTAGAAAAATCCACTCTCTTTCCCTGGGAAGCAAAATTATTTGATTGATAAAACCTCTTTACAGAATTTAAATCTTGCAATAATTGTTTACTGGTAATTAAATATTGAGAACTATCAACCATAGCTACTGGCAAAGGCAGGCTAGCATAAATAGAGTTTAATTTATCAGTAGATTGCCAGCCAGAATAAAACAAAGCCACCAACATTATAAGAAACAATAAAATTCCTCCCCCAACTAACCATAATAATTTCCCAATACCAAAACCGACGCCCTTACTCGCTCTACTTTTCCTTTTCCCTTTAAGTTTTGACTTTTTAGTTTTCATATATATTACTACTGTCAACTGTTGATAAAATTATCAAACCTTTTTTACCTTTAATAATAACAGATACCCACTGTTTAAATTTTAATTTATAATTTGTAAATTTTAATTCAAATTTAATTGCTTTAATTTCTAATGTTTTAAATAATTTACTATGCTTTCCGTGTTTTAATATTTAATTATTATTCTATTTAGTCATTGAATTAAAATTTAAAATTTACAAATTAAAATTAGATGGTTGTACTTATTTTAAATCAATTTTTCAATGACAAAGAAAAAGCATAAAAAAATCTACTTTACTTTTTAAGATATCTCCTAATAGCAATCAACGAACTCAACACTCCTAAAAATGTACCCAACAATAATTGAAAGCCAATAGCTAAGAATAAATGCTTTGTAAAATATTCTCCCAAAAACTGTTGAATAAATTTACTACTAGACAAAAATAATAACGTATCCGACGAACCACCATTGGCCAAAAAATGCAAATAAAAATAACTAGTTATTATGGCAATTATCGCCCCAATACTTCCATATAAAAATCCTTCCCAAACAAACGGCATTGTAACATACAGATTAGATGCTCCGACCAATTTCATAATTTCAATGGCTCGACGATAGGTGTAAATGGTAATGGTTATGGTGTTAAAAGTTACTAAAATAGCAATACCCGACAAAATTATTCCTAAAACAATAGTAAATTTCTGACTATTTTTAATTTCCCGTCCCAGACCTTGAATTACATCCTGATGCTCCTCGTAATTAACATTATCTATGGAGTTATTAAAATTGGCTGATTTAATTTTTTCAGTAATCTTAGCATAGTCATCCGTATTATGAGCCTTAATATTTAAAATATCACCAAACGGATTCTCACCCAAGACGTCTACTACTTCCTGCAAGGTTTTATTTTTACTATGCGTTTTATTAAATTTTTCCAAAGTTTCTTCCCGAGAAATTAAAGTAACTCTTTCTACCTCTGGAAATTCCTTGATAACTTTTTCAGCTTCCTGAACCTTATCCTTGGAAACATCTTCTTTAAAATAAACAGAAACATTTACCCTGTTCTCCAAATCAGCCAACAACAAATCATTAGCCACAATATTAGCCAACTGAATATTAATAATAAACAAAGCAATGGCAATAACGCTGGTTACCGATAACGCTAGCCAAATATTATGTTTTACATTATTAACAGCAGATTTAAATGTTCTTTTAAATTGTAACCACATATTTTATTCAAATTAAACTTTATATTATTTAGATGCAATATTTTCCTTTCAAATCATCTCTAATAACTTTCCCCTTATCCATGGAAATCACCCTTTTAGAAATTCTATCCACCACACCCTTATCATGAGTTGCCAACATAATAGTTGTTCCAAATTCATTAATCTTTAACAATAATTGCATAATTTCCCAAGTAGAAATCGGGTCTAAATTTCCCGTCGGCTCATCAGCCACTAATACTTTTGGCCTATTAACTAAGGCCCTCGCCAAAGCAACTCTCTGTTGTTCTCCTCCCGACAATTCTTCCGGATATTTATCTATTTTACTTTTCAATCCAACAATATCAATAATCTGAGGAACGTCCTCTTCTATCTCTGCCTGAGTTTTTCCAGCCACCTCCATAGCAAAAGCAACATTCTGCCAAACATTTTTCTGAGTTAACAACTTATAATCCTGAAAGACTGTTCCAATTTGTTGACGATGTTTTGGTAAATAACGTTTCTTCAAATCATTAATTTTTTTCTTATGAAAATATACCTCACCACTGGTTGGCATTTCTTCAGCATAAATCATCTTCAAAAGAGTTGACTTACCAGCACCAGAATACCCAACAAAAGTTACAAACTCCCCCTCCTTAATTTCTAAATTAACATTTTGTAAAACCGGCTTCGTATCATTTTTATAAATTTTAGAAACCTTATTATAAATTATCATATTTTTAATGATTTATAAATTAACCCTTGCATCTCTATAAGTAAAAAAAAATTATTGATTTCAAGCTGCCCCCTTTTAAAAGGGGGCGGAAGGCTGGACAAGTTCTTTTTTGACTTTCGATAGAAAGTCTAAAAAGAACTTGTCCAGGCTTCGGGGGTTTTTAAGTAATAAACAGAAAAACCCCCAAATTCTCTCATTACTTTTATTTGCCAACTACGTTGACAAATAAAAATAATGAGAGAATTTGACCCCCTTTACACAGGGGGTGGACTAATAGATTTTTAAAATAAATGGTTTTGCGTATGACCCAAATCTACCAACTGATAATTTCTCATTCCTAATTCTTAATCAACCCAACTTCCCCCTCCAAAACCTTCTCCACCGCCGTTGTCTGTTTATTAGTCCGATGATCCTTAACCATTTTATAGGGATGTAAAACATAGGACCGAATTTGACTACCCCATTCTACTGCTTTTCTCTCTCCCCGCAACTCATCTATTTCTCGCACTCGCTCTTCTTCCATTAATTTTATTAACCGTCCCTGCAAAATACTCAAAGCTTGCTCCTTGTTTCTAAGTTGAGACCTTTCGTTCTGACAAGTGGCTACCAATCCAGTCGGCAAATGAGTAATTCTAACCGCGCTGTCGGTAGTATTAACACTTTGTCCTCCAGCACCAGAAGAACGAAAAGTATCCACTCTCAAATCATCCTGTTTTATTTCTATTTTATTTTTCAGATTATCAATAATCGGTAAAACCTCCACCATGGCAAAAGATGTTTGCCTCAAATTATCTGCATTAAAAGGGGAAAGCCGAACTAATCGATGTACTCCTGATTCACTTTTCATTCTACCATAAACTAATTTTCCTGTCATCTTTATGGTAGCATTTTTAATCCCAGCTTCCGCTCCATTAACTTTCTCCAGAATTTTTGTTTCCCAACCCTGTTTTTCAGCATATTTTAAATACATTCGCAAAAGCATCTCCGTCCAATCCTGAGCATCGGTCCCCCCAGCTCCAGCCTGAAAAGTTACAATCGCTCCACCTCGATCATAGGGTCCAGAAAATTTCAATTCCATTTCTATTTTGTCTATTTGTCCCCGCAGGTCCTCATACTGCTCTTGCACAAATTCCAAATCGTCCTCTTCTAGCTCACCACCCTTTAATAAACCTTCCAATCCTTGAATATTTGATTTAATCTCCTCCCAAATTAACACCTCATTTTTCAGTTCTTCCAATTGTCCAGAAATTTTCCCGGACAACTCATAGTCTTCCCAAACTTTTTTCTTTTGTAATTCCGCTTCCAATTTTATTATTTCTTTTTGTTTTTCTTCCAAGTCAAAGACGGTCTTGCAGACGCAAGGCTTTATCCTTAATTACCTTTAATTGTTTTTTAATTTCCTCTACTTTCATAATATTTTAAGTATACCAAATTTACCTTTTATTAACAAGAGACAAATTTACACAACCTCTACTCCATTTTTACGAAGAATATGTTTAATACGATCTTTAGCCTGAGCAGTCTTAACAAAATTAAGCCAGTCCCGACTAGGAAGTTTTTTATTTTTAATCGTAATAACTTCCACCAAATCACCATTTTCCAAAATCGTATCCAAAGCCGACATTTTTCCATTGACTTTCACACCACTAGTTCGATGTCCAACATCAGAATGGATTTTATAGGCAAAATCAATGGGCGTCGCTCCCTCCGGAAGTTCCACCACATCCCCATTGGGAGTAAACACAAAAATATGATTCTGAAAAAAATCTATCTTCAGAGATTTCCAAAATTCATCAGTTCCTCCTCCCGACTGTCGATGCCACTCCTTTAGTTGCTTAACCCAACCAATTTCTTCATTGGGAACTTTTGGTTTATGCTTATCTCGAAAAATAAAATCTTTCCAACCGGTATTTTTACTTTGGTCATAGATCCAATGGGCCGCAATTCCATATTCCGCCTCATCATGCATTTTCTCCGTTCTAATCTGCACCTCTACAATCTTACCCTGGGGAGCAAAAATAGTAGTATGAATTGATTTATAACCATTGGGCTTTGGCAAAGAAATGTAATCCTTGATTCTACCAATCAACGGGCGGAAGTTTTTATGCACAACACCTAGAGCCTCATAACAATCAACTACCTTAGGCACCACAATTCTCACCGCCACCAAGTCATAAATTTTTTCAATATCGTTATCATAGCGTTGCAACTTATTAAACAAACTATAATAATGCTTTACCCGACCATGGACATCCAAAAAATCAATGTCTTCCTCCTTTAATTTTTTCTTCAAAGTTTTAATAACCTCCTCTACATACTTTTCCTTAAGGGGATGAGTTTTCTTTCTCAAATCAACCACATACTGATAATTTCTCGAATCCAGATATTTAAAACACAAATCTTCCAACTGCCCCTTAATTTCACCAATCCCCAACCGATTGGCAATGGGCACAAAAATTTCCATTGTTTCCTTGGCAATTCTTTGTTGCTTTTCCCTGGGCAAAGCCGACAAAGTTTGCATATTATGTAAACGGTCAGCCAGCTTAATTAAAATAACTCTAATGTCCGCCGCCATGGCCAAAAACATTTTTTGCAAATTATTCAAATAGTAATCGTCATCACTACCCTTTAATTGAACTTTACTTAATTTACTAACGCCCTCAACAATAAAAGCAATATCCTTACCAAATTCTTTTCTAATTTCTTCCAAGGAAACTTCTGTATCCTCATAGACATCATGTAAAAGTGCTGCCGAAACAGTTATAGAGCCCAGACCCATCTGTACCAATGTTTTAGCCGCCTCAACACAATGCAAAAAATAGTCATCTCCCGACGCCCTCTTTTGTCCCTGGTGAGCTTCCTGTGCAAACCTATAGGCCTTTTTTATTCTAGCCTGTTGCTCATCGGAATAGGGAATTTTTCTTCTTTTTAATAATTCTTCAACGGATAACATCTACTAATATTTAAAAAGTTAAAATTATTTATTAGACCTCTCCGGAAACTAGCTTCGTTACGAAATTTGCTAGTTTTGAGTAAAATTTATTGAACAACTTTTGAAAATTTAGCCTTAGCTAAGTTGAAAAAGTTTGAAATAAATTTTACCAAAAGTGGAAAATTACAGTAGGAGATAGTTTCCGGAGAGGTCTAATATCTTTTGTAAAAAAAACTTTCAAACAATATTCAGCACTTCTTAATTTTAAGTTTTAAATTTTAAGTTTTAAATGAATATTCAATTTTGAATTTTGAATTTTTAATAAATCCTGTCGTTACACATTTCATATTAAAAATTAGTCATTTAAAACTCATTTAAAATTTAAAACTTAAAATTTAAAACTTAAAAATAATATCTCTTGCCAACGGCGCACAATTCAATAATCTCTAATCTCTATTCGCTACTCTTCGCTCTCTACTTTCATTCCACCTCATCCACTCCCCCCGGGTTCCCCGGATGACAACGGGAAAGTCTCTTACTCCCCAAAAACAATCCTTTGACCACCCCATATTTCTGCACAGCCTGAATAGTATATTCGGAGCAACGAGGATAAAATCGACAAGTGGGCTGATGGGGATATAATTTTCCTATCCAACCAGTATCCAAAGATAAAACTCTTTGGTAAAATCTAATCAATCCCACAACCACCAGACAACCACTTCTTCGCCATAAATTAAACTTATTACAAATCATTTACTTATTATTAGTTATAACAATCACTCACACCCCCTCCAAAAGATTATTCGAACTTTTTACAAACAACGCCTTAAAACTTAAAATTAATTCATATACTTATTCAAAATAGACACCAGAAAAAATCTCATAAGCCACAAAAATATAAGAAATCACTCAACCTAAATTTGTAATCCCTCAAAAAATCTGCTATACTTACAGTATACTAGAAAATATCTCTTTAGGCAAAAATAAAAATAATTATGTTACAAAAAATACAAAATAAAAATCTAACTTGGAATTACATTCAAAAACCAACCAAAAAGGATTGGGAATTTATTGAAAAAAATTTAGAACTACCAAGTGACACAATGCTAGAAATGACCGAGACAACTCAACAACCCAGAGTGGAAGAATATTCCACCGATGCTGGGCAAAAGAATTTATATCTCAGCATTAATGTTCCTCTATTCAATCGCCTAAAACAAACCAGCGAAGCCGGTGATTTACATATAATTGTTACCCCCCAAGAAATTACCACTATTATTTTCAAGCCAAATCTACCTTTAAAAAGTATTTTCCACCACCTTAATAAAAGTGATAATTTCAAAAAAGATTTAATGAATGGAACCAGCGGTCTTTTTTTAGTTAATCTCTTAATGGAATTAGCAGATTTATCCTTTGAAAAAATAAAACACATCAACGAAAACATTGACTGGGTAAAAGAAACAATTTTTGAAGATGTTAGTGACAACAATGTTAAAGAAATTTCCAAGATAAAATTAGACATCCTAATGTTTCAAAGAATTCTAAAGCCCCAAAAAAATATTCTAAATACAATGCTTCAGGAAAAATTTTCTCTTTTAAATGGATACCAGACTACTTCTCTACTCCACCAACTTATCCGCACCAATATCAAAGTTTGGAATAGTATTGAAAGTGCCCAGGAAATTATTGAATCTCTGGAAGTTACCAATAATTCCATTGTGTCTTTTAAATTAAATAACACCATGCGGTTTCTAGCCGCCGTCTCCCTAATTACTTTTACCATGTCCGTAACTCTTGGAGTTTTCGCTCTAATTCCTTTTGGAATGTTTGGACCGGCCCACGAATTTATAAAATTTTGGCTAGCAGTTCTTAGTCTCTTTTTCATCACCACCACCGCCTTCTGGTTCTTCCGCAAAAAACGTTGGTTTTAATTTTGACTCTAAGTAAACAATTATTCACAACAGCCCAACTTTTTAGATCCAAAAATAAACTTCAACAATACTTCTTTTCTCCGGATATCCCTTTCGTTATTACCTTACCACTCTCACTACCTTATATGGTTAAAAGGTAACACTGTTTTTTCATTCCCCTTCTCCACCTTATCATTTTTATCATTCCCATCTATTATGATATTATTCATAATATCATAATACCCCTCTTTAATATCCAACATCATAACACTCCGCCTACCACCACCTTGACCCCATTACTTTCCCTGCCGCCCTACCTGTTACCTTATATGATTATAAAAAAGTGCCTCTCTTTCAGGTTATTTTCAACTAAAAGTTAACCGTTACCTTATATGGTTAAAAGGAAACACCGGTTTTTGTTTGATTTTTGTTGAAAATATTTTGTTTTGCGTATTAAAAAAGGCATCGCAAAATTTGATTCTGCGACGCCTTTCCTGATACACATATATTCATCTTTAATCAGTTTTACCAATTAAGGATATATATATATATATCAGAGTTGAGGTTAGCATTCAATCAATTAGCTGGACCAATCAGAAAATCAATAAAATAATGTGATACATCCGGGTATTTCCAGCT
>WGDO01000034.1 GCA_015493225.1 Patescibacteria group bacterium
ATAATGACATTTTTAAAGAGTATTATCAGAGACTGATTAATGATGGAAAGCATTATTTTACAGCTGTTATTGCTACTGCTCGTAAATTTCTTTATTATTTTTTTAAGGTACGGGTTGACTTTTCCTTATAACTTGTCTTTATAAAGGGGGCGGAAGGATGAACAAATTATTTTTAGCCCGCGTAGCTTCAGCGGAGCGGGCTAAAAAGAATTTGTTCAGGCTTCGGGGGTTTTTAAGTAACAAACCGAAAACTCCCTTTATCCAGAAAAAATAAACTAATAACTAACTAATCACCATGAAAAATAATCTACCCCTAACTACCATTGACTGGTCAAAAAAATTCAACCGTCAAAAAATTATCTATTTTTTAATAGCTATTCTTCTAGCATTTTTCGTTGCTCTTAATGGTTATCAATTATTACATCGAGCTCAAAAAAATTCTGAACTGGTTGAAGTAGTAATTACTTCCAAAAATATTCCTAAAAACACTAAAGCCCAAAAAGATATTTTTCAGTTTAGAAAAATTCGTCGCGACCAAATCCCCAGTAACGCCATAACCAATCCTCAAGATATTATTGGTCAAACCAGTTTGGTTGATATTTCCAAAAACCAAATTATTGTTTCTCAATTTTTCAAAGAAATTACCAATCCCGATTCCATCAGTGCTCAAATTGCCGATAACCAGGTAGCCATTTCCGTTGGCTTTGATTGGCTAACTGCCCCAGTACCAGATATTAAAGCCGGAGATGTCATCGATATTATTGCCAGCGAATCACATAAAGTAAAAACCGAACAAGGTGAAATTTTAAAAGCCGAAGCACAATTACCAATTCAAAATGCTAAGGTTTTAAAAGTTGTGAAAAAGGGAGATTATGATCAAAGTGGGCATCTAGTTTTAGAGGTTAATCAAGAACAGGCTAAAAATTTAATGTCCGCTAAAGCCCTGAAATTATTATTAAATATTATAGTCAAGTAGCTACCCCCGACGCTTGTCCCGCATAGCCGTTTAGGCGAAGTGGGATAAAGAGGAAATTAAAAAGACTCTAATTAAATCAGTAATCAACAAAAATATGTCAGCAAAAATATTTTACATCACCCACGCCAAAGGAGGAGTCGGCGCCACCCTATTTTCCACCAATCTGGCCAACACTCTCGCTAAAGTAATGCCAAATAAAAAAATACTGTTTTTAGATGCCAATCAGCTATCCGATGTGGCAACATTTTTTGGTATTAAACACCAAAAAACAATTCTTAATCTGGATATGTTTTTAAAAGAAAATACTCACGAAAAAAATATTTCAAATATTTTTGATAAAGTGACCTACCAGATAAATAAACTCAATGTTTTACTTTCACCAACAGAATACTATTCACCAAAAAAATTAAATATTCTCTATCAAAAAGTGATTACCAAAGCCGTTCAATCCTACGACTATATTATTATTGATGCTGAGAAAAATAACAGGAAATTGCTTCACCTGATTAAACCATTTTTGCAAAATATTTTAGTAGTAACAAATATTGATAATTCAGCTGTACTTAAAACAAACGCCTATCTAAAAAATATTCAAACCAGAACCGACAAAGAACGAATTAAAATAATTTGTAACCAAGCCGATAAATTTTCATTTAAAGAATTAACTGGAATTTTCCCGGAAACAATTATTGGGTCTCTTCCCACCGAAATAAATGCCACCTGGGATAATATTTTACTAGGCGTACCCATCACCGAAAACAAACGCCTGGCTTATAGTAAAGAGATAAGAAAAATTATTGATAAACTACTATCATCCTAATTTTTTTATCACCCCCTGCGTAAAGGGGGGATTGAGGGGGGACTTCTGTAGCTTCCCCCCTTTGTAAAGGGGGGATTGAGGGGGGATTTTAAGAATTTAAATCCACCCCTAACCCCTCCTTTACAAAGGAGGGGAACTAAAATCAACATCTTAACAACAAACTACTATGTTAAACAATCTCCAACAACTAGAAACAATCCTTTGGAAAAAATTATTTTCCTTCCTGGAACAAGAATATCTTTTAAATGATCAAATCATTAAAGATACAAATTTTTTGCGTCAAAAAATCAAAGAGATTATTCGTCAAGAAGATTTAGTTTTCCCAAAAAATATCATTAACAAAATTATTGATAACGTTATTAATCGTATCCAGGGACTAGGACCACTTCAGGAATTAATAGACGACGAACAAATTAGTGAGATTATGGTCAACGGTATTGATTCTATTTTTATAGAAAAAAATGGTGTTTTAGAAAAGACTAAACTTTTTTTTCACAGTGAAGAAGAACTCCTAAACATTATAAACCGTATTGTTAGCCCCATTGGAAGACGAATTGATAAAAGTAGCCCTATGGTTGACGCTCGTCTGGAAGATGGCTCTAGAATTAACGCTATCATTCCTCCACTCAGTCTAACCGGACCAACCTTAACCATTAGAAAATTCTCTCGTACTCCTTTTACTCTAGATGAATTAGTCAAAATGGGCTCCATCGATAAAAACACTAAAAAAATTCTTATTGACAGTATTAAGAAAAAAGAAAATATTATTATCTCCGGAGGAACCGGTACCGGAAAAACTTCTTTATTAAATGCCCTGGCTCAATACATAGATAATTCTCAACGAATTATCACCATTGAAGATTCGGCTGAATTACAACTACAACATTCCCATTTAATTTCCCTGGAAAGTCGCCCAGCCAATATGGAAGGAAAGGGAGCCATTGAAATTAGGGATTTAGTAAAAAATGCTCTGCGAATGCGTCCGGACCGAATTATCGTTGGAGAAATTCGTGGCCCCGAAGCAATTGACATGCTTCAGGCGATGAACACTGGTCATCAAGGCTCACTAACGACTGTTCATGCCAACGCTCCCCTGGAAACTTTACTTCGCCTGGAAACAATGGTTTTAATGGGCGACTTGCAATTACCTCTCTTGGCTATTCGTCAACAAATTATTGGGGCAATTAGTACTATCATTCAGTTAGAACGAAAAGCGAACGGCCAAAGAATAGTATCCCAAATTAGCAAATTAACAGTCACTCCCCAAACCAGAGAGGAAGGAAAATATAAACTGGAAAATATTACTCAGCTACCCCCGGCTCCTGTCCCTCGTAGCCTTGGCGAAGTGGGATAAAGGGGGTCAAATTTTATTCTCCAGCTACCCCCTTTTGTAAAGGGGGGATTGAGGGGGGATTTCCTTGGCCTCCCCCTTTCATAAAGACAAGTTATAAGGAAAAGTCAACCCGTACCTTAAAAAAATAATAAAGAAATTTACGAGCAGTAGCAATAACAGCTGTAAAATAATGCTTTCCATCATTAATCAGTCTCTGATAATACTCTTTAAAAATGTCATTATGTTGTTTTA